>CAYXBZ010000094.1:0-1518 GCA_964463605.1 uncultured Pseudomonadales bacterium | reverse complement strand
AGCCAAGAAGCAGCTGATGTAAGAGGCACTTCTTTATCTCAGGCTGCTAAAGCACTGGTGGTTGAAGCCGATAGAGAATATTTATTACTAGTACTTCCTGGCGACAAAAAAGCAAATTTAGAAAAGTTGCAACTTGCTCTTGGTTTTAAAAAGTTGGCAATGGCATCAAAAGAGACGGTGCTGGCAAAAACTGCCTTAGAGGTTGGATCAATTCCTCCTTTTGGGAGTGTGATGGGGATGAAGACTATTGTTGATGAAGCGTTGCTGGCAGAAAAGCAAATTGCTTTTAATGTTGGCAGGAAAGATAGATCAGTTTTGATGGAATTAGAGGACTTTATTAGGTTTGAAAAGCCAGCAATTGAGTCTTTTTCACAGTAGTTGATTACAAGTCTATAGAGTTACTATAAATTCACCGTGTTATCACGACTTACTTTTCGCCCAGATCAACTTTTTGCGCTTGTTTTGTGCTGCTTGCTTATCTTAATTCAGGGTAGTTATCAACCGATTGAGGGTTATCAAACTCAAGAAACTCCGCAAGCACTCTCTTTAATTGACCCTCAACCATATCCTGCGATAGCTCAATCAAATTACTCTCCGCTTGATGACCCATTTACAACAGTTTCAGCAAGATCATATTTAATCATGGATCCTGACTCTGCCACCATCATAAAATCAAGAAACTTGTTTTTACCTTTACATCCTGCCTCAAGTGTTAAGTTAATGACGGCTTTAGTGGCAGTTGATACTTATGATTTAGATCAAGTGCTTTCAACAGACAGCGCACTCAATACCTTGGGCAACAAGGTTGGTTTTTTGTGGGGAGCACGAATCTCTGTGCGTGATCTTTTAGCCTCAATTTTGATTAATTCTGGCAATGATGCAGCGATAATTTTGGCAAACAATCATCCGGAGGGTTATGAGGGTTTCATTAATCAAATGAATCAAAAAGCTACTGAGTTATCAATGCATCAATCAAGCTTTACCAATCCAACAGGAATTGATGATTATCGGCAGCTAACTACTAACTGGGATTTGTCAATCTTGGTAAGAGAGGTCTTAAAAAATCCACTTTTGCGTGAACTTGTATCAACAAAAACATATCAAATCAAAGATCAACTAACTGGTCATCAATATAATCTGTATAATACAAACCAGTTGTTGCATCAGCTTGATCAGATCAAGGGAGTCAAAACAGGCACTACATTTTATGCACAGCAGGTTTTGGTTTCTTTATGGGAAGAGGATGATCACTCATTGCTGATTGTAATCATGGGTTCTTTGGATAGGTATGCGGACACACTGGAAATAATCGAGTGGATTAAGGAGAATGTAGTCTGGATAGATTAACAAATTTTTAAATCTTTTATGACCAATCGCTCAGAAGAAAATAGAGGTTTCACTTTATCAGATGCAACCGATTTTAGTCGCAAGGCAATTGTGGCGATTGTGATAGGCATCATTACTTATACAGTTTTAAGAATGTTGTTTATTGCAGCAGTAAATTATTACAAGGCGATG
>CAYXBZ010000093.1:0-1520 GCA_964463605.1 uncultured Pseudomonadales bacterium | reverse complement strand
AAGTGACAGAAATAAACAGTAATTTACATAAATCACCAACAAATCACATAGTAAAACATTTCGAAAACTGATAGTATTTAATTATGGAAAATCAACCAATCGCCAACTCATCAGGTACTCCTCCTGTTAATTCAGTACCTATTAATCAAATTTCCACTCCGCAACAAACAAAAACAAATTTGTTGATACCAATGTTATTAACTGTTCTAGTTAGTGCTGCTGTTTCGGCTTTTGGCGGATACTATTTAGGGAAACAATTTTCCGTCAATCAACCACAGAATCTACTTAACCAAAATCAAACAGGAGTTACACCCTCAGTTAATTTATCACCAACAGCGGTAACGACTTCTCCTGCACCTACGCAAAATCCTATGGAGTCTGAAGTTGGTAATGTAGAAATGAAAAGTGCCACAAAAATAATTTCATCTGATGGCAAACACCATGCTTGGCTCGATGGTAAGAACTTTACCGCAACTCAACTTTGGACAAGTAATGTTGATGGATCGCAAATGAAATTAATAGTAATAGGAACTGACAGTTCAGGAAATGCTAAGGTGGGTGACTATTCATTAGTGAGTCCAGTTTGGAGTCCTGACGGTATCCAAGTTGCATACCTAAGAGCAGTAATAGATAACATTGGCCAGCTTGATGTTACTGATAAATTGGATCTCTATATTATTAATAGAGATGGTACAAATGACCACCTTGTGAAATCAAATATATCTACTTCTAGAGGCCAATACGGCAAGACCGATTTAAACTGGACTTCTGAAGGCATCACATATACAGATAATTCTAGCTCTGTACCCGGAGTGAAAGTTACTGTTCAACCAAAGTAGAGATTCAATTATTAGATCTTTTAAAATTCTTAATACCTAAGTGTTTTTTTAGAGCATTAAGCTGAAGCACTAAATCTGGAGTGATATATTTAAACAGGTTCGAGCTGAGTACCGTCCCCAGCTCATAAAGTGACAGAAATAAACACTAATTTACATTAACTGATACAAAATATATCAACAAATATGCTAAAAGAATTAGATCAACAAATTAAAGATATTCAAGCCGGATCTACAAGTGAGTTACCGGCTCAATATGGGCATGCAATAGGAGTTATTGCTCAAGTTGGGCAATTGAAGGCTCTGGATGGTAAAAGTGAAGAAGATCAAATAGAGGCTATGAGAGAAAAGGCAGAAGATAATGTACTTCTTTTTGGACCTAAAATTCTTGAATTTTTAAGACCTGAGTTAAGAGAATTAATTGAACCTGAGAGATTGGACCAGTTAACACAGATTTATGAAGAGTTAAAAAATAGACAAGAATAAGTTAGTTAATTTTGAAATTCTTAATATTAAGGTAATTTTTGAGTTCTTTAAGTTGTAAAATTAAATCGCTGGTGATGAGTTCTCTAAAAATAATATACAACTGAGAACCAAATGGCAGTTCTGGATTTGATTTAAGATATTCTTTGATATAGTCATCCAGATCAAACAGGTTCGAGCTGAGTACCGTCCCCCGCTCCA
>CAYXBZ010000092.1:0-1523 GCA_964463605.1 uncultured Pseudomonadales bacterium | reverse complement strand
ATCTCAAGTTGAATGTACACGGACGGCTGGAAGCCCTCCAAAAAGCCCGGGATCTGGGCTTGCTCTGAGATCCAGACCTTCCAGATAATTCATTCCCCGCCAGCCAGCGGGGAATTTTTTATATCGACACGCTGGCTGAATCATCAAGTTTCAAGATCGCAAATCATCAAACTTGATGATGACAACTCATCAAATTGCCAGGGATACTATGCATTAAACAATAAAGATAACAGGAGACAGGCCATGACAAACAGAGAAATGTATGAATCACCCTCGTCCTACCGAATTCACGTAAAAGGGACGCTCAATGAGAGCTGGTCTGATTGGTTTGATGGCTTTACCGTCACCCAACAAGAAGGTAAGACCCTCCTGGTAGGGCAAGTGATCGATCAGGCTGCCTTACTTGGCATCCTGGCGAAAATCAATGACCTGGGACTGGTGATCCTTTCAGTCAAGAGAAGAGACCCTCGAAAGCCGGGTAGATCGTAATTTTGTGAGGAAAAATGTCCACTTTAATCTCTAAACGCTTAACCCAGAAGACCTGGCAGGTAAGAATGAAAATAACTGCCTGTTCCGCAAGAAAGTTGTACAGTCAAAAAAGGAGTTCGAAATGTTAGTCACCAATAGAATCAATATCTTTTCTTTCTTCTTCAGAAAGCCACACGCTGCAAAAGTCGTAAAAGCCAACAGCGTATCAAAATTTCAGAAGATTGAAGACACAAATTTGGATGAGTTGGACAAGAGGATCAGTATTACAAAGAGCGAAGACTTCTACAAAGCCCACTCAGTCAATATGATCAATCCTTTCAATCAACTGAACAAATAAGTCAACCATATCCAACCAAAGGAGCCTGGGAAGCAGCAAGTAATAGCCCTTCCCAGGCTCTTCTGATTAATAATTTAAGGAGCAGTTATAACCATGGTCGGCACGAGACAAATCAATTAATAATTATTGCAAGTTTATTGGGAGGATCAAGATGCCTTACCTTTTGTAAAACGAAAACCTCGAGATCGGCGAGAATAATTTGAGGAGCAACAGGTGCAAATATCTAAAGACAAAGTATAGATGTTTTTAAGGTTTTTTTGGGACAAAAATAGGTCATTTTTCGTAAGATATAATATAACGTGAGTTTGGGTTACAGGAGAGACAAAGCAAACACTTATTTGATAGGGCGGGTATACAAAAATCCTTTTATCCGCAATGAAGGGGATTTGCCCTTGATTTATGCTCTAAAAAGTGGCTTGGAAGTGAACCCCGATCTTTATCATGAATGTGATGTTTCTGTACCAAACTTACGTATTCATATCGACTACGCGGTATGCCCCTGTTAGTCTAGGTTTTTTTAGATGTTTTTGCGGTACTTTACACCAACTCAAAAAAACCTAATAAAAATAGGAGAAACTTTTGGACATGGACCCACTCATCATCACTGTGCTAATTATCCTCGTAGTTACTATTATCATGCTCGTTTTTGAGGTTTTCCGCATCGATGTTGTGGCCATCATCTGTATGCTGGCGTTGG
>CAYXBZ010000091.1:0-1535 GCA_964463605.1 uncultured Pseudomonadales bacterium | reverse complement strand
TTCCCCTCTTTTGTCATTAATATGCAGTAATCACTTCTTTTTATTGCATCTAAAGGATCATGTGATGAATAAATGACGATCTTTCCCTGATCGGCCATTTTTTTCATGATTTGCATGACATATTGTTTATGTTTAATATCCAAATGAGTCATCGGTTCATCTAAAAGAACAATCACTGGATTTTGTATCAGAGTTCTTGCTATACGCACTCGCTGTAATTCTCCGCCACTTATCTCGAATAATTTTTTATTTAATAATTCTGACAAATTTAATAACGCCAGAATTTTATTAACTTCTTCATAATCTTCTTTTTCAGGTCTTCCAAAAAGATTTAATAATGGTAACCTTCCCATCAACACAAATTCATTTACCGGATAATCAAATGGAATATTTTCTCTTTGGGGTAAATACCCTACTTTTCCATTCAAATGTTCTTGATCCAGTTTACCATTATCACTTTTTAGTAATATTTCACCTGTTTTTGATTTCAAGAATCCCAATATGATAAGGAGCAGGGTTGTTTTACCGGAACCATTAAGACCTAATATAGAAGTAACAGTTCCTTTTGGTATTTCAATGCTGATGTCTTTAAAAACATTTCTTTCAAATTCTCCATATGAAAATGATATATTTTGAATTACCAGGGAAAAATTATTATTAGAACTCACAGGAACCCCTGCTTTTTATGCAGCAGAAATATAAACAAGATTGATCCAAAAAAGGCGGTGAATATCCCTAATGGGATCTCTCCCGGTAAAAGAGACCTGGCAAGATTGTCACAAATCAAGGCGTAAATCCCCCCCAACACCATAACAACGGGCATACTTTTCTGTGTGTCAGCGCTTACGGTCAGCCTCACAAGGTTCGGAATGATCAACCCAACCCAGCCCACTACGCCTGAAATTGAAATAATCGTAGAGGTTAATAGAACAGAACAAAGAAGGACAAAATTCAATTCTTTATTATTGTTTAATCCTAAAGAAAAAGCAACTTCTCGGTCAAAAGCATGGATGTTCAAACGCCAGCGGTAAAACCAAAAAAACACCAATATCGGTCCTACAATAATCATAGTTCTAATCAAAGTGTGCCAATTTGCTGTTGATAAACTACCTAGCAGCCAATAAACGATACTTGGTAGCTGGTCAATGGGGTCTGCAATGTACTTAATAATTCCAACGCCTGCAGAAAAAAGAGCTGAAACGGCAATACCCGCCAGAATCAGTGATAAAACACTCTTCCCATAAATTTTTTTTGAAATGAGCAATGCCAGCACTAAGGCAGAGATAGCGCACATAAAGCTTAGTATCTGCGTCCATAACATCGATCCTCGTCCTATCATGATGCCTAAGGCTGCACCAAATCCAGATGCCTGGCTTACGCCTAAAATTCCCGGATCTGCTAATGGATTCTTGAATATGGTCTGCATTACCAATCCGGAAATGGACAAACCTGCTCCGACTAGAACGGCGGTAAGAATTCGCGGAATCCTTACCTGAATGATAAGTGGGATTAGTAATTGGTTTTCATTTTTAATG
>CAYXBZ010000090.1:0-1597 GCA_964463605.1 uncultured Pseudomonadales bacterium | reverse complement strand
AAATTCAATATAATATTATGGGCTGAAACAATAAAAAATTGTTTGAGCAAGTAGAAAGCTGAACACCCGAGAAAACCAACTGCCCGAAATAAGTGTTGAAGGAAGTTGTCTAATAACAATGGAGCTACACCCAGAAAAACGAAGGTAGTTCAGTCCGACATTGAACAGAGTAGTAGCTCCGTATCATACAATAGCATATTTATTGCGGTTTTGCAGATATCACCCGAAAATGATACAGCTGCAGCTTTTTCTCCATAGCATTTAAACGCTATAATCACGTTATGGGAAATAATTGCGAAGACTACCGACCAAATCTCAATGAATTAATCTCACTCCGGCAGGCATCCGAAATCACTGGCTTGACTACCAATCATCTACGTCTGATGATATCTCAAGGAAAACTTTGGGCAAAGAAAATTGATACTTTTTGGGTTACAACTGAGGAAGCACTTTCAAACTATCTCAGAAACCGCGCCAAAGCTGGTAGAAAGCCTCAAAAGCCCTTGTAATAATATGCTATATCGCATATAATAGAAACACATCACAGAACTTTCATAATTCCATTTTGTGTTTTTCGTTTTTCAGGGAAAAGGAGGGCGCGATGGGCGGCGGTTCTGGTTAGGTTCGGATGAGACGATGAGTTTTCTCACTCATCGTCTTCATTTTTCACCAGAGCCACTTCATCAGGTAGGTTTCAAACAAGCGGGGATTTTTATTAGCCCAACTAACTTTCAATCGACCATCTGGCAAAACAGTTCTTTCCTCACTGGTTATGATGTGTGTTTTCCGATGGTTTGTTTCCTCTACTATTACTCGCAATGGGAGGCGTTTCTTTGGAAAAATTATGTTTATGCTTAATTGTCTTGTCTTCTGAGAGATAATCGTTTCCCAAAAGCCATCCGGTTTTAAAAAACCATCCTTCATCTTCCATGTGATATGAAAACTGTCTACATCTCCTCTATTCTTGACCTCATGTAGTGCGAGCAGTATGTAGGTCTTGTATCCTGATCGATAGCGATCCACAGCCTTCCCTGGATGACATCTATAATTCAGCAGGATCTTGCCATCACCCCAAGCACAGTCTTGATGGGCGATGATATTATCCTGCAAATACTCAACATTTTTTTGTTTTTGAAATCGAGCAAATCTGCCTGTTTCATCCAACAGCTCAAGTGTAGATTGGTAATCAAGCACATGGTACATTCCCTCATATGCAAAGCCATGCAAGACCCTACTGGTGTAATTTAATGCATTGCCAATTAACTCTGGCCACGGTGGTGTGAGGATAAGGCTGGTAATTTTTGTCAGGCAGGTTTCCGTAGTGCTATCTCTCCCGTTTATGTCTTTCCATTAATTCTTGTAAAGTTTTCGGAACAAAGTACAGGTCGCGCTCAATAGGCAAACCGAGTGGACCGCGTACTGATTGTAGTTCTGACAATGAGAAATAACCCACTTCCACCTCAAAGCCGGAGACCAAACCAAAAAAGATATCCTCCCCATCAAACTCACTGGCATACCAGGTCCAGTTGCTATCTGGGGTAAAGAATTTCACCAGAGCTAGAGCATTCAACCCTTTTTCTTCACATTCATACAGTTT
>CAYXBZ010000089.1:0-1659 GCA_964463605.1 uncultured Pseudomonadales bacterium | reverse complement strand
TGAGTCAAGAAGCCGCTGTTGAACTCAAGAATCTTGGGTATACCAATGTTATTAATTTAGCTGGTGGAATTAACGGCTATAAAGAACAAAATGAAGCTATTGAAATCAGCCCAGTAACTCGTGACTTAGGAACCGTAATATATGGAGAAATTTCTGAAGCCGAGTTTACCCTAACCAACTTCTCCACTCTGAAACTTGAAATAACAAAAGTGTCAACTTCCTGCAGTTGCACTAGCGCAGAAGTGGAAAAAGATTCTCTGGAGCCTTATGAATCAACCCTGGTGAAGGTTTCTTTTAATCCAGCGGTACACAAAGACGATACTGACTTAGGAGATCTGACCAGAACTATTTACATTGATACCGACAATCAAAATTTTCCCCAACTTTCAGCAACTATTACAGCTAACGTTATTAAGAAATGATGACAAACATAATGAATCCTAGTTTTGGTTATTTTTGGGAAATCATTAATGTTCTTCTCATTATCCTTCTAGTCGTATTATTCAGATATTTTTGGATGAAAGCTGACAAATAAAATGGAACCCTCAGGCTTATATCAAATCTCACTAGTCGCCGCATACATCGCTGGAATAGTGGCACTTTTTGCTCCCTGCTGTATTTCTTATCTATTTCCCGCCTACCTTGGCAATATCTTTAAAGAGCGCAGGCAGGTGCTTTTTATGACTCTGATTTATTCTTTGGGCATTCTGGTGGTAATGATGCCGATTGTCCTGGGTGCCAAGGCTTTGCAATCATTGTTTTTTGAACTTCATGACCAAACATACATTTTCGGTGGTATTTTTATGATGCTTTTAGCTGGGCTATCTTTTCTAGGTGTGAAATTGCCAATACCCCATATTTCTCTCAAACAAAATGGTAAACAACACAATGATGTGCTTTCAACATTTACTTTAGGAATTTTTTCAGGGATTACCAGCGCATGCTGTGCACCGGTTTTAATCGGAGTAGTGGCCTTAAGTTCACTGAGCCCCACATTTTTTCAATCTTTGGGTGTAGGAGCGGCTTACGTATTTGGCATGGTTACACCATTATATTTGGCATCACTTTGGATTCATAAAAAAAATATTCTACAAGCCCCAGTCCTAAAAAAGATAATTGGGCAGATAAAAATAGGACAGAAAGATTATTATATTTTTGTTTCCAATGTTGTTGCTGCACTTATATTTGGAGTAACCGGTGTTTTGATGCTCTGGCTCACATCTATCGGAAAATTGGGAATGACGGTGGCAGAAAGCCAGGTTACTAAATCGATCAACAATATTGCCTTTAGTATTTCAAAAACGGTTAACGGTGCGCCTGGTCTAGACTTAGTTTTTACTGCTGTTGGAATGTATTTAGTTTATAAATTTGTCAAAAAGGTCTTTAGCTCTAATAATGGAACTGTGGATAACAATGATCACAAATACACTTGTCCGATGCACCCTGAAATTACTTCTGACCAACCTGGTAAGTGTTCTAAGTGTGGAGGAATGGATTTAGTCTTAATTAATTCAAGTACAAAACCAGATGACATCAGGCATCACAGTCATCATAACCATTCAAATATGATGGCCGAGCCTAATGCAGCAAAAAGTTTTCTGCAAAGATTTTTTGTTGTTACCGGACTTCTCGTACCGCTATTGATATTTAGTCGTTTAG
>CAYXBZ010000088.1:0-1664 GCA_964463605.1 uncultured Pseudomonadales bacterium | reverse complement strand
TGATGGGTCTTGGAGCAACCAAGGGTGTTTGGCGGAGGTGGTGGGATTCGAACCCACGGAGCCGTGAGGCTCACGCTTTCCAAGCGTGTGCAATTGGCCACTATGCGACACCTCCTCCTGACAAATAGACCACTATTTTATCATTGTACTGGTTTTATGACTAGCAGCCTTGCTAAATAGCGTTTTGGCATCTGAGCTATTGTGTTACACTTAGAAACGAGCATTTATGACTCGAACTGAGTTTGCATCACCACCAGTTCTGATGTCCCCGTTGCCAGGCGGTGTGGAAGAGAATACTCAGCCCTCAGATTCTGAAGTAATTATTGATTTAGAGGTAATAGCCCATCAAACTTGGACCTTTTTACAAAACCACCTCGATCCCATTACTGGTCTACCCTTTGACAGAGTTGAGTTGAGAAATGGGGAAACTCATTTATTGAAAATTACTTCACCATCCAATATCGGCCTAGCTCTGTTGAGTTATGTTGCAGCTGATCAACAAGCCTTTATAGATAGGAGCCAAGCCCTAGTTCAAGTGGAACTTCTAATCAATTCCGTTAAAAATTTAAAGATTAAACAAGGCATGTTTGTGAATTGGCATCATACAGATAGTTGCCAACCCGTTGCTTTATGGCCAACTAATTCAGGAGAAGAGTGTGAAGTTGAGGAATTTGTTTCAAGTGTGGATAACGCTTGGTTGGCAGTTGGCTTACTTATAGCTAGTGAGTATTTTCAAGAACTGGAGCCTGCAATTGCTGAAATCTTGGGCCAAATGGACTTCAGAGTCTTCTTTAATGAAAGCACTGGCAGTTTTGTAGGTGGCATACATCAATCTGGAGAGTTAACTGATTATCATTATCCAAGCACATATTTATCTGAAGCTCGCATTCTGTATTATGTTAGTTACTTGTTAAAACAGATTGACAGAGAAACTTTATGGCATTATCTTGATCATTTTCCGGACTCATCTTATGGTGGTTCGGTGTTTGAGACCTTAATGCCATTGTTGGTATTTGATGAACAAGATTTATCAAATAGAGCAATCTTGGATTTAATTACTCAACAGCGGGAAGCAGGGAAAGAGCATGGTTATTGGGGATTTTCTCCATGTGATGATCCTGGGAAAACTTATACAGAGTTTGGAGTTGGTGCTTACAGTAAAAATGGGTTTGATGTGGTAACGCCGCACGCCTTATTTTTGGCTCTACCTTATGCTGCAGATGAAGTATTGGCAATTTTATGCCGATTGGCAGAGGAGGCTGAAGCTTGGACTGAAAATGGCTTTGTTGATGCAGTAAACGTTAGAAGTGGAGTCACCTCTGAAACTTGGTTATTTTTAGATCAAGCAATGATTTTTTTAGCAATTTATCAGTGGTTGGCAGGCGAAGATAATTTTAGGAGAAGATTAAGATAGTAATGCGGAAGCGGCGGTAAAAAGTTTGTAAAAGTAGATTGCTCTAACAATAATCAATTCTAAAATAAACAATTTTTAATTGACTCAAGAGTTTCCTCAGGAGTTTGATTGCTATTATCAATAATCGTGCCAAATTCAGGATTATGAATTCCAATTTGATAATGATGCTTAATTCTGTTTATCTCCCATTTTGATAGCTCTCTATTACCCCTGTTATTAAGAATAATATCTAATTTTGGAGCTAGGGTGA
>CAYXBZ010000087.1:0-1706 GCA_964463605.1 uncultured Pseudomonadales bacterium | reverse complement strand
TAGTTTTGGTCGGGTAGATTTATCTGCAGCAGATTTACGTGGACATTTGTTGTGTTTTATATCGATGTTATTTCTGGCAGCTTATTTTGCTCAGGGAAGAAAAAACAGTGGTCGCTTGCCGTTGTGGCTTTATATGTGGCCACTGTACCTGACTGCGGGTATTTTCTGTTTTCTGAGTGCATTGCTGTTAATTAATCCAATCAAAACCTATACGCTGACCAATGTTTTAATCTTCTTCGGTTTGGCAATCATCCCGACATTTGGAGGGCATACCTTACTGAATTATTCAATGAAAAATTTCAGAGGGCAGGTTGTCAGTGTGGCGAATTTGGGTCAAATCATTTTTTCTGCAATTATGGGATATTTGTTATTTAAAGAGATTCCCTCAACGATGTTCTATTTTACAGCGGTATTAATTCTTTCTGGTGTAATTATCGTTCTGGTGCATGGTTATCGTCAGAAATGAACCCATTTCCAGATTTTCTACATTATCTCCCCCCTCCATAAGATGGGAAAAAAGCTACTGTAAGATGCGTGTGTAGAGCCCACTTTCCTGTGAGATAACAAAGCCTAATTTCTCATATAAATGAAGGGCATCGCGGTTGTCGGTTTTGACCTGTAATTGCGCGAATTTAATCTCATGGTCTTTTAGATACTGTAATGCCGACGTTATCATTGCTGTGGCAATTCCCCTTCTCCGCCAGGGAGGGCAAACAAAGATGTATTCGGTGTATCCAATTTTTTGTTTTTGACTACGATTTTGTTCTTCGTCCCAAAAAGCGGTCAGGCAGCCAACCAGTTGCTCCTTTTGAAAAACAGCAAAATTCGTTCCGGATAACCAGCTGGATGAACCCATGAAGTAAATCCATTCCTCTAAAGATATGGGTGAATCAGGGAAACAAAGATTGCGTGCCTGCACATATTGCTCTTTTTCAGCTTGTGTTTCCAATCGCCATGGCTTTAACTGAAATTCAGATGGTAGGATAATGGGTGGCAAAAAATCAGCGAGGTCACGCTGCATTGAATAAACACTCGTTGAATATTTGAACCCTCTATTTTTGACGAATGCAATACTTTCAACTTCATAGGGAAAGTACTGGAAATTTACCTTGCAAGGAATATGAGTGTGGGATGATGTTAATTCTTTTATCCGTTTATAAATATGATCTAGTAATGCGTCACGCAAAACCAGCACTGGATTCATGGAGGGGATAACTTTTACTTCAGCCCAGATGGTATGAAATCGTCTTTGAGGGTCATCAGAGAGCTGTGCATAGACGACCGAAAACCCTAACATTTGCCCATTTGGATGATACGCACAAAAAACATCCTGCCCTTGGTGAAATGCTGGCGACAAATACAACTCAGCGGGTAACACCATAACACCGGGGTAATGTTTTGCATATTCTTGCTGTACTTGCATTAAGGCTGGTATATCGTCAGCCTGAAAATTCTTAATTCTGAAATTCGACATAATAATTCTGGCCTTTCAAGATCGCGGTCAAGGTGTTTTTGGTGTACAGGCGCACGCCAAAAACACCCGGATTCCCCGATCGTTTAAGATAATTCTTTATCCTTTGTGGATAGAAGACTTGATTATAGTATATAAAATTTATCAAAGAATATCTTCACACAACAGAACAGTTGTTTTCCTGGTCATTAGAGTAGCATCAATTATCTATTAATCCAGGTAGAAAGGCATGGAA
>CAYXBZ010000086.1:0-1710 GCA_964463605.1 uncultured Pseudomonadales bacterium | reverse complement strand
CTGTCAAGGCAAAGTTAAAATGTCCTACTCTCTGGCAAAGTTAAAATGTCCTAATGATACAATAATAATAACTTGTACAGAGGATACGGCTCTGCTGGAGAGCAACCGGAGCGCTGTATAAGTGCCGACGGATGGGCAGAGAAAGTCTCTGTCCATCTTCGGTAAAAACTGCCCATCCGGAGGCAAAAAAAGCGAAAAACTCAAAAAAAGATCACGCATCACAACACGTAGGTATTTGGAAGTGAATGCGAGCATTTAATGAAATATCCCCCTGGCTAACAATCAAGACTGGATGTTATTGTGAAGAGGCCCTATTCAGACACTGGAATGGGTTTGCCGCTAATCCGTTGGCCATAAGTTCTCCATGGGTGATCTGAGGCAGGTTTATAAGATTTTTCTTCAATGTTCTTTGAACTGGCCAGTGCATTTCGCTTGGGTTGTCGAAAAAATCTTCTGAAATCCAGTTGTTTTTTATTCAACAAAACAGTAACGCTACCCTCTTCATCTTCACAAACAGTTACTTCCCGTCCTTTGAGTGCATAAGTTGGCCTATCGGTTTGGATCTGATACACGACCCACTCGTATTGAAACTCCAGGTTGTCTGAGAGCTTACGTGTATAGCGCTTGGTAAAGATCAAATCGAGATCGTTTTCCGGGCGGAGCGGTTCGTGTCTGTCAATTAGGCTGGCAGGAAGGACAGCAAACTTATCATTGTAGGTAGGAATGAAGTCGTCAAGAAACGCATTTGCTTCTAGATAATTGTTGATCCTAGCTAACCGCATTTCTTTGATCAGTCGATCTTGGAGTGTTTGATTGGCTCTCTCGACACGCCCCTTTGCTTGTGGTGATGAAGCACAGATCAATTCAATCCCCAATTCATTCAAGGATCTTTCAAACATTGTTAGTGCTTCTGTCGTGGTTACATTGCTGTGATTGACCCGAAAAACACTGAAACGATCCGCATAAAAGGCCTCTGGCAGGCCATGTTGGTGAAAATAACGTTTACACAGGTCTGCATAGGAAAAAAAGGTTTCATGAGGTACAAATCGTGCAGCTAGAATTTCACTGGTGGCATCGTCAATGAATAATAGTAAGCAAGCTTTGTCAGCTCTATCTTCCAACCAGGCATGATAAGATCCATCAATTTGTACTAGCTCCCCGCGATGTGGCTTTCGCTCTCGCATCTGATGGACTTTCTCGTTTGACCTTGTTTTTGGTTTATGTAGTCCCTCGGTTATCATCAGCTGTCGCACTGTTTCTTTGCTAACCTTGAGCCCATCTCGCTCCCACAGCTTTTCACTGGCCAGCGTTGGTCCAAAATCAGGATAATCGTCGTTTATCCTTTCAAGAATCTTATCTCTTTTTTCTTGTTTCATTCTATTGTTGCTGGGTTTCTCCCGATGGCCAGAGACGATCCCTGCTGGCCCATGTAATCGATAGCGCTGCAATAATCGCCTAAAATGCCGTTCAGTGATTTTCAGTCGCTTTGCTCCTTCCCTTTGTGTCAACCGTTTTTCGTCTGACATTTTGAGTAATTCACAGCGGTTGATTTCTTTGATGGTCAATTCGATTGTCCTATTCTCTTGCATGTCCTATTTACCTCCAATAGGACATTTTAACTTTGCTCAAATAGGACATTACTACTTTGCCCTGACAGTTTGTTTCTTGATTTTTTGACCCTTTGTAAGCATAATTATACTGACCGAAAAT
>CAYXBZ010000085.1:0-1713 GCA_964463605.1 uncultured Pseudomonadales bacterium | reverse complement strand
ACCCCTCAGCATTTTGTCTTGCTTTGCAAGATCAAAGCCTGCTCCCCTGTCGCTTACGGGGTATTAGACCCCGAAGCTCCACTAGGGGGGAATCCCCCTAGAACCCCCATTCTGATTTGTTCCCCGCAGCAAGCTACGGGGTATAATCAGAATTAAGTCAATAGCAGTAGTATATTTTATCTTCTTTAGCCTGGCTTGTCAGTGGTTGATTTTTCTGAAATATTTTAAAGTTGTGCAAACTGAGCAAAGGTTATTTCTCAAAGTTTTGTATATTTTGTTATTATATGATATAATTTGGACCATTAGTTAATACATCTCATTAATGAATAAACCTGAATCCCAAACTGACTCATATCCAAATAACACACCTTGGGAAGAAGTCTTTAAGAGTGATAATTTAGCTGATGGCGTCGAATTAAATGAAAGCGCTTTCTTAACCCTACTAGATCGAGTTGATTCATTATCGCAAGTGGAAGTTCATGCTTTAATAGCATTTGTATTATCAGAGTCAATTACAACAGCTCGATTAGCTTTGGCAATACTTGGTGGTCTCGCTATTGAACAGCATTCACCAGCATTAGGAGCAGCATTCGCTGTTATTGAGTTAAGATCAGCTCTTGAGTCACATCAGCAATCAACAGCATTCTTGACAGGAGCTGAAACGATGCAATTATCAAGTGATGCCGGGTTATTAACAGACTCCCTAAGAAAAGTTTACAAGAAAACTGGAGGTGAATTCTTAGACCACACTGTATCCAAAGTAGATAAGTTGTTAAAAAAACTTAAAGGAGTATTCCTACCATCTTCGGCAAAAAAATCACAGCCCCCACGATAGCCGTCGCAATCGACACCATCAACACGGCACCAGCTGCCAAATCTCTGGCATTTTTTGTAGCCTGATAACTCAAATTGTCTTCATCTCTTAAGATATCTGCAAGATTTTCAATAGCAGTGTTAAACAGCTCAGCTGAAAAAACCATCCCAATTGAGATCACCACCATCATCCACTCGTTTCTCGTTAAACTCACCAAAAGTCCAAGGGCCACTACCGCGATTGCCACAAATATATGCACCCTCATATTTCTTTCCTTAATCCCAACAATAATACCGTCAAAGGCATACTTAAAACCCTTAATAAAGGCTGTTAAATCTTGTTTCATGTGATCGATGTTCATTAGTAATGTGCTTTGTGCCCCACAACTGAGATCAATTATTACACAACTGGAACTAATTTTGAGTTCAAATTATTAACGCCAGATAATCAATTCTTTTCTTTCTGACTCAGAGATATATAATACGTATGTCTTGTTATTCTTCATAATCAGACTTCACTTTTGGACCATAATTATTAATTAATCCGAAAGGATAAAATGAAGATCAAATCAATTGTCGCCCAAGAAATCTTGGACTCTCGCGGCAATCCCACCGTAGAAGCTCACATCGAGCTAGAAAATGGAATCACAGCCAAAGCTGCAGTTCCCTCTGGTGCCTCAACCGGCAGCCACGAAACACTCGAGCTTAGAGATGAAGATGAAAGCCGATATCTAGGTAAAGGCGTTTTAAAAGCAGTTGCCAATGTAAATGACATTATCGCTCCAGCCCTGGTTGGAATGGATGTTACCGATCAAAGAGCTTTAGATGAAAAGATGCTTGAGCTTGATGGCACTGAACTTAAAAGCAAGCTGGGAGCCAATGCTATTCTGTCAGTCTCAA
>CAYXBZ010000084.1:0-1733 GCA_964463605.1 uncultured Pseudomonadales bacterium | reverse complement strand
ATTAAACCCCAACAGTCAATCATTCCATCTGCATACACTTTCAATTCAGTTAAGTGATAGCCAAGATTTTTGATGTACACATAGCGACTCTCGCCATAAATTACCTCACAACCTTCTATCCTATAAATACCATATGAATCACCATGTCGAATAATTTTTCCCATATTTATTCTTCTTCGTCTTCTAAAATTATTTTTGTATCTTCATGGGAGATTGTCCCAAAACCACCCATTAAATGGAAATCAACTAATCCATTCTCATAAGCACTTATTAAAACTTCTGCATCTTTTTTAATTTTGTTCTTCAAAAACTTTTTATTTGAGTTTTCCATGAACAAAGATCCTAGAGCAAAAGTAGTACCCACAATCATTCTTACAATATCTAGTGAAAATAAACCAGTAACTGCAACAAAAACTCCAAATATTAAGGTGTAGCTTTTAATTGATGATTTTTTCTTCAATTCTTTATCTGAAAAAACTAATTTTAGATCATCATTTGTGATTTTCTTTTTATATACTGGGAATGCTTTATTTTTATTTAATTTTTCTACTAATTCTTGAAGTAAAACACTTTTTGTCATTATTTTTAGTCCTTGCTGAGTAAGTTAACTCATTATAAACCAATCAGATTAGTTTGCGATGCTGGCTAACTTATCAAATAGTAATAAGAGCTTATCAATATCTATATCTGCCAAATCCCACTTAGCCACAATGCCATATTTTGAATTTTCTGCTAGTGGATGTATTGGCAATCCAATTATTTCTGAAATAGCTTCTAGCACCTCATCTTGTCTGTCGGGGTTGTTGCACCAAAAATCCAAGTGTTTACTGGGCTGTCCATTGTTTACACCTGTAGCAATAGTTAGGGCATTCCTTTCATCAGGAGAGAATGAATAGTAGAAATTAATGTTTTTGGGAGTTTTACGAGCAGTCAACCCTTTAAGTTTAATTTTTCTAGTCGAAATGTCTTGGTTTAGTTTAAGAATTTCTTCGATGATGCCTTGTATATTTGGATCAAAAGCCTGAACGAATTCTTCCTCTGAAATAACTGTTTGACCTGCCTTTTTCGTACTAACATCCTTTTTGACTTGAGCTCCATAAAGCTTGGGGATCAAAATTTCGAAACTTTCGTGCTGATAATATTCAAGTTCCACTCCATAAATATCAAATTTACTGTTTTGGTTCATGTAGACGATTAAATCTTTCAACCTGTCTTCAATGCTGTCCATCAGAACTACAAATTTGAAATTGCCTTCATCAAGATTAATCTTCATCTGCTCCAAAACACTTGGAAGCTCATCATCGCTAAGTGAGAAGTATTCTTGGATTTTCTCGGTAGCTGAAATACCAAATTTCCTCTGTACATGATTGTTTAATTGAAGCAAAAAGTCATCAAAGTCAGTTAAAGTTCGCCACAGAGATGCCCCGTAGTCTAAAACTTGTGCCACTACCGTACGTTTATCTGGGTTCTTATATAATTTGGTTTCGACTAAATAGAGCTGACCTTCATGATCAATCCCAACTGCATCAATTGGACCACTATTTGTGCCAAACTCACGAGCCAGTATTAATAGTTGTATATCATCTCTGATATCGTAAAGAGGTATGCTTTCTGGGTTGTCGTAAATATATTGCTGTAGTTTGTCTTCGAGTCCAAAACTGATGGGATCTAGTTTTGAAGCATTTTTACCATTTTGTGAAACGATGATTGGCATATTTTTGTTCTTTCTTCCT
>CAYXBZ010000083.1:0-1762 GCA_964463605.1 uncultured Pseudomonadales bacterium | reverse complement strand
ATTCAAATCTATTCATCCTCATGCCAAACCGCCAATTTTACGATTAACCAAAAATGGAGAACAAACTGTAAATACTATCGACAATACTTTATCCTCACCAGTAATTAACGCCACCAATAATAGAGCATCTCAAGTAGACGCATCTGTTTTAGAAAAGGATATTGAGGCTCTTGAAAAAGATTTATCAGAACAGGTGAAACAAATCTGGAACGAGGCAACTGTTAGCGGACAGCAACAATCTACAATAGAAAAGCTTATCGAGAAACATCACGTTCTTTTTAAAGATGACCCTATCCCACAAAGAGGTTCTTCTGTAGATATGAGTACTTTGAAGAAAGTATCAAACATTTTATCTCAAGCACCATCAACTATTTCATTGGATACATTTAACTTAATTGCAACAAACCAAGGTCAAATCGAAGCTTGGCAAGAGGCCGTTTCCCATTTAGATTCAGAATCTTTAAAAAAAACTGACGAAAATGAATTAGTTGATTTTAGTTTGTTAGATAGTTTGGATAAAAAACTCCAACAATTTTTACAAATATTTAACGAACAAACACAGCTTAAATCAATAGATTTTTCTTCTTTGAAGAATATCCAATATAAAAAGCAAATTAGTTCTCAGCAACTTGACTATGATTCATCCAAGAAATTACTAGCCAAATTAGAGCAATGGTTGCAATCAAGCAAGGGATTAGGTGCAAAACTATTTGGGAATGCAACTGTTCGAGAGCTGGAACATGCGGTCAAAATTGATTATCCAGAAGTTTATTCATTCATTCAAGAAAATGGAATTGAAAAAACAGTTTTTGCTTTACGTCATGATTTAGAGAAAGTTGATGAAATAACTAATGAAAATCAAATTCTAAATAAAAACGGATTATATATAAGTAATTTTAATGCAGAGGAATTACAAAAAGAATGGGATAACTTATCAGAAAATGAACTGCGAGAACTACAAAAGGCTAATGATGGTTTCGACAAAAAATTATCAGAGTACTCTTTGGATGAGCTTATTAGTTGGATTAATGATAAAAAGAAATTTGCTCAGACACATATTTGGTTGGATAAAATCGTCCCACTTACAGAATCAATTAAGCCGAATTCAATTCATCAAATTAATTCTCTACTAACATTTGTTTCGAGTAATAAAGAAGTCTTTAATCAATCTCATAAAGAGCTGATTGCAGTATTTTTTGAAGATTACAATCAACAACTAAAAGAAGTTAATATTTCTATTAATGAACTTAATACGCTTCAGAACCTGTTCTCTGATATTGATAAAGCACAACAAATTTTAGAATACATTTCTTTACATCAATCAATCGAACCACAGTCATGGCAGTTTCTAGACACAGTTGGGATTCAAAGATACCAACAATTGGCATATAGATTATTACAGAAGAAGAATGAGGCTCGATTTGCGGGATTACTTGATCATATTGGAGATGTTCAAAGAATTCTTAACACCATTGCTACTAATAAACGGCTCACAGTTGAGCAATCAAACGTATTGTTTGAACATATTCCTTGTGTCATTGCTCCACCAGAAAAAGTTTCTCACTTTTTCCCAATGCAAGAAGACATGATAGATTGGCTCATTATTGATGAGGCAAGTCAGGTATCTATTGCAGAATCTCTGTCACTCATGCTTCGTGCTAAACAAACAATTGTGTTTGGAGATGAACTTCAATACGGAGCAGTTGGAGCAACGAACGTTAGCCTAGAGTACTCTAAACAATACTTTAGGAATGTTCTTGAT
>CAYXBZ010000082.1:0-1834 GCA_964463605.1 uncultured Pseudomonadales bacterium | reverse complement strand
TTTTAGATAAAGAGTTGATGATTATCTCGATTGATTTGAAATGATCAAGAGCAATTTTTTCTTGACTGTCCAGCAAGAAATGTCCAATTGAGGATCTATATAAATATTTTAAAGATCTTTCTAAGATTTCATCATGAAGATTATAAACATCTTCGAGAAATTCACTAGTAAGAGGGTTTTCCCAATCACTTTTTTCGGGTCGATCTGGCAAATACATGTGCCCACTCTCAAGCTTATATTCAATTTCTGATTCGGTGTTATTTTCATCTAGTAAGTAGATTTTGTTTACCTGATAAATATATGGTTCAAAACTTCCTCTATTTCTACCATGAGTAAGTTTGACGTCTTCTAGCTTTGCTAGAGAAAAAAATCTGGCAATCCTCTCTATAGTTTTTATAGCACCACCCAGCGCTGCACTTGGTTGTTCTTCTTCAATGTCACATATAATTACATACTCAGACTTAGTCTTTATTGGATCTACATAACGCAAAGAAGTGACGTAGGTCTTGTGATAATCAGTCATTTCTCCTTCAGAAAAAACACTTTGGATTGGAGAAAAAGATCTTTTGCTTTGTTCTTCAAAGTCCATCTTTCTGATTTCACAATCAAAAATTTTCCCCTCCTTGAGAACCTGACCATGTATGAGTGCGTATATTCGATATTTATGCATATGTGTTTCAGATAATTGTCACAATGGTAGCAAATGAAACTAGAAAGTGCTAGCTGTTTTAAAATAGGTTATAATATAAATATATGAATAGTGATTCCAAAGACACAAAAGCACGAGAGGAGTTTGGTAACCGAGTAAAAAAAGCTCGAGAGAAGCTTGAGTTGACTCAAGCTGAGGTTGCTAAAAAGGCTGATATGACGGTTAACTACTACGCCATGATTGAGCGTGGGGAAGTAAATCCTTCGTTTGAAAAGATCAAAAGCATTGCAAAAGTATTGAAACTCAAAGTTACTATTTCTTAAGCTTTGCTCTGTCCTGCAAAAACATTCTAGCCAAAACACTCATCAAATCTGCTAAAATCTCTGCCTGCCCCTCATCAATTGCGTCAGTATTGCTCTGTTTTAAACTCTTTCGAGCTGAATTGATTAAGAATTCTCGATTATCGGGATCAGCTGCAAATTGAAGTGTTTCGTTAGGAATAGATTCTACTCTTTGAGCATAGGCCTCTGAGCTAAACACCTTATAAAGATCAATCCAAGGAAGTTGATCTAAATTATTATTGGTATGACTGTTAGAATCGTTCATCAGGCATAGTATACCTGACTAACCCCTATTTGCTCTATAGGAATCTGTCGTATCCAATAAAATTAAATAAATCTACGGCGAAGCCGCCGCCTTCAAGGCGGCGCATGAATTCTTTGCTTTTACTTTGTGACAGTATATTTAAGCTCCCTTCCCATAAAATCTCGCGATCAATAATTGCCAGCTTCCGATGATGTCTACCTGTACAGATCAAGCTTTGAATGCCTATTTCTTCAAACTTTTGAATAACATGTTCGGATTGATTCATATACTTGGGCATATGTTCCTTTGGATCACGAGTCATAACATAAATCTTGACCCTGCGTTTGAGAAGTTTATTAAACATCGGCCAAAGAGTTGTCATACGTTCAGTAGTAATAAACGGGCTTTCGATAATCACTTCGCCCTGAGAGTTCTCAAGATCAACTAGAAATGCTTGGTAAAAGGTTTCCTCATCGAAAAGATCAGATTTAAACATATAAATCCTCCTCTTCCTCAGATTGATAGACCTTCATTAACTTGGTAAAATGAGCCAGAGTTTCAAGCAGGAGCGGTTCAAACATAAGTTCGTCTCCCGCTCCA
>CAYXBZ010000081.1:0-1864 GCA_964463605.1 uncultured Pseudomonadales bacterium | reverse complement strand
TATGGAGGGATAATAGGTTTTTTTTCTTTAATTGTAATTGTTGTTGCAACAGGAAAAACGATTACTCCTTGGCCTGCCTTTAGGGCAGATTTCTTTTGGAAAGAGTTCTTTTTGGCAGCACTCACTGCTTTTTGGGAAAGTCTATTCTTTTTTGGATTCATTCAAACTACCCTAGTTGGTCTTCTTAAGGCTAGGGGTAAAGTAATTTTGCTTACAAGTCTTGTTTTTTTATTGTTTCATCTACCAAATCTGCTCTTGCAATTTTCTGGTTTAGATGTAACATTTCTAATTGCTTTGATGTATCTATTTGGTTTTGGTCAGGCGTTAATTTTTAATCAAGAAAAAAATATTTACCCACTGATAATCACGCATGCAGTTTGGGGAATGATTCTTTTGATTCATTTTTAATTCAAGATTTCTGATTTGTTTAATTATTTTGAGGTGTTTGTTTGAGTTTGTTAATTATGAAAATTATTCTTTCACCCAAGAGACTTCGACTGGTTTATAGTTCTCTGGCTATAATGTTTGGAATTATAGTTTTGTCGATATCTCTTATTTCTGCAAGTCAGGCAGTGTCGTACGAGGGATTATTGGCGACTCAAAAAAAGCTGTATTTTAACGAAGCATTGCTTCCAGATCATCTACTTTATCCCTTTGTGGCTGCTGTCGATCGATTATTGCTTATTCCAGCTTCAGGAAATAGGGAAATTGAGCTTCAACTGGTTTATGGAGAGATTAGGCTTGATTATGCTTGGGGTTTATTGGAAAAAGAAGAAAAAGAGTTGGCTCTTGTAACATTAACAAAATCTCAAAAATATGTTCACTTGGCTGGTCAGCAATTAATTGATTCGAGTGATGAATCGGAATTGCTTCAGCTGACTATTGTGGCGCTTGAAAAAAATATTTATCAAGCTAAAGAGCTAATTAAATTAGCTGATGCAAAAGGGAAAGAGCTAGCTTTAGATCTAAACAATCAAAACCAAGTACTTTTAAGCAGACTTGTAGATAAAACAAACTAGTCATTTTTCTTGTTTTTTGCTTGTGTAATCGATCGTTGCTTCCTCGGCAATTTATTATACTTTAAGATATCTTTTGTTATAGTTGACATCTCACATTTAGTGTGAGATTCTTATTATCCTCACCAAAGTTGAACCACAACGAGTTGTGCCCAGTCGTTTAATTGAACACAATCTGTTGTGGTTGTTAACCTGGCTTCGTAAGTTAAGCATATTATCAATTAATTACAGATGACCACATCTAAATAATGAACTGTCCCTACTGCTTTGGTAATGACACGATTGTGATTGATTCTAGAGATTCTGAGGAAGGGACTACTATTCGACGTCGTCGAAAGTGCGAAGATTGTGAAAGGCGTTTTACAACTTACGAGCGTGTTGAAGGTCTTGATTTGAAAGTGGTGAAGAAAGATGGGACTAAAGAAGATTTTGATCGAGAAAAAATTAAAAGAGGTTTGATAAAGGCTACCTGGAAGCGACCGGTTACTTTGGAACAAATTGAGGATCTGATTACAGAAGTAGAGGGAATTCTTCGAGCGGGAAAAACGAAAGAAATTAAATCATGGCAAATTGGAAACCTAGTGATAAATCGGCTTAAAAAAATTGACAGTTTGGGATATTTGTTGTTTGCAACCGTTTATCGTGATTTTGATAGTATCGACGAGTTCAAAAAAGAGATTGAAAAGATCGAAAGCGAAGATTGATGGTGAGTAAAAAGAGATTTAAGTACCAGCTTAAGTGAGAAGCATTTTTTTTATACACAATTAAATTATTAAGAAAGGAAGACATGTCTTCTAGCAAATCATCTTTAAAGACCAAAAAAGATAAATCGGATTCAACAAGCAAAA
>CAYXBZ010000080.1:0-1871 GCA_964463605.1 uncultured Pseudomonadales bacterium | reverse complement strand
AAATAACAGAGGTAGATATCAATCTACTCAATCCCTCGATTTATAATCCGAGGAAGCTTTCAGAGAAACAAGAAAAAGATCTAACAGAGAGCTTAAAGCGTTTTTCTTTCGTTGACCCCTTGATAGTTAATTTTCATCCTGAAAGAAAAAATATCATTGTGGGTGGTCATGCCAGATACAAAGTGGCAAAAAAACTTGGCTATAAAACTGTGCCTGTTGTCTACGTCAACCTCACGCTAGAGAAAGAACAGGAGCTAAACCTGAGATTGAATGAAAACGGAGGCTCATGGGATTACGAGCTTTTGAAGGCATTTGATATCTCAATGCTCCTGGACGTTGGCTTCGAAGAATCAGACCTTAGTCACATCTGGGATGACCAGTTCTCTACAGAAGACGATCAGTTTGATTCTCAAAAAGCTGTGGTAAAAAGTAAGACAGCTGATATTAAAACAGGAGATCTATTTCGCTTGGGCCAACATTACCTTTTCTGTGGAGACTCCTCAAGCCTAGAAGACGTCAAAAAGTTGGTTGGTAATAACAAGATTAACCTGGTTTATAGCGATCCAATATACAACATTAACTTGAGCTATGACGATGGCGTTACCACTAAGGGCAAGTACGGTGGGACTAAGGTTAACGACAATAAATCTGATGAAGAATATAGCATCTTTTTAGAGAAAACGCTTTCTAATGCTCTGGCAGTGGTTAATAAAGATGCTCATTTCTTTTACTACTGTGATCAGGCTTACATTTGGTTGTTACAAAATTTGTACAAAAAACTTGGAATCAAGAATCAACGCGTATGCCTCTGGCTGAAGAACTCGTTTAACCCGACCCCTCAAGTTGGATTCAACAAATCTTTTGAACCGTGTGTGTATGGGACTATTGGCAATCCATACCTCAATAGTAATGCTACCAAATTAAGTGAAATTTTAAACAAAGAAATCTCAACTGGCAACCGCTCTCATTCAGACATCATGGACATATTTGATATCTGGCTGGCAAAGCGAAAAGCTGGTCAAGATTATTTAACTCCCACCGAGAAGCCAGTCAATCTTCATGAAAAACCACTTCGGCGGTGTTCTAAACCAAATGATAAAGTTTTGGACTTATTCGGTGGCTCGGGTTCTACCTTGGTGGCCTGTGAACAGATGAACAGGCAAGCCTTCCTGATGGAAATTGATCCAGTGTTTTGTCAGGTAATTGTTGATAGATATCAGCAATTAACAGGAAAGGAGGTAGTGCAATGCAAATAACACAAGGCATGATTCTACAACTCGGAGAGCATGTTTTGGGTTGTGGAAATAGCACAGACACTGAGTTTGTTAAAAAAGTGATTGGCAACGAAATCATCCACTCAATCCAGACTGATCCACCATACGGTGTGGCAATAGCTGAGTCGTCTATGAACCCAACTACTCATAAACCACTGGCAAATGACCATCTCCAGTCTGATAAAGAGTATATCCAGTTCACTAAGGACTGGCTAGAGCCGGTCAAACCATTTCTTGCCAAGAAGAACTCAATCTATTGCTGGAACTCAGATAAGATGATTTTTGCTCTGCGTGAAGCCATGATTCAGTCTGGATTTAAGTTTTCCCAATTACTGGTATGGGTAAAAAATCAATCAACTATGGCAAGGCTAGACTACTTACCCCAGCACGAACTTTGTGCCTATGGCTGGTTTGGCACACATGCATTTCAAAAAGCTCAGGATAAATCAGTGCTCTTTGCTCCCAAGCCACAGAGAAGTAAATTTCATGCCACCATGAAGCCTCTCAACTTGATTCGTAGGTTGATTCTAAATTCAACTGAGGTTGAAGACACAGTCTACGATCCATTTTTGGGGAGCGGGACAACACTTTTAGCCG
>CAYXBZ010000079.1:0-1895 GCA_964463605.1 uncultured Pseudomonadales bacterium | reverse complement strand
AAAAAAAGAGGCTGTCTCATAACAACAGAGGCAGCTTCTTTTTTTTCCCTTATTGTGATAAGATTTGATTAATTCAATTATTACTCAATAATTGAAGATATTTTTAGGATTTTTTACAGAGAAAAAGCACTGTTTTGCGCTGTTAATTGACCATTTTCCTGAGATTGTGTGCTAATGAGACCAAGCCAGCTTCGATTTCAACTTTTTCCAGGCCTCTGAGCAAAAATCTGCGGAAGTTGTGATTGTTCTTAATAATGCCAAAAACGGCCTCCACATCGACAGGACGCCGACTTCGGTATTTTTTTCCCCTATCACTGTTAAGCCTTTCCCTGATTATGGATTTATACCGCATCAAGTTCGGATTAATTTCTATGATTCGGTTTCCTTTACTCTTATGACATACTCCACGCATGGGGCATCCGTGGCAGTTTTTTGCCTGATAGTGCCGTTTTTGCTGTTTATAACCATTATCTGTGGCTTGCATTGATTCTCCTACAAAACCCATCACCTGACCCATCGGACAATAAAAACAATCAAGCTTCTGGTTGTAATGCAGGTTCTCAATACGATGAGGATCTTCCTTCCATTTTTTATTTTGTTCCTTATGAAAGTAATTAAACTTTACAAAGGCTTCAACATCTTTATCTTCTAGGTATGCATAGTTTTCTTGAGAGCCGTATCCGGCATCAGCAACGAGTGTGTCAGGCATTGCTCCCAATGTATCTTCTAATGACTCCATATGAGTTGGAAGCGTTGTCGTATCTGTAGTAGTTTGATGGATAGTATAACTAAGAATGAATTGGTCTTGTGTGGAGATTTGCCAGTTATATGCAGGTTTTAACTGGCCATTGAGCATGTGATCTTCTTTCATGCGCATGAAGGTAGCATCCGGATCCGTCTTGGAGATACTGTTGCGATCACCCATTTGTTTTTCCTGCTCATCGTATTTATCAAGGTTCTTTGGCCAGTTTTCCCGGGCATAATTTAACTTCTGCTTTTTCTTTTTATCAACCTGTTTTCCCGATAAAGCCTTGTCAATTTTATCTATCGTTTGCCTGACTTTTTCAGCATCAATCTGTTCGAAGTCATCGGGTGTATTATTCTCTAGCTCTTCTTTAGCAATACTCTCAGCATAGTCCCACAGCTCTTTAAGTTGACGCTTGATCTTTTCCCGATTGGTCTTTATCGTACGGCCCCATACAAATGTGTACCTGTTTGCATTAGCTTCTATCTTTGTACCATCAAGGTAAGTCGCTTCCTTTAAGCTAATATGGCCTGATTCCACCAATAACAAGACAACCTGGCTAAACACTTGCTTCAGTACCCCTTTTAATCGATCACTTCTGAATCGGTTAATGGTGTTGTGATCAGGGTAACTCATACCGCTGAGCCACATAAAATGGATGTTCTGATGCAAGGCCTCTTCTATCTTACGGCTTGAATACGTATTGGTCAGATAGCCGTAAATAAGCACTTTCAACATCAGTCGTGGATGATAACTTGATGCACCGCCACCCTTAAACTTCTTGATCAAAGGATCAATATCAATATGATCGATTACCTGATTTACTACCCGCACTGGATGATTGCCATCAATTAATTCATCCAGTGAAGGAGGCAAAAGCATATTTTGCTTGGGATTGTAGTCTTTAAATACTACTTTTGATTTATTCGTTAGCATACCTCAAGATACTTATTTTGAGGTATCTGGAGGGGGAGGCATCCCCCTCTTTTTTAACAATCTTATTAACAAATCAACAGAAAACCATTAATAAAAAAGAGACTGCCCCTTTTGAGACAGCCTCTTCAGAAATAATATAACCTTAAAGATATTACCTGATCACAAGTTTTTGTGTAAGGTAGCCGTTTGCGGTTTCCATTCGGATGAAATACAC
>CAYXBZ010000078.1:0-1945 GCA_964463605.1 uncultured Pseudomonadales bacterium | reverse complement strand
ATCTGTCTCTCGCCGCCCGGCGCGCGGTTTTCCCGCACCGTGGCGAACCCTTAATTATTTCTTACTATATTGATTCATGTTTAAGCGAATCTTTTTTAGTTGTTCAATCCCCTCAATAGTTAAATGCTCTTTCTTTTCAAAAATTTTTGCTGCTTGGCAAAAACAATCGAATGAATGTTTCTTCTTTGCTTGCAATTTATTTTCCTTAAAGAAAGGAATTACCTTTTGAGTTAAATCTTTGATTGATGAAACTTTATACTCAACATGTGGTGCCCATCCATATTTTGAATAATCAATATGATAGATGTGACCACAAGCTAAAGTTTTTTTAATTCTTTTGAGTATTTCTTCATCATCAGCTCTAAGCTCGATTTCAAAATGAAGTCGTGCATCAAGCCCAAGTTTTTTTTGTTTGTGCTTGGAGATGACAATAGTGAAGCATCCTTCACCATCAACAAATCCAGCTATATAACTTGGATCAAGAATTTGGATTGACATAATTAAGTTCGGCCCTTCTTCCGCAAAGCGGAATACTATGGCCTCTGCAGACTTCCTAATTGTTGTTTGATGTTGTTGCCTCTATCATACTTGTATAAGCTGACATTCAGCTGACACAAGAGCAACTAGGATCTCCCTTCGTACATATTGTTTCGATTCAATTTCATCTCGAGTCCACATATTATCTTTTTAATTTCCAAGTGGCTTCCCCAGCTGCACGATGGGTCGCCAAAAAAGATAACCGTTTAAACTTCAAGCTGAGATTTGCTACTTTCACCCTTCGGCTTGTTGCTTACGCAAGCAAGCCTGTGATTTGGCTTTGAGTTGCTTGTCAACTCAGTTGGATTTTAACCAACTCGAAATAATACGCGGAAGGCGCATTTTAATTTGTGCAAGGAGCGAGAACGTATTCACCGCGACCTTATGATTCGCGATTACTACCGATTCCAACTTCATGAGGGCGAGTTTCAGCCCTCAATCTGAACTGAGGGATCTTTTATTAGGATTGGCTCAGAGTTACCTCGTCGCTACCCGTTGTAGATCCCATTGTAGGATGTGTGTAGCCCTAGACGTAAGGGACATGCTGACTTGACGTCGTCCTCTCCTTCCTCCCTTGCTTGGCAAGGGCAGTCTCGTCAGACACTTGTAACTGACGATAAGGGTTGCGCTCGTTACCACACTTAAGTGGACGTCTCCATATACCCATAGATTACTCTATGGAACAGACTATACCTTCACCCTTTCCCGCTATGCGGGATTAGGGGCTGGCGTGTTATCTCACAAGATGTGAAATCTTCCACCGCTTAATCAAAACGGTTTCAAGTCGTTACGGGGTCAAGGCAATTTGTAAAACAAACTTTTATGAATATAAGGTTTGATTATTTTGAAAAAGCTATCTCTGCTCTCACTATTGATTAGAATTCTACCTTTATTGGTAAGAGTAGAATTTAAACTAAATTGATAATTCAGATATTTAATCAGTAGTAAAGAGTCAGCTTCACTGAAACTATCAGTCATTAACGAAGGATATTTCCCTCGATCTAAATGTCCATCATCCATATACCAAACTGCAATTAGCAAAGGCGATATCCAAAGCTTGAGCTCTGGCGGTACGACTTTCTGTTTACAACAGTAAAAAGCATTTCTAAGAGGTCGAAAATATTGCCTCAAAAAGAAACGCCAGCTGACAGTTTGTTTTTGGATTCTCTTGTTAAATCTCACTACTCGTGAAACTTTTGGATAGGCCAATGATTTGAGATGGGAGAATTTCCAGAGAAGATATTCTTTCTGTTTTCTCCCATGTTCGATGCATATTTTTCCCTGAGGATGTATATGTGCATCGCCCAAAATTGAACCCAAGAGTATGGCCAATTGGTTTGTTGATAGGTGCAGTGCTAGGCTTTTTCTAACCTTGTTGGTTTGTTTGATTGCCCGACTTCCCTCGGTA
>CAYXBZ010000077.1:0-1960 GCA_964463605.1 uncultured Pseudomonadales bacterium | reverse complement strand
CATGTTTGATTAAAGAAAAAAGTTGTTGTTTTAACCGTTTTTGTTGAGTTTTATCTAAAGTTGTTGGCAACTTGAGATTAACAGGCAAAAATCCCGGCTTTATCAACCAAAGTAAAATCACCGGAATAACTGGCGAGAGCATATAGATCAAAAAAATGGGGGTAATTAAGGTAGCTGGAGAAAGTGTTCCTTGAAGAATCAAGATCACAGCGGGCAACGAGAACAGAAGCTTGAGTAATCCTTGAGAGGCATTAAGCACCGCTGCCAGCTTGAAACGATGATCAGCCTGGAGAATAAACTGAAAGTGCTCAAAAAAGGCGGTGGCAAAACAAACAATAAATGAGATTAAGATAAGCGAGCTGTTATCTTGAAGTAAAAAGTTTGGTAAAAATTGAGAAATAATTATTCCCAAGACCAAGATTAATCCAGATAAAGCCAATCGATATCTAAGAATATAACTGCTTAAGGCAGACCTGCTCTCATTGGTGGCATTTGGGATTAATTTACTGGTGGCAACACTTAAACCCAAATCGTTTAGTCTAACTAGGATTAAGGTTAAGGCAAAGGCGGTGCTAAACTGGCCAAAAGAGGTAGGTTGCAGAGCGCGCGAAAGTAACATCAGTGAGATGGCTGCAAAGCCAGAGGCGATTAGACTGCCGGTGATAGAGATGGCAGACTGCTTAACTCCTTTGGATTGGGTTGATTGAGTTTTTATGGTTGAAAAGAGATTAAAGACAGAAGGCATGAGAATATGATAGCAGAAAAAGAGTGAGAGACGAATTTTTGTATAGGTCACCCACATTCCGGAAAATTACTTTTTAAAAAATTCACAGGCGACACATAATTTAGTGAGGCATGTGGTCTTCTGTAGTTGTACCAATTTAGGTACTCAACTAGTTCCTCTTGGAACTTGTTTAGATCATAATAGATAATGTCACTTCTGTTAATACACTCTTCCTGAACAGTTCTATTAAATCTTTCAACTGTGCCATTCACTCTTGGACATCTGGGATAAATAAATTGGTGTTTTAGTTTTTGTTCTTCAAGATATTGATGAAAATATTTTAGAAACTCAGATCCATTGTCTGTTTGGACAGTATGGATTGGTAATTCATATTTGTCTTGAAATTTTTGGAAAGCTAACTTTGCTTGTTTGCTAGAAAGAGTAGCTACTTTTTCTACATGAGCAAATTTAGTAAATATATCTATGATTGAAACAAAATAATGTTTTTTGTTTCCAAGATAAATAGTAATACAATCTACTTCTATATATCCTGGCTTCTTTACTTTAGGTGATTTATTAGTTCTACCTCGAGAATATTTGTTTTTTCTTTTAATTCTCCCTGTCCCTGAGATCTCAAAAAAGATATTCTTTTTCTTGATTATCCTACCGATATTAGAAACTCCAATTGTTTCAATTTCTAGGTACTGTGCATAGCTATCAACAAATGGTTTCAGCTTGTACTTGCTTAAATTATGGCGTTTTGCTCTCATCGACTTAATCATCTCAATTAGTCGATAATCAACTCTACTTTGCCTGTAATTATGAGGTCTAGTACTTCTAGGAACCAAAGAGATTAATTTCTTTTTGGATTTTTCAAAATCTCTTTTCCAATCATACAGAGTAGACTTGCCTATATTGAAAGCATTAATTGTAGATTTCCAACCATATTTGTAGTAATGCTCTAAAACATGAAGTCTAAATTTTGCTGGATCTGATTTGTCAAACCTTATTGAATTTTCTAGTGTTTTCATCAGCCAATCATACTGGCTATTTGCAGAAAACATCTCAATATTTCGTCGTATCCTTGTTGACTGTCCTACTTTCACAAGCATTTCCTTTATTCCGGAATGTGTTGTGACCTATACATCAGCTCACCATAATAATATATCTTTATATGACAGAAAGAGTTAGACCAGAAATTTTATCAGAAGAAACCATACTTCAGGAATTAATGCT
>CAYXBZ010000076.1:0-1991 GCA_964463605.1 uncultured Pseudomonadales bacterium | reverse complement strand
GTTTTCAGACAGATCTGTTGATTAAAGATTTTTATTTTTTGTTTCAATTCTGCTACGTCTGTATTGGATATACTCAATCCATCCTTCTGGGAGGTTGATGGTGTACTCAGCTCCATCTTCCATCAACTGCTCAGGAGATGAAACTAGGCTTCCATTATCTCGAGCCTGTTGACGCCGCTGATTAGCTAGTTCAAATTGCGCAATGATAAAGCTCTCGTACGATGATTGCTCTGGGCTACCTGGCATAAGAAATACAAATAATTAATATACTCTGATATATTTAGACAAGATTATAGTTAAGAAAAAAATGTACGTCTAGAAGTAATTAGGTTAACAAGGGACGAAATAAAATTATTTCTTTCTCAGTCAACTTTCAGTTATGATATACAACATACTAATAGTTACAAATGTGCCCTTATGACACGCTTCCAACCCCTCCAATTTGATCAAGACTCAGTCACTTATATCGCTCCTACCTGGAACGACATGAACGATTTAACTTTTGAAATTAGCCAGCAGATTTATGAATATGGGGAAAAGTTTGATCGAATTGTTACTTTGGCCAAAGGCGGTTGGCCAATGACTCGATCATTGATCGACTTTACCCAAATTCCTGAAGTTGCTAGCATCGGCGTTAAGTTTTATTCTGGAGTTAACGAGCGATTTGATGAACCTAAAATCTATCAAGATATTCCCATCTCAATAGAAAACGAAAGAATTTTATTGTTTGATGATGTAGCAGATTCGGGAGACTCGCTAATTTTTACCAAGAACCATCTGCTTGAAAATGGAGCCAAAACGGTAAAAACGGCAACTCTTTTTAGCAAACCTCACTCAAAAATAAAACCGGATTATTCAGCTGCAGAAACACCTGCCTGGATCATCTTCCCTTTTGAGCCAGTAGAAATGGTGCAGCTTATTGGTAAGAAATGGCTAGAGCAAGGAGTTGATCTTGACGAGGTTAAACAGCGATTTGCACTGTTTAAGTTTCCAAAAAACACCATTGAACACGCCCTAGAGTTACTATTAATGAGTAAAACAAATTAGTTTTTATAGCAACAAAATGAATAGCAAAACATTAACTCAGCAAATAACCTATCTTGGAGCCAATGACCAAGATATTAAACTGTTTGAAAATATTTGGCCTATAAATCAAGGTATTTCTTATAACTGTTATTTAATTGATGATGAACAAACTGCCTTGATCGATACTGTCGAGAAAAACTTTTCTGATGAGTTGTTGGATCAATTGAAAACCATCCTAAGTGGCAGAGCTCTTGATTATTTAGTCATCAATCACATGGAGCCGGATCACTCCGGAACAATCAAGGCAATCGTTGAACAATACCCTGAATTGACAATTGTTGGCAACCACAAAACTGCTGTATTTCTGGAAGGTTTTTATGACATTGCCGAAGATAAAGTCAAACAAGTTAAAACTGGAGACGTGCTAGAAATCGGCCAACACCAACTGCAGTTTCATCAAACACCAATGGTTCACTGGCCCGAGAGCATGGTTTGCTATGAAGCAAAAACCAAAACTCTTTTTAGCAGTGATATATTTGGCGGCTACAAAACAGTGGACGATCAGCCAATGGCCGATCAAAGAAATAACCTTGATGAGTATATTGACCAAGCCAGATCATACTTTGCAACCGTGATTGGCGGCTACACCCGACCGGCAGCCAGAGTTCTAAAACAACTTAATAAGCTGGAAATAGAAACAATTGCCCCAGCTCACGGTTTAGTTTGGCAAAAGAAATCAAAATTAATTATGGATCTTTACCAGAACTGGGCCAAGTACCAAACTGATAAAGAGGCTGATGATGGAGTCACGGTTATTGTTGGTTCGATGTACGGCCACACTTTTGAGATCGGCTCCCTCTTAAAAAAAGAGCTGGAAAAATCAGGCTTAAAGGTAGATTTACTTGATGCTTCAAAAGACTCAATCACCGATCAACTTGGAACTGTGTGGAAAAACAAAGGCTTGA
>CAYXBZ010000075.1:0-1992 GCA_964463605.1 uncultured Pseudomonadales bacterium | reverse complement strand
TACAATTTCATGGATGGCGCGGTTTTTCTGGCGGTGAGTTTATGCGTGCATACGCCCAAGAAAATGGCTTGTTAGATCCCAAAACCGGCAAGCTTCACCACGATGCCACTATTTACAGTGACGACTTTGACCGGCAGGTTGATTATGGAATGCGGCATCGGCTAGAAACCGAGAAAAACTGGATTCTGGAGTCCTGGCTATCGGGTTTTTTGGCGCAAAACATTCCAGGTGTTTGTAAAATTTTACTGGTTTGTTCAGATGATGCCGTGCGTATCGACCGGATCGTCAATCGCGACGAAGTTAGTGTTGAAGAAGCTAAACATCACATTTTAGAACGTGCCAAAAAAAATATTAGTAAGTGGCGCGTGATGTATAAAAAGGAGTGGGAAGAGTGGGTGGTTAAAACTGGTAGGGCAACCGCGGAAGAAGAAATTGATTTCTACAAGCCAGACCTCTACGATATAGTGATAGACACCTTCTCAATCAACAAACAAAAAACTTTTGAGATGGTGCTAGACGCTTTATATGCCTCAAGACCGGAGCTCAAGCCACCAACTGAGAAAGCTTAGAGAGAAATATAGTGATCAGGCTTTGAAAAACAAAGCTAGTTTGACTTTTGTCAGTCAGCTGGGTAAACCTAATAAATCAACCAAGAAACCCTCAAGATTGCTAGGAAAATTGGATAAACTAAAATCTCACCAACAAAGCGGTTTTGGGGGTAGAATTGAACCAAAACCCGGACAATTACAATTTAATTCCACGGTTGAAAGCTTAACACCGGTTGGACACAGAAAAATTTTTGAGCAAATTTACACTTTTTCGTTTTTCTTACTAACCATTCTTTTTGTCTGGATAGGTTATCGGTCATTTTTTTCTGCTCTACCAACTTGGTTTGATGAGGGAGTGGCCAAAGCCATTGTGTTTGGCCTTCCGGTAGTCTGGTTTGCCAGTCGATCTAGGTTTATTGCTTCCGAAATTGGCTTAAGCCAAAATCAGTTTTTGCCTGGTTTGTTTTTAGGAATAGCAGTTGGAGGCATATATGGCTTTGCCGGTTTAATTATGCAGGCTGCCTTGGGAACCGAGCTAGTGCCAGGATCCTTGTTTGCTACCAATGGTTTTTGGTGGTTGGCCTTTTTAGCGCTACTAACAGCTTGGTGGGAATCACTCTTTTTCTTTGGTTTGCCAGTTCAGTATGTTAGAAGTATTGCCCCCTGGTTTTCTGAGTCTCTACTTGGCGCAATGGTGGTTGGTTTCTTTATTCTCTTTCACATCCCTCTAAGACTAATTTTAACTGGTTGGCAGCCTCAATTTTTAATCCAAATTGGTCTGCTTTGTTTGTTCGCGATTGGACAGTACTTGTTTTACTTAAGATCGAAAAATATGTATGCTTTAGTAGCTTCCCATTTGTTTTGGGGACTAGTTCTACAGGTTTACGCCGTTTAGCTGGTTGGCTTTTATTTGGATAACTTGGTCTAAATACTAAGGTTGTGAATAGTAAAAACAAGAGTAAATACGCAATCAACTAAATTAAAAAAATAATTAGCGTATAATGGTGCGTTCGATAACACATATATGAAATGGGCTTGGAAAACTAGCTTTTTATTGGTTTTGTTGGGAACAACAACGGCCTTTTTTTCTTTACAATCTCTCCATGGTCAAGCAGTGGCTAAAAGCCTAGAGTTACAACCACCTGTTGACCAGGAGTCGTACACCTTGTCTCAACTTGCTGATGCTCGCTTACCCGGAACACCTGGTTACAAGGTTGGGCGCGCCCGGGAACGTCTTGAGCTTGTGGTCAAGGAAACCGTTAACAATGATTCTCCAGACTTACCAAAACTGAAGGCCGGGCGCGCCCAAGATCGCTTGGAATCAAGTCAGTATGCCTGGGAAAATCAGCGAGTAAGAGAGGCTGTAACCACCCTTCATAAGAGTTATATTTATCTCTCGGAAGCCAGTAATGGCTGGTCTAATGAAGATGTAGAACAGCTTACC
>CAYXBZ010000074.1:0-2099 GCA_964463605.1 uncultured Pseudomonadales bacterium | reverse complement strand
AGTGAAGCTAATTAATTCGCAAATTAGTAATAGTATTTCGATATGAGCTCATTTCTGAGGGGCAAGCCCCTCAGCGTTTTGTCTTGCTTTGCATGATCAAAGCCTGCACCCCTGTGACTTTAATTTGAATATTATTTGAGTCACACTAGGGGGAATCCCCCTAGGGCCCCCATTCTGATATATTCTCCGTAGCAAGCTACGGGGTATAATCAGAATTAATATCAGATAAAATTAAGTCTTTTCGTTCTTCTACACCAGAAAGTTCATTAGGGAAAATTTTGATCTCAGTGTCAAGAGTTGTGAGAGAGACAGCAAAGTTTTTTTGAGTAATTAGGTGTTCTGTAGTTGGCTTAGTTTCTTCAACCTTGTTCTCCCACTTGAGTAAAGCAGAGTATGTAGTAATCTGATGATAACGACATTGAGCAGTTGTGGCCGCTACACATTGGCTAGGTCTGGTACAAACATCTACGATTTTTTTAGACCTAATATCCAAATTTAAATCAGAATATAAGCTCAGTGCGTACAAATAAACGTTAGCCAGATCAAGGTCATGAAATATCAAATGAATAGGTTCATTGGGATCTAGGTGTGAAGCAAGCTGTTGTGCATTGTGTAAAGTTAGGGCTAAATCATTGTATTGAGGACGAGCATATTGGAAGCCCAAGAAAAACACGATTGCAACAATAAAAACAAGAGCTACTTGTTTTACTTGTTCAAAAAATAAAGCAAGAAAAATAACTGGTAAAGGAAAAAATATCATTAAGTAGTAATCTAATTTATCTCCTTTAAATAACCTCAATAACACAAGTAGAAACAAAAAATATATCGCCAGCCAACCTTTTTTCCTAGATTTCTTAATCAATATATAAAACTGAATAAAACCAACAAGCATAATCAATCTACCCAGCACTAATCCAGGAATATTCAGACCGAATAAGAATCTCTCAAAAAAAGCTGGAAAAAACGTAGCGATATAATCAATCTTTGAAACACGATCAAAATAAAGCGAATGCTCTTGAGTATAGTATTGAAATATATTGATGCTATTTGACCACTCGCTGTTGATCTCTCCATAAATATAAGGAAGAAAAGTTAGAAATGCCAAAAATATTCCCCATAGCCAATACTTTAAGTTTGAAACTGACCTTGCCACGCTAATTACAAAAATAATTATTGCAAAAGGAACTAAAATCAGTGTTTGAAAATGAAGATGCAGCGCAAAAGCTAAGGAAAGCACGCCCAAAGTAAGGAAGTTCTTTTTATCTCTGAGTAAGTATGACATCCATGAGTATAAAGTAATCATCGAAAACAACGGCACCAGATTTGGACTCCAGGCACTTGTGCCATAAGTGATTGACAGATAACTTAATCCATAAATAAAAGACGATGCCCAAGCAACTCTTTTACTCACAATCATTTTCAACAATAGATATAGCACCACAGGAGTAAATGACTCTAAAAAAGTAACAACCAGATACATCGTTAAGGGATGATCCACCACTAAATGAGAAAAAGTCATCAATTGATAATAAAAAGGGAATACAGTGAAATCTCCAATGCTTGTTTTAGGACCATGCGATACCAGATAATCTTTGCTGAGTATCCTTTGTTCGGTTAAAAACAAGTCTCTTGCTTGATCTTGACTAAATGAAATATGAGTTAATGCAAAATATGTTCTAAAGCCTAGAATAAGAATAAAAAGCCAAAAGGCCGGTTGAAGAAACTTATTTTTCATTGAACAATCCCACTAACTTCTCAAAGACTTAATTTCTTTTACCAGCTTATTGTGTCCAACAGTAACCATAATCAACAAATAACTCAAGCCCATAGCCACCGCACTAAATAACATTCTGGAAATACTTTGTGAAGCAAAGTTCATTAGTAATAACCCTACAACTGTCATAACAATCAAACCTAATAACTGCCTCCAAACCTGAGACCAAACTTTAACATTAATAAATTTCTTAACATAAACAATTGAGAGCGCAGAAGTAAATGAAATAATAAAAGCGGCAATAGCCACACCCTCATATCCAAAGACAATTAAAGTAATGGGTGTAATAACCCAAGTTAGCGACGTCCAAATAACCATCAGTTTT
>CAYXBZ010000073.1:0-2111 GCA_964463605.1 uncultured Pseudomonadales bacterium | reverse complement strand
TCAAGTTTTATGAAAAAACTGGAGAGGGTAAATACATTGAAGAATTAACTTGGGCTTCTAAAAGACTTTACCAATTATTTAGCAAAGGAGGTAATAATGAGTGATTTTAAGTATTGCTTATATGCTCGAAAATCCTCAGAGTCTGATGAGCGACAAGCTATGAGTATTGATGGACAAATTAGCGAGATGCTTAAAATTGCTAAACGAGAAAAGATTGATATTGTTGAAACAATTACTGAAAGCCACTCTGCCAAAGAATCGGGTCAAAGGCCAGAATTCAACATACTCCTTAATAAACTTCATGAGGGAAAATTTAATGCGATACTTACATGGGCACCAGATAGATTGAGTCGTAATGCTGGAGATTTAGGAAGAATTGTAGATCTAATGGATCAAGGAAAACTCTCACATATTAAAACATACTCACAATCATTTACTAATAATCCGAATGAAAAGTTTTTATTAATGATTCTTTGCTCACAAGCAAAGCTAGAAAATGACAACCGAGGTGTAAATGTTAAGAGAGGTCTGAGGAATAAATGTGAATTTGGAATTAGACCAGGACTTGCACCGATTGGATATAACAACGTGCTAAAAGCCAACAGAATCTCAACGGTAGAACTTGATAAAGAACGAGCTCCAGTAATAAAAGAAATGTTTAACAAAGTTGCTAATCAAGGATACTCCGGCAGGATGATAAAAAAGTGGCTCGATGATATTGGATTCACTACCAAAAGTGGATGCAAATTAGCCCTGAGCAAAGTGTATGTCGCTCTTCAAAATCCCTTCTATTACGGAGAATTTAAATATGGCGATAACTGGTACAAGGGAACACATAAAACTATCATCACTAAAACATTATTTGAAAAAGTACAGATACAACTACAGGTAGCGCCAAAACAATGGAATAAACAATTATTCCCATTTAAGAAAATCTGCAAATGTGGATCATGCGGAGGGAGTGTAACTGCAGAAATAAAATATCGAAGAACGAAGGCAAATAAAGTTAATACTCATATTTATTACCACTGCAATCGCATTAAAAAATATAGCTGTAAAGAACTATATATTACTGAGCAAGAATTAATCAAACAGTTAATTGGTCACTTGCCTGAGATCAAACTTAACACAAAATATTTGATGGCAGAATTTGAAACAGAGGTTAAGCGACTACAGCATTTGAAAGCCACGGTGATAGATAAATTCACACCACGATTTGAAGTCACTCAGCACAACACCGGAGTAGAAAATACTGATGATGCGACTATCTCTCAAACGGAAATTATTCGAGAGTATTTGCTCCATGTGCTTCAGTATGGAACTCCTGAGGAGAGATTGAAAATATTGGGTGGAGTGAAATCAAAGTTTGAATTAAGAGATCGGCAGTTACAGCTCACTAGTTAATTGCTACAATAGAATCATGATGATGATGTCCAAAAATAGGAAGCTAGCGGCTTTTTTTATAGTTCTTTTGTTGGTTGGTTTAGGAGTTTGGAAGTACCAACAAAAAAGCACAGTTGAACAAATCAGTTCTTTTGAGGAGTGTGCCCAAGCAGGTTATCCAATTCTTGAAAGTTATCCTGAACAGTGCAGAACACCAGATGGAAAAAGTTTCACTAGATTAATTACCAATCAACAAAATCTTCAACAAGAAACCATTGAAGAAATTGGATTAAGTTTTCAATATCCAGCAGATTTGGTATATCGCAAAGAAATAGCCGATAACGCTGGAAATATTCGTACTGCAGGTTTTTTCTTAACCAAAGGCTCTGAGCAAAATCCTGAATACCAACTGTATGGTTTATATGAGAATTATAGAGATGCAACTGAGGCAGATCTCGAACAAGCCAAAACTGAAATGGATCCAACTACCGTCAAAGAAGTAAGTATTAACGGCTACAAAGGTGTTGAGGGATTAATTACTGGACCAAAGACTCGTTACATTACAATCATCTTGAAAGATGATAAGATTTTTTCTGTTTCAACCACGCCTCCAACTGAAGAAAACAAAAGTATTACTCAGCAAATTTTATCTACTTTCCAGTTCAATTAAGAAAAAACCTTAGAACCAACGACTTTTCCTTTTGAGCGTTTTTAGGCGATTTTCTAGC
>CAYXBZ010000072.1:0-2164 GCA_964463605.1 uncultured Pseudomonadales bacterium | reverse complement strand
GGTGTAATGGACTACACCATTTTTGTTAACGCTAGTGCTTCCGATCCGGCTTCAATGCAGTATTTAGCTCCGTTTGCAGGAACTACCGTGGCTGAGCACTTTTTAGCTCAAGGTAAAGACGTCTTAATTGTTTACGACGACCTAAGTAAACATGCTCAAGCTTATCGAGAGATTTCTTTATTATTAAGACGTCCCTCAGGTCGTGAGGCATATCCTGGTGATGTGTTTTATTTACATTCTCGCTTGCTTGAAAGAGCTTGTCGATTAAATAAAGATTATGGCGGTGGTTCAATTACCGCTTTACCTATTATCGAAACCCAAGCCAATGACGTATCGGCTTACATCCCAACTAACGTTATGTCCATTACCGATGGCCAAATTTATTTGGAAACCGATCTTTTTAATGCTGGGGTCCGGCCAGCCATCAACGTTGGCTTGTCCGTATCCCGGGTCGGCTCCGCAGCCCAAAAAAAAGCAATGAAGCAGGTGGCCGGACCCCTTAAACTTGACCTGGCTCAATTTAGGGAGCTAGAAGCTTTTGCTCAATTTAGTTCTGATCTTGACCAGGCAACTAAAAAGCAATTGGATCGTGGTCAGCGAGTCTCAGCGGTTCTGAATCAAGCATGGGACAAGCCGCTCACTCTGGAGAAACAAGTCGCCATTATTTGGGCAGCAACCAGAGGTCATTTAGATGGCTTAAAAACAGATATTCTTAGCGAGTGGGAAACAAACTTTTTAGAGTATCTTGATGACGCCGAGAGCGATTTGTTAGCCAAAATTAAATCACAAGGCAAACTTGAGGATGATGATGAAAAAAGACTAGTACAGATTGTAACCACTTTTAATAATTTGCATCCAGAGTGGCAAATTGTTGAAGAGGAGTAAATGGCGTGGCTCAAACCAGACTTATTAAAAGAAGAATTCATTCAGCCAAAAATATCTCCAAAATCACTAAGGCTATGGAGATGGTTTCGGCATCAAAAATGAGACGAGCTCAAGATCAAGTTTTAGCCTCAAGACCTTACATTTCAAAATTATCTGAGTCTTTAGCTGGTGTAGCTAACTTAACCGATCCCTCACTACACCCCTTACTTCAGCCTCACCCAACCGGAAAACCACTTTTTATCATTGTTTCAACCGATCGAGGTTTGTGCGGCGGCTTAAACACAAACTTGTTTAAACTTGCGACTTTACACAGCACTGAATTACCTGATTTTGCAACCATTGTTATCGGGAAAAAAGCCAGAGAGTTTGTCAGTCGACAAGGTTGGGATATCGTAGCTAGTTTTACAGACTTACCAGAAAGAATTCAGTTCCAAGATATAATCCCACTCAGTGAAATTATTATTCCTGGATTCTTAGGTGACGAATTCTCTTCAGTAGATTTTGTTTATATGCGATTTATTTCCACACTTTCTCAGGAACCAACCGTTACAACTTTACTACCTTTACAAAACATTGAACCAACCTTAGCCTTGGGTAATAAAAAAATCTTTACTAAACAGTATATTTTTGAGCCATCACCGCAAGCTATTCTGGATTCCTTGCTGCCTGCGTATATCGAGTTTCAGATCTTTCAAATATTACTAGATGCTCGCGCTTCGGAACATAGTGCCCGAATGATCGCGATGCAAAATGCTAGCAATAATGCTAAAGAAATTGTTGAGGGTCTGCAGTTGGAATACAATAAGAGTCGCCAGGCAGCCATAACAACCGAGTTAATCGAAATAAACACCGCCAATCTGGCATTAATTGGATAAAATTAAGGAGTTATATGCAAACGGGTATTATTAAACAAATTGTTGGTCCGGTAGTTGATATCGAGTTTTCTGGTCAATTACCCAAAATTTATGAGGCTTTACATCTAACTAAAGAGGATAAATCAGTTCTAACTTTTGAGGTTGAACAGCAACTAAACACCAACACTGTGCGCACCATCGCTCTCGGTCCCACAGAGGGATTACAAAGAGGTCTTGAAGTCCAAAGTACGGGAGAAGTTATTAGAGTTCCAGTTGGCGAAGCAACTTTGGGTAGAGTTTTCAATGTGGTAGGGGAGGCAATTGATAATAAAGGACCGGTTAAAAGTGATAAGCGCTATCCCATTCACCGGTCAGCCCCAAGTTTAGAGGACCAAGAATCTTCAGCCCAAATGTTGGAAACTGGT
>CAYXBZ010000071.1:0-2194 GCA_964463605.1 uncultured Pseudomonadales bacterium | reverse complement strand
ATAACTTCATCCCTCGACCTTACGGTCGGGGCTCTAGGTTAGGAACTGGGTAGATGACAATCTCAGACTAGGGACAACTCTATACGAGTAGCCGCTGACATAGCTACCGTAAAAGAATGAAGAAGAAATAGTAATCCAAACACCATTAGAAGCTGAGGCTGGCGTACGTGACCAAAAGTAATTAGCCGTGGCAGTGCCAAAAATTTCACTATTATTAGCCACTTCCCAAACAGAAGGGACTGCTATCTTGCCAGAATAATACAAAGTATTAATGGGAGATCCTGGAATAGAAGACTTCCATGGACTAGTCCAAGAAAGATTTGTGGAAGCAACAGACCAACTCGTAGTTAAAACTTGTGATTTAATATTATTAGTGTCGGACATATTGGTGTAAAAGGTTGGTAAGGTGGAAGTGGCGAGAGTGGAAGTAGCAAAAACATCGGAAGAGCCGTAGGCACCAACATAACTATCATCATAAAGCCTAATAAAATAACCTTGCTCACTGGAAACAAAACTGTCGTGGTCATAATAGCGCGCTTTGCGCCAAGTACTGCCACCAAAGGTGGCATATTCGCCAAAATTTATGGCAGTAATGGGGTCACCAGGATTAGCCGCTTGGATGGGGGTACTGGCAAAAATTGCTAATAAGACACTAGCGATGATTAATTTTTTTAGAGTTACCATGATGGTTATTTTAGCATGAAATTAAACATAATGCAAGATAATGAAAAAGATTAGTTGTTTTGCTCCTCACACCGAGTAATAATGTGGCATTCCAATTATTTTTTTGAACCATGATTTACATGATTAGTTTTGATTAACTATGAACTTAGAATGTATGACTTATCACGTAATATAATGCAACAATATGGATTCAATCGGCAATATTCATAAACTTCAACAATCATACTTAATTGCTTGCCGCCCGCCTGTCGGTCGGACAGGCTGGCAAGCATCACATGGAGCTCCACTCTCCTTTGAGAGTGGAAAACTAACGCTAGTTAGTTTGCTCTATCGTGACAGCCACAATCATAGTTAATCATAGTTCAACAATCATACTTAATTACTAGCCTACCAAAATTCCCCTCTTGAGAGGCCTGCCTGCCGCTCACCTTGTCAGTCGAACAAAGCAGGCAGGTGGACACAAAATGGACAGGGTGGATACTCCATCGTGACAACCAAAATCATAGTTAATCATAGTTCAAAGGCATTGTCATCTTCCATTTTTCATCACTCTTCCTCCGCAAAAAACCCCAAAACCAACCTCCCATAATTCTGCCTCGCCATCCACAAGTCATCAAAATTACTCACCATCACTTGTTTCGTATCAAGCATTATTTGTCCTAAATATTCTTGAAAATCCAATACTTGTTCCATCAAATCGGCAAAGTCATTCACCATTTCTTCACTCATAATACCTTCACCATATCTTTTATCTATTTCTTCATGGAGCATCACCATCACTTTTTGGTCAAAGTCTCCCACTGCCTCAGCAATTTTCGCTTTCAATTTTACCACTTCCCACCAACTCATCTCATCTTTCAACCGATACAAAATCTCTCTTGTCGCTTGATTCTGCCCGATAATCGTTTGCAAAACTTTAATAAAATTTTCTAATTCTTCCATTCCTAAATCAATCAAAGTATTCACTTGATTCGATAAAGAAGTTTTCAACAACTGAGCCATATGAATTTCTTCCAAAAGTTTCTGATAGGCCTTATTTTCATTAATCAAAACCTGACTACCCACTTCATTTTCACCTAAATTTTTTCTAATTTCCAAATGAATTCTCTCCGCCTCTCTTTGCTCTTGTCTTTTCAACTTATCCAATTTTTTCGCCTGTTGCCCCAATAAACTTTGCAAATCTCTCCCCTTTTTCACCACTTGACGCATTTGCAATTTTACTTCATCTACCACTTTAGCAAAAAACTTCTCTCCCGCCTCAGGCAGACTCACTTTTATTTCCAAAGTATCGAATTGCGCGAAATGTTTTTCCAAATAATCAAATATTTCCAATTGTTTCTTTTGATAAACCAATTGCTCATCCCGCAATTCACTCAAATCTTTTTTCTGCAATAAATCTTCTTCTTTTTGTAAACGCCGCCGCAACGCCACATAACTACTACCTTCTCTCGCTTGAGCCAACATATCTTTCACTTGCTGCTGCAACATTTCTTCTGCTGTTTGTACCATT
>CAYXBZ010000070.1:0-2297 GCA_964463605.1 uncultured Pseudomonadales bacterium | reverse complement strand
TCTGAGGGCAAAGTCAGACTAAAGGGCAGGACGCCCGGCTTAGAGAGTAAGGCCAGTAAAACTGGAATAACTGGCGCCAACATATAAAAGATAAAAATACCAGAAGTTAGTACTGGCAGTGAAAGGTTTCCCTGACCAATTAAAAAGATAACCGGTAAAACAAAAACCAGCTTAACCATGCCCTGAGCAGCATTGAGAATGGCTGCCGCAGTAAAGCGGTGAGTGGCTTGCAAACTAAACTGAGCGTGTTCAAAAAAGGCGGTAGCGAAAGTTACAATAAATGCAATCAAGATGAGCAGGGGATTTTCTTGAAGCAAAAAGTTAGGTAGAATCTGCGAAAGAATCAGGCCAGCTACAATAATTAAGCCGCTAAAAGCCAGTCTGTAGCGAGTAATAAGTGACAGTAACACCCTTCTCTCCCCTTCATCAGCCGAGGGCACCAGTTTGCTGGTGGCCACGCTTAAGCCCAGATCATTGAATCTGACCAAGATTAAGGTTAGGGCAAAGGCGGTACTAAATTGGCCAAAGTAGGTTGGTTCTAAAACCCTGGAAAGCAAAATTAAGGAAATGGCAGCAAAGCCAGAGGCGATGGTACTACCGATGATATTTATCAGTGATTGCTGGAGACCTTTGGATTTGAGGGGGCTGTATTCAGAGGACGGATATAAAGTTGAAATTAAATTCATAAAAAAATTTAGCCTGTAATGATTATAGTATAGCGGAATAATTATCCATCAGCACTATAGAATAGTAGCAATTTCTGGCAGAAACTGACATTTAAGTCTTAAGATGATATAATATAGGATGTTGATGATGCGTTAGACAAAAAATATTTTACCAATACCATTATGCCAAAATTCTTAACTGAAGGTGTTAGATCTCGAAAAAATCATCAGTACCCTCCAACAGGCTCTGAATATCCCACTCCAATACAAGAAATACCCCGAGAGCATCGAAGAACAGTTCCTTTGCCAGGAGGTAGGAAACAGGTCGTTGATGCCAGACTTTGTTATAACTGGGACCCTGCTTATAAAGGTGGAATGATGGTTGAATGCAGCTCGGTTGCTTCACATGCTGCTCAAGAAGGATTTGAAGATAAATCTGTTGATAATAAAAAGGGCTGTCTTGCCTCATTACCTTTAGTTGCAATTGCCATTGTTAGACAGTTGGCATCTCATCCGGAAATTTGGAATTCTTGATTAATTTAGGCTTCCTTTCAGGAATCTATTACCACTAATTAGAGTCTGAAACCGCCAGAAATGTATAATTTGGTACTCATTTCTGCTTAACTAACTCCAATTTTCTACTCTTGACCTGCCTTTGCGTCAGAAAGCTCCTGAATAATTCTTTCAAAGAGAGCGGTTATGTGCTCAATTTTCGACAGCACTTCTTCATTAGCTTTGAGAACAATTAACTCCTCTGTAGCTTCCAAGCGATCGACAAACTGCTGGAAGTTAGCCAAATCATCTTCAAACGCAAAAAGCTTGTCTATCGAAATCATAGAAAGCTTGTTTTCAAAGTAAACCAAATTACCCTCTAGACTCATCAACAAATTAAATATTTGAGCTGCCTCCAAGCCATCCTGGGTCAGTCCTGTGCAATTATCTGATATTTCTCGTAAAATAGCTGAGTCTTCAGTGCTGAGTATGCGCGAGTGTTCAGAATATATTGTCATAAAAAAAATAATTAGATTTTAGTTAATGATGCTTTTAAAGGCCGCGCAAACAGCCTCAATTTTTTCTGAATTTAAATGAGGATGCGAGTTAGCCGTAATTCTCCATTTCTGAAAATTTGAGTAAGCTAGTTCCAGTGAACTCAGCTGGTCAGTTGTTAGGTGGTTACGATGGTCGCCAACCTTTTTTAAATGAACTATTAAATCTTTGACATGATCTAGGCAATGGCGCTCAAGCTCTGGATCGCAAGAAAATGAGGTTAAACCTTCGCAAATGGTAGTAATTCTGTCTACTAAGTGGCCGAGTTGAGCAAGTGGGAGCTCTCTCGACCTTCTTGATCTCAAAGCTCTAAGACTTAATAAGTTAGCTGTTTCCAAATTTAATGACATTGTATTGCTTTCAAGAGATTAATTACTAACCACTCTTTACTCTCCCCTCACACAAAACTGAAATCTTATACATCACGGTTTCAGTTAAATAAATCAAGTTACTCAATTGAGCTCTAATCCGATGATCCCAATATTTTGATACTCCTTGTGCTATTACTCGACGCTGAAATCTAATTTCAGCCAACTGTAGCTGTCGATGTGCCACCAAAAGGTGGTTGTACATGCCAAATGGCAA
>CAYXBZ010000069.1:0-2300 GCA_964463605.1 uncultured Pseudomonadales bacterium | reverse complement strand
AAGTGCGTGTTGTAGACGTTCGCCATTATAAAACTGCTCGAGAATTACTTGAAACCGAGGGTACAAAGAGAACACTTTCCAGTGGAAAAGATGTAGTTGGAGGGATTGACTCAATACATTCAATAACTGGTTATAAAGAGGCGATTGCGAAAAATGGTGTGTTTGCGATTGAAGTTGAACCTAATTAAAACTAATTTTTTAAAACACGCTGTCAGTCCTTGTAAAAATCTATCTGCTATTAAATTTTTTCTCAAGATATTTGACACATTCTTTACTTGGCAATATAATTCCTCTCAATCCGTAATCAACGAGAGTCGCGCCTCGTGATCTTGCAGACCAAATCTTTGGCAAGCAAGAGCGGAATCTCGCAAAATCGAGATCGGCTGGCATCCGTAACTTCCAGACTTGTGTCACTCGACAGAGAAACAGAGCAAGTTGCAGAGTGTGTGTTGGCAACAATGCACAAAACAAGGGTGGTACCGCGTTTTGAATCATATTGAGAACGCCCCTTTGTCTACAAAATACTTGTAGGTGAAGGGGCGTTTTTGTGTTTCCTCACCTACTCAAGGGAAACTATGACAAAGAAACTGTGGCAAACCACAAACACAATCAATTCTGTTATTGAAAAGTACACTTCAGGCGAAGATGTACTTTTGGATGCCCATTTGGCAGGGTTCGACATCTATGGATCTCTGTCTCACGCCACCATGCTGCATAAACAAAGCCTTATTGAAAAAAAGGACTTAGAACAAATTCAGGATGGTCTGGCTGAAATTCTCAAGCAATTCAAAGCTGGAAAAATGAATCTCAGTATGGGCGATGAAGATATTCACACAAAAGTGGAGGTGGAATTGACGAAAATCTACCCAGAAGCAGGAGCAAAACTTCATACTGGACGGTCTCGAAATGACCAAGTGTTGGTTGATATTCGCTTGTATTCAAAGCAACAAATTTCACAGATTGCTCAGAAAACTATTGAGCTCATTGAGAGTTTCTCAAAGCAAGCAGAAAACTATCAGAGTGTTCCTCTCGCCGGAATGACCCATATGCAACCCGCTATGCTATCTTCATTTGGATTGTGGTTAGGAGCATTTGCCGAAAGTTTACTTGATGATTTAGAGGTTTTGAAAACCGCTTATCAGCTCAACAATCAATCTCCGCTTGGATCTGGTGCCGCATATGGCGTTACTCTTCCATTAGATAGGCAGCTAACAGCGGATCTACTCGGTTTTGAGAAAGTTCAAAACAATGCGCTGTACTGTCAAAATTCTAAAGGAAAGATTGAAGCCGTAACCATTCATGCACTCAGCCAGATCATGGCTACTCTGAATAAATTTGCAACTGATTGTCTGATTTTCACCACTGAGCCATTCGGTTATATCACCTTTGCTAAAGAGCTTGGTACTGGCAGTAGTATCATGCCTCAGAAACAAAACTGGGATGCATTAGAACTCATGCGCTCAAAGTATCACCAAATTATTTCTACTCAGCTGCAACTCAGTACAAGTTTGGCGAGTATTCCTTCTGGTTACAACCGAGACTTGCAACAGGCCAAAGGGAGTCTTATCTCTGCTTTTCAAACAACTTTAGAGTCAATTCAAGTAGCTCAACTCCATGTGGAAAGCATAGAAATTCATGAGGAGAAAGTAAAACACCACATTCCTAAAGAGCTCTTTGCAGCCCATTGGGCCTATGTTTTGGTTGAAGAAAAAGAGATGCCATTTCGAGAAGCCTATCGATACGTTAAAGACCATCTAAATGAAATTCCAGATTTCGATATAGCAGAGTTGTTAACTAAAGCAATCTCACAAGGATCAACGGGAAACCTGCGACTAGAAATCGCTCAAAAAAGATCTCGCCTTGAGCGTACATACTGGGAAACTCAAAATAAACACTTTCAAATAAAATTACAAGATTTACTCAAATAAGGAAAACATGCAAACAAAAACAAATTATAAAAAAATTGCCTCACACGAAGTTCATGAAGGCGATGAAATAAACAAAGTAGTCCTGCTCTACTCAGGAGGACTTGATACTTCGGTCATGCTCAAGTGGATTCAGGATTCCTATGGTGCTGAGGTAATTGCGCTAACTATTGATATTGGTCAGCAAGCCGATGATCTTGACGCTATTAAGCAAAAAGCATTAAAGCTGGGAGCGAAAAAAGCCATCGTCCTAGATTGCAAAGAAGAGTTTGTCTCAGATTATATTGCTAAAGCCATTAAGGCCAACGGCAGCTATCAAGGTGAGTATCATTTGAGTACGCCAATTGGTCGTCCACTGCTGGCGAAAAAAGCTGT
>CAYXBZ010000068.1:0-2394 GCA_964463605.1 uncultured Pseudomonadales bacterium | reverse complement strand
CCAACTGTAGCTGTCGATGTGCCACCAAAAGGTGGTTGTACATGCCAAATGGCAAAATGTGGTACAGCATGCCATGTATTTTTTCCAACTGTAGAAAAAGATTAATAAACCTCTGATGTAAAAACCCTCTCAGCAGCTCATCTACTTCATCATTAAGCAGCATCGTTTCTTGAGCGAACTGCTGGATCAATGATTTGAGGTGTCGAGCCATTCTTTCCTGAGTTTCTGCTGGATTGATAACTTCTGCCGACATGTGTGGTGCTGATAAATTGAATAGATAGAACTTGGGTATTATATCTTATAAGATCAAAATGGGGTACAATTAGTTGTTATTATTAGCTGATCATTACAACATAAAAAACTATGCCAAGAAATATTGATGTCGCCAAAACTGCGCGTGAATTAGCAAGTATGCCTGTGGGCACCCAAGAAGAACGGAATAGAGTTGATCGAGCTTTAAAAGTAGCTGTGGCGGAGATGGTTGCAGAAACAACAGTTAAGCACAAAGAAAAGCCCATTTCTAAAGAATAATCACCTCTTTGACCTATTGAGCGCCTTAATCAGTAAATCAACATTGTTTATCATTTGATCAGCCAGCTGATCTGATCTAGTTATGTCTCGTTTTCGGCCCACTACATTACCTCGTACAACTGTCAAGTAAGTTTTAATGAAGATGGGCAACTCTAGTATTGATTCGCCATCTGAAAGAGATGTCCCTTCCGCTTGCAGGAACGCAAAGATCTGATCAAGATGGTCTAATCCAGATAACTCAGTCAAATAATCATTGAGATCCTCAAAAATAGAAATAGCTCTCTCTGCTGGAATATTTCGAGTTGAAGCATAAGAATTAAATAAAAACACAAGCATTTTGTAGATATGGTCTAGATGGAGAATCAATTTTTCTGCCTGGTATTCCATCATTATTTCCTCAGTCTCCTTTATCCAATCCGATATAATTGCTTTTCTTTCTACTGACATAGTGATAATAGTAATTATTATTTATACTTCTTGCCTAAAAAAGCAATCAGTTGACGAAACTCACGGTTGATATTTTTAATTATCCTTTGGCGTCCGTTACTGGATCTTGAGATTGACCGAGACCAGGACTCAAAATGTGTTGAGGCGCGTTGGAGTGATGCTACAGCTTGCTCATTTAAAACTCCTTTTGAGCTGTTAAGATTCATCAAAGTTCTATGCAAACTGTCAATCATTTGCGAGTGATTACCGTTATCAACCTCGATGCGAGCTGAGTTTGCCAACGAAGCACAAGTTTGAGCAACCGACCCTAACTGCTCAGTGAGGATTGCCGATTGAGGGAGGGCTTGTTCGGGTTCGGGAGCATAAATCTTGCCTAACTCTCTTTGAAGTGGAGTTTTTGGTCTAGGTCGAAAAGGATTGTTCTCTCGTTTCATAATTAAATTATTAACATAACATAACATAGTACAATTAAGACAAAAAGGTACAATCTGAGTGATTTTTAGCAGATGAATCAATCTACGAGGAAATTTAGCTGAGGCGATATTTAATTAACCTAACCAGTCTTTGGTAACTCTTTTGTAATATCAAGCCAACTTATGGGTAGCTCTGCTTTAGTTCTTAGATTATCGCCTTCGATTGTGGGAGGTTTAGCATCCAAATATTTGGCTTGATTTTTTCTGAGAGTTTTTGCGTCTTGGGCATATTCAAAGCCGTCACCACCTTGAACCTTAGCAGAACTAGAAATAATGTAATCCAGCCTATGCTTGATTTGTTTTAGCCTTCTAAGCAATCTAATCAATGCGTTCATGACTTTCATATCGGGATGTTCATGATCTGAGTGATCAATTTGTTTGTTGACTATTCTTATTTGATGATCCTTTAAAAGCCACTCAAAAGCTTCTAGAGAAACTAAACAGAAAAGATATATCTGATGATCATAGTGGGCAATATTGTCTCTTATATTCTCGGCAGCTTGAACAAGTTCTTCAATCTTTTCCAAAGCAATGTTATTTTCCGTACTGTCAAGATCTGTTAAGAGCCTTCCCATTTCTCCAAAGACAGCAACCTGAGACCTTAAATTCTGGTAATAGGTATCATTTGATTCTCTTTCAGTGGGCTGGTAGATCTTGTCGAATTCCGTCATAAATAAATTTTATATATGATTTCAAATAATCTTTTTAATGTATGTTGTTAATATAACGCAACAAGCAAGAACTATCTACTCAGTAATTAGTTGTCGCTTGTAGTTCTCTAAACTCAAACAATTTTGCTGGGAGTTGCCAAAGTCAATGATAAATTCAGAGTTTTCAATCAGAAGAATAATCAATTATTCGACTGCATTATTTGATCAATATTTTGAATTATTGCCTGCACTAATTTATCATCTAAATCAAAGCGCTTGGTTACTCTTCTAGT
>CAYXBZ010000067.1:0-2399 GCA_964463605.1 uncultured Pseudomonadales bacterium | reverse complement strand
TTTTTCTTAAGCAGTCTCATCACCACTTTTTCTCCATGAATACTAGGCATCGTTGAGATACGAAGATCAACCTCATGCGCACTTGTTTGATAATCGAATCTACCATCTTGAGGGACTCGCTTTTCGTCAATCTTAAGATCTGACAGAATCTTGATTCTAGAAATCACTGCATCATGAACACTTTTGGGGAGAACTAACTTTTCCATCAAGATGCCATCAATACGATAACGCACTCTGGTTTTTTCAATCAATGGCTCGATATGAATGTCTGATGCTCTTGATTGGAGAGCGTACTCCAAAATCGTCTCAACTATTTTGTTAATTGGAGCAGCTCGAATAAACCCACCATCCTGACTTTCAATCAAACTCGCTTTTTTGGCGTCGATAGTAGTTGTCTCTTCCATTGCTGCCGAGACATCTCCCGATAAATCTTGAGCATAGCGCTCAGTAATCAATCTTTTTACCTCAGTTGGGCTGGCATAGTATGGTTCAAGAATGGTCCCAGTTTTTTGCTCGATAAAATTTATCGCCGTCAGGTTAAGTGGGTCGGCCATTGCCACTTTAATGCGATTAGTTTCTTGATCGTATGCAAATGGCAGAACTTGATAGCGCTTGGCTACACTTTCATCAATTTTGTTCATTGCCTCAGGAGAAACTCCTGTTTCAGAAACGGTCACAAATGGAATTTGATTGAGTTCCGCTTTTGCCTTGGTAAGATTTAGTTCGGAAACCAAATCTCCTTCTTTAATTATTTGCTCAATCGGTTGATTCGTAGCCAAGTAAATATTGTTTATCTCTTGAGCCTGAGTATCAGAAAGCTGACGATTTTCAACCAAAACTTTAAGCAAACCACTAAAATTGGCGTTTGTTTTCGCATTGCTGTCATCACCAATATCACTGGTAGCAACAGGGGTAGTTAATTTTACTGAAGGATCGGCAGCTGATGTAGAAATAGAATCACTCACATTATCTTTAGAGCTTATGCTCTCAAGGGGTTCTGTTTGTAAAACCGAAAAGTTTCCTCCTGCTGAGGATTTCTCCTCATCAGATTGTGCTTGATTTTGAGGGTCGTGATCAACAGCCATTACTCCATCAGAGCCTGAGGTTGCAGCTACATCGGTTGTTTCACCATTAGCTTTAACTTCTTTCAATAATTTTTCAGCATCCTGAATTGCTGCTTCCAGCTCATCAGGTTTAACCTGCTGCATTGAGTTAGCCAACGACGAACCCTGATTAACCAAGTCGCTTTTCCCAACTTGATTGGGTTTTGTTGCAGCTGGATTTTGATTTTGATCTTGGGCAGACATAGAATCTTTCACACTCTTGAGACACTGCTAAACCAGTGAACCAAGAAACAGATTATCTTCTGATAAACTGTTTACGTTGAGATTATAATAATAATGACACATTTCAAGATAGATTAAAAGACTAAACTCAAGACAATGAGCCCTCAAAATAAATCATCACAAACATCACTGATGCTAATTGCTTCTCTTGCCGATGATCAACTTAAGCAACTCTATTTATATCTCAGCTCAACACAGTTGACCAAGATCAGTTTAAAACAGTTCAAAAGAGGCAACCTACCTAATTTACATCTTTACAATCAGGATGGAAAAGGTTTAAAAATTGAAGATGTTCGCAAGATCATTGAAATCAGTAGTTTTGGCAGCTACAACTCTCAGCCAAGAATTTTTGCAATTTTACACGCTCATCAAAGCTCGATTCCTGCGCAAAATGCACTTCTCAAAATTATCGAAGAACCGCCAAAAAATTCTCTAATCATTCTTGTTACCGCCTATCCAAAACAACTCCTACCCACTATCCATTCCAGATGTCAAAAAATATTTACTAATCAAATCACCCTCAAACCTAACGTTCAAAAATCTGGCCAAAACACTCAACTTTCAGCCACAAAAAATAATCTAACTGAAGGCAAATTAAATAATATTAAACATGATGAGGAGATCATGAAGATTGCCCAAATGATTTTAAACTCTCGTCAGTTTACATACGCTCAAGCAATTGACCTTACTTCAAAATTCAAAAAGAGAGAGGAGACCTTAGCACTTGTCGTTGACCTCATCAATTACCTTCATCAACAATTAAGTTCAGCTGATGAAGATAAAAGAAAACGCATTGTCCTTGTTTTAAAAGAACTTATGAAAAGTCATCAACATCTATTGAAAAACTTAAACCCATCCCTCACCCTAGAACATCATTTATTTAATGTTGTGGACAGTTAGTGTAATCCATAAAAGATAATTGTAAATCACTGATTTTTGTGAATTTTTCGCTTGATTGATAATGAAAGCAAGCCTTAATTCGGATATAATGAAGAGTGGTTTTAAATCAAATAATTATTCCTGCCCAGATTCATTGCTACTACTTGTTTGATT
>CAYXBZ010000066.1:0-2535 GCA_964463605.1 uncultured Pseudomonadales bacterium | reverse complement strand
TACACACTATTGATCCAAAACTTAGAACATAAGCAAGAACTTTCCCAACTTTTTCAAAAAAGATGGAAGGAAGCATATACAAAAAACAGGTTTTCTCAAGAGACCTTTGCAGAAATTGAAATTAGAGAAATTAGCCGAATGCTTGAATTAATTAAATCTTTAGAAAATAAAGAGTATTACGATTCAACACATATCACAAGGTCGTGGGCTAATGGGTATATCGATTTTCTTAAAAAAAATGAGTGGTTAAAACCCACCTCAGAAATGGACTACGAGGGACTTCTCCGTGAATTAAAACAATGGCTAGATATGCCTCTATCAGGCTTTAAGAGCCTAATTGAGGAGGGATACTGTACACCACAAGACAAAGGCAAGTGGATAGGCAAAACCGCAGATGCTTATAGGTTTGCGGTATGGCTCACCCCCGATAGTGAAGATGAAATAAGTAAATTTAACAAGTATGTTAAAATAAACAACAAGGGCGTGGCGAAAGAAGTGCCTTACTCCTGTAGAAATGATACAGTAGTCGGCCCTACTACTGGAGGAGAAATCTGCAAAATATTACATAAGTACAGAGAGGTGCCAGTCCGCAAAAAAAACAAAAGTAAATAATTATGAAAAATCTTGACTTGCTGCCTCTACCAGGTGAGATCAAAGAACGGCTTGCTAAGTTCGCCCAGCAGTACCTCCAACTGGCTCAAATCGCAATCGAGGTTGTTTCCTTTAAAGAGAATTGGCTGATCGTAAGGGTTGAGCAGAAGAAGGTAAACGAAAAGCAGCTATCCCGAAAAGAATTGATTGACAGGGTTCGGAAAATGTTTGCTGATGAGATACCCCCAGAATGGAGGCTAACGGTTTCTCCTGTGGACTATAGCCGCACGGATATTGACAATATCACCCCTGAGTGGATAAAATACCAAATGCAGGAGTTGGGGCTTAAAGCAAAACACCTAACCAATCAAACCGGGATTGATAAGCATATCCTAACCGCCCTAATCGAAGGCAACCCAGAACTCACCAAATGGCAAAAGATTGCTTTTTACTACTACTTCAAATACCATAGGGTAAGGCAGTTCTAAATCTACCAAGAATATCCAAAATCTATCCTACAACCCTAAAGCCCTATAAAAAAAGGCTTTAGGGTTTTTTACTGTTTAAAATCCTACAAAAACCTACACTTTTCCTATATTTTATGTAGGTTAAAACTCTGTTTATCATTTGTTTAGCGGAATAGGTAGGAGTAATTTTACGCCTGAAACAAATAAGTAACAAGATGAAAATAGCAGAATTACTTACCCTACCAGAAGCCGCAAACCTAACCGTACAGGTTAGCATTGGGGACTTGAGACTCTTTCACGAAGAGATAGTGCAAAAGCAGCTTATCCAGCAAAAGGAGCAAACAAAAACAAAAGAAGAGTTACTGTCAGTTCCTGAAGTTATGAACCTCCTAAAAGTGAGCCGCACCTCCCTATTTAGGTGGCAAAAGAACGGCTACCTAGAGCCCATAAAGACTGGCGGGCGTTGCAGGTATCGAAAAAGCGACATAGAGGCACTTCTTAACCAAGGGAGGGGCTAACTATGGAAGCGCAAGCAACTCACTGCCTGTGGATAAATGAGGACACAGGCGAAGTCAATGTAGCTGAGCTGAGTACTCCCATAGAGCGCTGTGCCCTTGGCTTTTATGTACCACATTTCAGGGGCACACAGGCCCAAATGGAGGAACGTAAAAGGCAAATAATACAGCGACGAATAGCCCCACCCAGACGGGCGAAAAAGGCGAAAAGGGCATGAACTCCAGCTGGATAAGACTATACCGCAAGTTGCTAACCGACCCAGTTTGGTTAACATCTACACCTGAGCAAAAGGCTGTACTGATTGCTATTCTACTAATGGCAAACCATACCGAAAGCGAATGGGAGTGGATGGGCGAAAAGTTCAGGGTTAATCCTGGAGAATTCGTCACCAGCTTGGAGTCGATAAGGGTAGCATCCGGTAAAGGCATATCAATTCAGAACGTGAGGAGCGCAATAGCCCGTTTCGAAAAATTGAATTTTCTAACATACAAGGCAACAAAGACAGGAAGGGTTATAAAGGTTTGTAAATGGGATAGTTACCAACAGTCAGAGACAGCAACCCAACAAAGAGACCAACAGACAGGTAACAAAGACCTAACAACTAACAAGAATGATAAGAATGATAAGAAGAAAGAGAGAGTGGTTTTCACCCCTCCCACCCTCCCAGAAATTCAATCCTATTTTGCCATTAAGATTGCAGAAAAACAGCTATCGCTAAACGCAGCCATTGAGGCCGAGAAGTTCCTTAGCCACTACTCAAGCAACGGCTGGCAAGTAGGAAAAAACAAGATGAAGGACTGGAAAGCAGCAATCAACGGCTGGGTTGCACGGGAAAAAGGCAAACTGAACGGCACACCCCACAAGGAAACCACATATCAAAAACTTACCTAAAATGACTGAGTTTAACAAAATACCGCCCCAGGCTATCGAGATTGAAGAGGCAATCCTTGGAGCCTTAATG
>CAYXBZ010000065.1:0-2676 GCA_964463605.1 uncultured Pseudomonadales bacterium | reverse complement strand
GAGGATTGCATCATCATTGAGAATAAGTGTGTGGAAAAAGTGCTCCCGATCCACATGGCGCAAATCCTGACCTACCTCAAGTTGCGCGGGTGCAAATTAGGCTTTTTGATTAACTGGCACGTGCCCCTGATCAAAGACGGCATAAAGCGTGTAGCTAACTAAAAACAATTAAACCACAAAGGACACAAAGGGCACTAAGTTAGAAAACGATACTTTGTGTTCTTCGTCATCTTCGTGGTTTAAATAATTTTGAATGAATTGAAAATAATATGAACCAAAAAGGGCACAATACCCTGAGGGCACTTCAAGGGAGTAAAAATAATTAAAAGTCTTTCTTTGTGTTCTTTGTGATCTTCGTGGTTCAAAATCTTGTAAATCTTTGTGGTAAAACTTAATCTATGACCAATACTGTCATCTCCGTTGAACACCTAACCAAACGCTACGACCTGGGCGTGATCGGCACCGGCACCCTGGCGCGCGACCTCAACAAGTGGTGGGCGCGCTGGCGCGGCCAGCCCGACCCCTATACCAAGATTGGCCAGCAGGACCACAACAACCGCCAGGGCGAATCGATCCTGGCGCTGGATGACGTTTCCTTCACCGTCCAGCAGGGGGAAGCCCTGGGCATCATCGGGGCGAACGGCGCCGGCAAGAGCACCCTGCTTAAGATCCTCTCCCGCGTGACTGCCCCCACCAGCGGCCTGGTCAAAGTGAGGGGGCGCGTTGGCAGTCTGCTGGAGGTGGGCACCGGCTTCCACCCCGAGCTGACCGGGCGCGAGAACATCTACCTCAACGGCGCCATTCTCGGCATGCGCAAAGGGGAGGTCGACCGCAAATTTGACGAGATTGTCGATTTTTCAGGTGTGGAGCAATTCATCGACACCCCCGTCAAGCGCTATTCCAGCGGCATGTACGTACGCCTGGCTTTTGCCGTGGCTGCCCACCTGGACCCCGAGATCCTAATTGTGGATGAGGTTTTGGCAGTGGGTGATGCCGAGTTTCAGAAGAAATGCCTTGGAAAAATGGATGATGTGGCGGGTAAGGGTAGGACGGTCCTTTTTGTTAGTCATAACATGCAAGCTATTCAAAATTTATGTAAGAGAGCTATAGTCTTAGAAAAAGGCGATAAATCTTTTGATGGATTTGTTCAAGATGCCACATCCTATTATTTGAAATCCAATATGAAAAACAAATCTGAGATTAGGTGGTCAGAGTTTAACGCACCAGCCAATAAAGATGTACGTCTAATGAGTATTTGTGTAAAAAACAATTCAAAAACAGAGAATAATAATATAATAACAATTGATGACCAAATCACAATTTGTATCGAATTTTATAAGCTGATACGAGGTGAAAATAACTTTGATTTGCATATACATTTGCAAAACGAAAATGGTGTTCGCGTGTTCACAACCAACTCGGGATGGAAAAAGAAACATTATCTAAATCATGGCCCGTACTCAGCTGAATGCATTATTCCTCCAAATTTATTAAACACAGGCTTATACACTATTTCTACATTGAGATTTGTTACAGAATCAAAAGGAAATATCTTTGAATATCGGGATTTACTAACCTTCAACTTACAATCAGCGTCTGATAAAAAAAACGGATATTTTGGTAAAACCAGTGGGGTACTTCGCCCAATTTTCAAGTGGAAAATAAAACCTACAGTAACTAACGTAGATAGATAATAAACCACAAATTCAGATCGTTGTGTTAGTAGTGTTAGAAAATATATTTGTTATAAGAAAAATCAAATTATGAAAAAGTATTATAAGACCCTTATAAAATACAGTAGCTACTTAGGACTAAGAAGTGATCTCATATTACTCCGTAATACAGAATATTTTGATGTAAACTATTACAGAACTTATTATCTTAATTTCTCAAGAAAAAGAATTTACCCTTACTTACACTACTTATTATATGGTGGTTTTGTTGGCTGTGACCCAAGCCCAAATTTTGATAGTAGTTTTTATCTAAGCTCTAATCCAGATATTAAAGAGTCTGGTTTAAATCCACTTGTTCATTTTTTGCGCATTGGAGCTAAAGAAAATCGCAAACCACTTTCACCGGAAGGTGGAAAACGCATTGAATTTATCGGCCTTCCAGGATCAGGTAAAACAACATTATATAAAGAACTCAACTCATGTTTAGCAAAAAGATTGGGTTATCCTCCAGGACCCAAAGAACATGGAAAAGGTATTTTATTTGACAGAAGGATTTTAGCCCAAAGTGGAGGAATATTTTCGTGTTTAACAAATTTTATAAACGAAAACTCTGGTTTTATCAAAAATATACTGATTGCTGATGAGGTATATCAGTACTCTGAAGCTACACCCACCCTCAGAAACATTGTAATGACATACTTTTTTGTGATTTGTACTTACTATCAAGCAGTTAAACAAGACTATGCAAAACCCTGGTTTTTATTAGATGAAGCTTTTTATTATCAAGTTTATCATTTTATCATCAATGAAGTGGGAGGGGAAACCAGCAAGGTATCCCATAAGATTCTAGAAACAATGCCAGAAATCGATATATTGATTTATATGAAAACAGATGTAAATTTGTGTTTGAAAAGAATGAAAGAACGAAAAGCAGGTATACCCTCACCATATCGTTTGCTTTCTGAAAAAGAATTTTTAAATTTTCTCACAGAGGAAGATAAAA
>CAYXBZ010000064.1:0-2700 GCA_964463605.1 uncultured Pseudomonadales bacterium | reverse complement strand
GAACTTTTTGTTTCCCCAGGCTTCAGCTTCGTAATAAGTATATTTTTCTTCCAAATTTGCAAGAAACCAATTTTTTTCTTCAGGCTAAAAGGTTCATATTTTAGCCAATTTTTTTCGTTTTCTTCATATTTTCCATCTTAAAATTACATTAACTAACCGCAAGGTGAAGTCAAAGTGAGAGGAATATGAAGTACAAAATATCAAACATCCAATTTATCCCCATTAAACCCAACGCAGGGCTTATCGGCTTTGCATCGTGTGAGATCAACAACCAGTACTACCTGGGAAGTCTTGGCGTGTACTCCATTCTTGATAAACCTGGCTCATATCGCATCACCTACCCTCGAATCAAGCTAATCAGTGGTGAGCTTGTTAAAACCTTTTTTCCAATCTCTAATGAACTCGATCAAGCAATTTCCAGTGCCATTAGTAATCATATAGCCCAGCTAATGGGTTCAATCGAGAAAGGAGGTGAAAAAAGTGAGTAAGAAAAACAAAAAAAGTACAGCCTGTGTCTATCTAAGGAAAAGCAGTGAGGAAAAAGTCGAAGCCCCTGCAACGTTTCTGAGCCAAATAATCGAGGCAGTTGATAGTTTCCAGACACAATCATTGTCAGAAAGAGTCAAGCGAGGCAATGAATCCCTGCTGAAACGAGGTATCAATCCCTATGGATCAAGTTCAGTTCGCATCAGTCAATACAGATGTCTTAGAAGTAAAGCGAACCGCCACGCCGCCACTGACAACTTAGTGATAGATCTTCTAGAAGCTGTCCAGAAGTACGAAAAGGCCGTGAGAGCTGAGCTAATAAAGCAAGGCAAAGAAATGGAAAGACGAAGACAATCCAAACAAGCCTAGCTTGGGTGCATACAGAAGGGGTGAGTTGCACCTCGCCCCTTCCAATATGGATTCAACTAAATCAAATACTACCATAAACAACAATAACCAACCAGACAGCACCAAGTCTGAAATCCAAGGATTCCAGATTAGGTTCAGGGATACCAACAAAATAACACTACTCAAAGATGACTTGCGGTATGAAATCTATTCAGCTAAAGATTATCGTTTGGATCTTGGCGTATATGAAGATGACAAGATCATCAATCGCAGCAACATCCTTATTACCTCATCTAAAAATCGGGCTACATTCGTCAAACAATCCTTGCTAGGGAGTGAAGCAAAGAAAGCAAAAATTGCAAGGCATTTGGTGGAGTTAACCCAAGTTATTGATGAAATCAATCATCAACGATTAAACCAACCAAAGCAAAATCGCAAACCACTAACTAAAGATGAGATCAAAAAAGCTGAAAAGCTGTTAAGTTCACCCCTCCTGATGTACCGAATCTTGCAGTTCATCAAGAAACTAGGAGTAGTGGGTGAAGAAAAAATTGCACTGACTCACTACATCGTTTTTACTTCCAGACTAACTGGCGAACCACTATCTGAAATTGTCAAAGGTGAATCTAGTGTGGGCAAAAGCTATGTAGTTATCAGAGTCATGTTGATGTTTCCCAAGGATGCCTATCGGGACTTGACTGATGCCACAGCCCAATCATTTTTCTATGCCCCAGAAGATCACTTTTCCCATAAAATTATCGTTATCTTCGAGAAACACGGTAGCCAAAAAACTGACTACTCCATCCGCACCCTCCAATCAGAGAAAAAGCTCAAACTCCAAGCCACTGTTAAAGATCCAGAATCAGGCCAGTATAAAACCGAATACAAAGAAGTATTAGGCCCAACTGGCTTCATAACTACCACCACCGACTCACGAATCCATGCCGAAAATGAAACCAGAAACTTAAGTGTTTATCCTGATGAAAGTAGTACTCAGACACAAAAGATTCATGAAATATCTGATGCTAAATATCGTGGGGTGAATGGCCCAGATAAATCAGAGATCAAAAACTGGCAGAATGTACAACGGACTCTAGAGTCTTATCCAGTCTACATCCCATTTGTGGAGGAAATCAGAAAAGTATTTCCAACTAAACCAGTCAGAGTCAGACGTGACTATCCTAAGTTTCTTTCTCTCTTGTCAGTAGTAACGCTGTTGCACCAAAAACAACGAGAAGTTACCACAATTAGCGGAAAAAAATCACTAGTATCTACCTTAACTGACTTTCATATCGCCAAGATATTGTTTGAAGACACCCTACAAAAAACCATCTTCGAGTTGCCACCTAAGAGTGAATTTCTCATCAAGAAGGCCAGAAAACTATCAGGTAGTAAAAATGCCAGTTTCTCAATCAAAGAATTAGCCGAGTATGTAGGCTGGGAATATGACGTAACCAGCAAATGGTTTAGCCCAGCCTTTGGAAAGGGTTTCTTTAGGGTTGTTCTGTCACATAGAGGCCCACATCCAGCCAGATACCAGCTCTCTTCTAAAAAAGTTTACAGCAAGCAAATCCTCCCAGATATTGAAGATTTGTACAACATCAACCCAGCCTGGTTAGGCCAGAGCCAAATCTATCACCCTATTACTGGAAAGACTGTATCTATCAATACCCAAGAAAGTACTGATGTGTCGATGGCTACGGAAGCCACATAACATAACCGACTTATGTTATATGCCCTCCATGAGCGTCAACACATTAGTACAAGCAAAGCTAATGAGTAATACAACTACCAAACCAAAGAAATACAGTAACGCAAAAACCAAAGCCTGGCTAAAGGATTTATATGGCCAAGAACTAACCCTTG
>CAYXBZ010000063.1:0-2737 GCA_964463605.1 uncultured Pseudomonadales bacterium | reverse complement strand
TGACGCATCGCCTCAACCAAGATATCTCTTGATTTCTCCCTGGCCTCTTCCTCAGCCTGAGCAATTTTGGCCTGGACCATCAGTGCGGCTTGCTTATCGACTTCTCTCTCTAATCTTGATAACAACTCCTCTTTTGCCTGTTCGCGAGAATAACCGGCTACTGAAGCCAGCTCATCAATTAACTGTTGGCGCTTTGCCTCCAGATCTTGCTTCTGCTTGTCCAGGTTGTGCCAACGCTCATCCAGCTGCTTTTCTTGATTTTCGATTTGATCAAGCCTGGAATTTAAACTCTGCAACTGTCGATCTAAAGCCGCCTGCTGTTTTTGCAAGCTTTCCTCAAAATCACGAGCTTCCTTTTCAACCTTCTCCCTAAGTCGTAAAGCTTCTGATTTGGCCTCAATGATGATTTCCCGAGACCGATTCTCGGCTTTTTTAATAATTTCATCGGAAATATCTTGAGAGTCAGCACCAACAGCACTAGTTTTGGCAGTTTGTTTTTGAGCTTGATCGGCCGCCTGACTTCGTGTGACTGGGGTTTTTGTGGCCTCAACCTGTTTGCCTTTACCTTTTGACCTACGCTTATCTTTTCTTAGATAAGAAGTAGCTTGCGATTTATTTTTTTTACTAGCTGAGCGATTGCTTTTTGAATCGTCAGCGTTAGCGCCCGTCCGCAAAGCTCGGGCGAATGATCTAAAAAATGCCATAATTCTCCGTTCTAGCACTAACAGGAAAACTGTCCCAACAACAGAAAAGAGGCCGCCTTACCGTTTATCTACGGTGCGTCCTTGATTGTTTAATATTAACCGTTGTCTTAGCATACTCCTGTTTAGTGTGTGTATTTTCTAATGATCGTGACTGTATTATACGATCTTTCGTGGCTATAATGAACTAGTGAAGCGTTATTATCCAAAAAACCGGCATTCGTTTTCTTTTTATTTGTTTTTTTTGGTTTTCTGGCTAACTGTAATCGCCACCATTTTGGTTAGTTGGCGAATGATACACCATTGGTGGCCATAAATAGTTTGTAATCCAATACCATCCATTAAAACCACTTTTCAATTAGCAATTTATACATTATACTGCTAACGTCTATGGCTCAGAAGCAAGATAAAAATCCAAAAAATAGCAACAAAACCCAATCACAGCGGGCAATGGTTAAGTTGCCGGTTCCCAAACCGGCCCAATTACCTCTAGTTGCTTTACGGGATGGCGTCATTTTTCCCCACACAGAAAGTGTCTTAGTTTTTGGGCGATCCGGTTCTAAGCAAGCTATTCTCGCAGCCGAAGAAAAAAATAACCTCTTGGTGATTGCCGCTCAAAAAGATGGTCGCAAGAAAAACATTTCCCCTGACGATATTTACCCTACAGCCACTTTGTGTCAAGTTGAGAGAACTCTTTCTCACGAAGGAGACCTGCACGTTATGGTTCGCGGTCTACGACGTGTTAGAGTCGCCGAGTTTGTTCAGCAAAAACCCTTCTTTTTAGTTACGGCTAAAGAGCTAACCCAAGAACTTATCGAAACCGATGAGTTTAAAGCGCTTCTCAATCATCTAGTCACACTTTTCAAGAAAACTATCCAAGCCGGTAAGCCAGTTGAGTTTTTTAACTTTATTAAGTTGGCTAGTGGTGTTAAATCGCCAGAAATCATTGATCATATTGCTTCAACCCTCGAGTTGCCAACTAAAGAAAAACAGGCCTTACTTGAAGAGCTAAACGTCAACGCTCGTCTAAAAATGGTGATCGATTATCTCTCTCAAGAACAAAGAATTTTAAATATCGAACAATCAATCAGTCAAAAAACCAAACAACAACTTGATGAAAGAATGCGCGAGAGCATTCTACGTGAACGGATGAGCGTTATCCAAAAAGAGCTAGGCGAAAGTGAAGACGAAGATATAAAAGAGCTACAAAAAAAATTAGCTAAGGCAGGTTTGCCAAAAAAAATCGAGACTAAGGTTAAAAAAGAAATTAAGCGCTTAAGCCAGATGTCGGCTATGCACTCTGAGTATGCCTATATTCACACCTGGCTTGAAACAGTTTTAAGCTTACCTTGGAATAAAACATCTAAAGAGGAATCATCTCTCACTAAAGCGGCTGAGGTTCTAGACGATCAGCACTATGGTCTAGAGAAAGTTAAAGAAAGAGTGCTGGAACATCTAGCTGTTTTGCAATTGAAAGAGAAACAGGCATCTAAAAAAGCTAAGACTAGTAAGAAGAAAAGTCAGTCTAGTACCACTACCAGATCGAGCTCTGAAAATGCAAAATTATCCACTATTCTGTGTTTTGTGGGGCCACCTGGAGTCGGCAAAACCTCTATCGGCCGATCAATCGCTGAAGCACTCGGTCGCGAGTTTGTGAAGGTCTCTCTGGGTGGTATTAGGGACGAGTCAGAAATCCGCGGTCATCGTCGGACTTACGTGGGTGCCTTGCCTGGACGAATTATTCAGGGCATCAGCCAGGCTAACACTAAAAATCCAGTTTTTGTTTTGGATGAAATCGACAAATTGGGAGCAGATTTTCGAGGTGATCCATCCGCTGCTTTGTTGGAGGCTTTGGATCCAGAACAAAATCACGAGTTTTCTGATCATTATCTGGGTGTTCCGTTTGATTTGTCCGAAGTGATGTTTATCACTACGGCTAACGTTTTACACACCATTCCAGCTGCTTTGCGAGATCGACTGGAAATCGTGGAGTATTCTGGCTACACCTTTGACGAAAAGTTTCAAATCGCCAAGCG
>CAYXBZ010000062.1:0-3001 GCA_964463605.1 uncultured Pseudomonadales bacterium | reverse complement strand
CGCGGCGTTCCATTGAGAAGTTTGCAAATTGTGAGGCTGTCGCATGAGGAACTTGAGGCGATGCGCCTCAAAAATATCGAGAACTTGTCCCAACTTGATTGCGCCGAAAGAATGCACACTTCTCAGAGTACCGTGCAGCGATTATTAGCTTCTGGATATGAGAAAGTGACCAAGGCAATTGTGGAAGGTAGGGCGATAGAGGTGGAAGAGAAGTAGCTTGGCTTGACGAGATAGCTGACCTGCCAAAATAATTTCATTAATCATTGATATGTAAGGATTCACTAATGCCAGAATTAGATACAAGTCCAGATTGGGGAAAAACGAGAAGAATGAAGAGAAGATTAGCGGATACTTATGATAAAAAAGTTTTCAGAAAGAAACGCAAAAATGAGCAGAGCTATTTTCAAGGTAGACCAATAATAGCCAGAGATACACCAATTAACGGTGGCGTTTATTTGGGTGAGGGAGCAAGGGAGGCGATAGTAGTAGATGAATCTAAGGATCCATCGATACAAAGAGTATTTCAAGAACTAATTCGATGCATGGGGAGCAGTGATCCAAAAACATTCTTGCTATCTGCGGCATGGAAGTTGGTGCTCGAGCTGATGCCATATGATAGTGCAAATGTTAATAGAATCGTTAAAACTCTTTTGCCAGATCAGAAGATATATTTATCAGCATTTATCGGGGGTGGTGTTTGCAGACATCAAGCGTTGCTAATTGGCTATCTTCTTGAGAAGTGTATTAGCAAGGGATTCCTAAATGGAAAAGTGAGTATTGATAGAAATTCGGTTTCTAATATCGGTGGACATGCATGGGTGAGATATGTCAGTAGTGCTGGTAAAGTATTTATTTTAGATCCTGCTCAGAGATTTATTGGTCCATTAGAGGAAAAAAGAGATGGCTTGTGGCCGTACAGAAGACCTAGTGAAGGCAGAGGGGTGTTTAATAAGTTAAGATCTATTTTAAGTGGTAGTTTTTAGTGATAATTTTGGATAACAACTTGTTTAACTGTCACGTTGGATCTATTAAGAATTGTCTGTGCATACCCCCCCGAATGCTCATTGCGGTAGATCACTTCCTTTATTCCTGTTCTCGCCAACATCCTGGCGCAAATGGGGCAGGGCATTAAATTGATGTAAAGAGAGCAGCCTTCCAGATCAATTTTTTGTTTTCCGGCTTCAATTAGCAGCTCTACCTCAGCATGATTGGTGTCAAAGTGATTGAGATCTTGCGGCGGAGTGAGGTGCTTCTCTTTGCTGGCGCCGCGCAGCAAGGCGAATGTCTCAAACGGCACAACTCGATTGTGGGCGGCGAGCAAGAACTTGCCATTTTTGGCCAGCGCGGCGCCAGTCTGCCAAGTGTGATCAAAAGACCGGCGAGAAACCTCCTCAACTACTTGGAAGAACTGTTCCTCGTCGGCCTCCTGACCCTGAGTCAGAGAGAGCGGTGGTTGGGCATTAATAATTTTTCTTTCATACTCTCTTGCCTCCGCTTCATCCACAAAAGCACTCACCAATTTATGGGGAATGCGCCTTTTTTGCAATTGTTTATATTCATCTCGATAGTGAAAAGCACGATGCCAAGAACCATTAACTCCGATCACGGCTGACCATCCACCTTGCCCGATGATATCGGGGGCTGCAACTTGAGAATAGTGCAGAATTTGCACCCTGTCTTTGGCTTCAGTAATCGCAGCCAGTCCTAACTGAAGCTCGTCTACGCTCAAGCTTTTGAATTGAGCTGAGTTCTCCAGTCCGGCAATATAATCCTCCTCAAAACATCCCCAAACCACTTTTTTACCAGTATTTTTTAGCAGCTGGGTTGTTAACTGCGTCACTCTCTTTGGTGAAATCTGGCGCGCACCCAAAACAAGAATCATATCATCTGATGAAACTCTATTTTCCCCCCATGCTAATTCTGCAATAACCCCACTTGTCACCGAGCACCTCCTTCATCCGCATACTTTTGCTGATAGCGCTCAAGCAGCTTCTTGATATAAGCTGACTGCTTTTTGTACAGATCAGCATTCTCTTGAGGGGTGTACTTAAGTTCCTGATAATTCCACTGACAAAGGTCTGGATCAGCAAAGGGAATGAACTGAACGTGCAGATGATCGCTAACGCTCATCTGCGCTTCTTCACCACCTTCGCGGATTAAAGTCCACATCCCTCTGCACTGATGGACTTTTTTGATGATTTTCTTAGCCAAATAAGAAAACTTGCGGATAGTTTCCCATTGTTTGCTGGAAAGTTCCTTTGGTGACTTAATGTGTTGGCGGGGGATGGCCATCAGCTGGCCGTCGGCATAAGGATAGAGATTGATGGTTAAAACAATCTCGTTTTCTTCCAGAAGAATGTATTTTTCTTTGAGATCGCAAAAAACGCATTTACCTGTATTTTGCCAAATTTGCTCATACTCGCCGCTTACTCTGGCATTCTTTTTGCGTTGCTGAGCTTGATCTTGTTTCATCTTTTTGTAAAATTTAGCGTGATTTGTCACCCAAAGGGTGTTTTTCTTTACCCATGAAATCTTTAAGAACTTCATTCAGTTGAGCGGAGGCGCTTTTCTTTAAAATCTGGGTGGTTGAGATAAAAGGGGACTGTCGGTCAACCAGCTTAACCTGTCCGCCATTGCCGATAACGGTTTTGTATTCGGGTGATTCTTGATAACCGTTGTTCCAATCTTCTTTAACGGTGACATAAAAGTCAGGTTTTAACTGCTTGAGTGTGGGTTGATTGCTTAGAGTGGGGACGATGGTGATGAGATCAACAAAGCGGATGTAGGAGAGCATCTCGGCTCTAATCTTTTCGTCCAGAATAGGCCGATTGGGGCCTTTGAGGGTGCTGACTGTTTGATTACTGCTGATGCCCACTATCAAGACGTCAGCCAGCTTCTTGGCTTCAGAAAGATAGCGCACTTGGCCCACATGGAGCATGTCCCAGGCGCCGGCTGTGTAAACGATGCTTTTGTTTTTAGCCCGGATTTTTTCTCCAACCTC
>CAYXBZ010000061.1:0-3036 GCA_964463605.1 uncultured Pseudomonadales bacterium | reverse complement strand
CCACGGTAAAAAAGCGATTGATGAAGCAACTGCTGACAACAAATAATCTTTAAGCAGATCTCTTTTAAGAATCAGTATGACTAAAAAGCTTGCGATCAAAACGAAGGGATATAGATAAGAACTGTATAAACCGAGAATGTTAATTAAAATTAAAGGCCACCACCCTAACAGCAACTGCTTAAGTGATCTAACCGGCTTCTTTTCTTCAAGATAAGAATAGAGGGTGGTGATTGACAAGGCTGCCCACATCGCAGCCAAACTGTAGGGTCTTAACTCTTGACTAAAAAAGATGTGAAATGATGAAGTAGCAGTTAAAATTCCTGCAATGATAGCCGCCTTTTTGCCAAGACTCATTTTAGCCAGTTTGATGGTTGAGGCGATAGCGATTAACCCAGGAATGACAGCCCCAATTAATCTTAGCCACCACTCAGTTTGACTGATTCTAATGGCGACAAACAGAATCAGGTGTAATAAGGGAGGTTGAAAGTCGGGGGTAATGTCTAGCTGTTGTGAAAGTGGTCTGGCGCTTTCTAGGGCTTGGGCTGCTTCATCCAACCAAAAAGAACCTCCCAGCAAAGGGAGACGCATTGCTAGCGCAATTACCAAGGTGAGAAGCAATAGTTGTTGATATTTTTTCATGATGACGATCCTGATTCTGATTATACCCGACCAGATTTTAACAGACTACAGCCTAAGATGACAGCTCGCACTTACAGCAAAATTTGCGTTTTTGCTTAGGGTGGCGCTTTGCTACAATACAAAGAATGCAAAAATCATACTTTTCAAACAAAACAATATTAGTTACAGGCGCTGCCGGATTTATCGGCTCTCACCTGTCAGCCAAACTAATTGAGCTGGGCGCCAATGTAATTGGTGTTGATAATTTAATTACCGGTTCTCAGGAAAATATCGAGGCGATCATTAGCTCAGAATCGGCTGCAGAAAAGTTCACCTTTGTGAAGGCAGATGTTAACCAACCTCCAGAATCATATTTGCCTGAAAATACTCAACTAGATGCAGTCTTTCATCTGGCCTCTCCCGCCAGTCCCGATCGCTATCAAGAAAATCCACGTTTAACTTATTTAGTGAACTCATGGGCGACTCACCAACTGCTAGATTTTTTGCTGGCTACCAATCAAGAAGCTCGTTTCTTGTTTGCCAGCACCAGTGAGATCTATGGCGATCCGCTGCAACATCCGCAAACCGAGGATTACTGGGGCAATGTTAATCCCAATGGAGTTCGCTCTTGTTATGATGAAGCCAAGAGACTGGGTGAAACCATTTGTGGCGTTCACCAAAGAGATTATGGAATGGATGTGAGAATTGTTCGTATTTTTAATACTTATGGCCCGCGCATGGACATTGATGACGGTCGAGTAGTGCCCAATTTTATTAAGCACGCTTTGGCTGATGAAAAATTACCGGTTTATGGTGATGGGTCGCAGACTCGCTCTTACTGTTTTGTGGATGATTTGGTGGATGGTTTGCTGAGCATGATCTCGGAGGATGGACTGAGTGGCGAAACGGTTAATTTGGGCAATCCCGATGAGTACACTGTTTTACAAACTGCAGAGATAATAAAAAGGATTGCTAGTGGTAATTTTTCAGCTGAGGAGGATTTGGAGTATCATCCACTACCCAAAGATGACCCCACTCGTAGAAAGCCGGATATTAGTAAAGCTCAGACACTTCTTAGTTGGCAGCCCTCAGTTGATTTTGAGGAGGGATTGAAGAAAACGGTTGAGTATTTTAAGAAGAAGTAGTTTTTAAAGTTCAGGTTAATGTAAGAAATAAGAAATAGACTAGCCAATATGCTAGTTTATCTTAAGCAATTTATAGAGAAGCTGATTCGCAACTTTGTTAAGAAGTTGAGGGGTGTGGATATCACTGAATCGCAGCTTAAATCTCTCTCTGAAACTTTTAGAGAAATTTCTGTTGGGATATTTGTAGCACTAATTATCTCAGCGATTATTGAGAAACAAGCTATTGATTGGAGTCATTTCATTGGTTTTGTTTTAGGGGTAGCAATTTGGTATATTAACTATAAATTACAAAAATCGAAGGCATAGCCCATGCTAGACTTTATTTCAAACTTAGATGCTTACTACGTTATTTTATTCTTAATAGGTGTGTTCTGCTTTGGTTTATATTTCTATGTTTGGTTGTGGTCGAAGGTAAAAGAAAAGTAATATCTAACCCTCGATTTGATCGGGGTTAATTTCATCAGGTGTTCTCATCTTAAGTAATGACTCCATCTTTTCTCTAATATGTTGAATAACATAAGGTGCTCCGTTTTCCTCGGTTAAAATTTTTCCCAAGGTGAAATTATCTTTTCTATATGTTTCTCGATTTAAGTACTCCACTTTATTGCAAATTATACTTTTTTCATTAGGAGCTCCAACTAGCCAAAACTGAAAAAGAGGTAATCCGTTGTGATCGGTTGCTACAAAACCAAGGTGCATTGACTGGCTAACAATTTGTTGAGTTCTACTAGCATGATCTGAGCCGACTAATATCGAGCTCATTTGATCTCTTAAGTCGTCACCTTCTTGAGAGCGTCTAATGCCCCCAAAGTAATTTAGATTAAGAACAAAATCTGAATGATTAAAGATAGCGTGAACACCGGGATCTTCCCCTTCAATCAAGTGATCGGTTTTTCTAATTGTTCTCTCTCTAAAAACGGTGGTTCGAGCCTTGGTAATGGCTTGTGAAATTTGCTCACTTATATTTCTGATAATTTCTTCCTGGTATTCAGATTCTGGCAACTCTAAAAGTGATACTTCATCAGCGATTGTTTGGACTATCTCATCAAGAAAATCAGCTATTTCTTTTAAGATGGCATTCTTTTCATGTTCTTGAGTAAATGTAACTTCAGACATAAGTGAAAAAATAATTATTTACATAGTTTAAAGTATCATTGCAAATAGTTATGTCAATAACCTGCTTCAGACTTTTCCCAATTGACTTTCCTCATGCACTTCTCATATGATGGGATTATGGCAGAAAATAATTCTCCCCCCCAACCCACATCAACTA
>CAYXBZ010000060.1:0-3161 GCA_964463605.1 uncultured Pseudomonadales bacterium | reverse complement strand
CGTAATAAATTTTGATAATCTGCCAATGATCTCTTCTCTCTTTCCTGAGAGATCATTAGTTGTTCTCTCAAATCTGAAAGATCAGAAAGAAGAGTATCGCCATTGCTTTTATCAGTTTGATCAATGATCTTATCTTTCTTGCTTTTTCTTTTTTTTGGCATAAAAAAACACTCTCTAGAAATAGATTGACAATTACTTAAACCATTTGCTCAATGAGGCTCTTAAAGTACTTCATCATGGGAATCAAATAGGGATAATTAAAACGTTCTGAACCAATTACGCCCAATCGGCAGTGATGCCCAAGCGCATTAACCGACACAAACATCAATCCAACCGGTTCCAGATTCTTCTCTCCAAGTTCACGGCCATATACTACCTGAATCTTATCAAAGCTATCACTTCTTGAAAAAATCTCTTCCAAAATGCGACTTTGCTCAATGATCGACAGAACTCGTCTCATCACTTGAATATCAAAGAATTCTGGCATATCCAGCAGATTTGAGTAGCCAGCGTGAAAAATGTCTTGATCGTCTGTCATAGCAATGCCAATGGCATTTGATCTGTCGGCTAAAACATGTGAACTTTCCTTTAGCAGCTTGTTAAGTTGAGTGCGGCTTTCCCAAATTTTTTCCTTGGCACTAACTTCATCAGCAACAGACAGCTCCTCCTCTCGCATCAACTCATTAATGTAAAGCCTAAAAGCTTTTGGTGTAGGAATTCGACCACCGCTCACGTGAGGTTTATCTAGATAATCTTGTTTATTAAGATAAACCATCTCATTGCGAATGGTAGCTGGAGACACTCCGATGTTGTATTTGCGATCGATTGTGTCGGAACCTACGGGCTGGGCCGTTTCGATAAACTCCTCAATAATTGCTCGGAGAATTTGAATTTGTCTTGGTGTGAGTTCAATCATGATGGTGATTGTTTGTAGTTATCTAACTAATATCTAAAAGAGATAATAAATAGTGATCAAGATTAGAAATCACTATTAGCAATGATAGCTAGAGTCTGCTAATTTGTCAAGCACTTTTCGAGATGCTGCTGTCAGCCTGGATCACTGGGGAGCAATTTGTGGAGCCATAAACTCAGTTCCTATCTCAGCAGCGTCTTGCAAACATTGTTCAAAATCCTCATCTCTAATAAAGCCACACTCGCCTGACTCCAAGCGAGTACACACAGCCTGTTGATAACAACTGTACTCGGGCTTAAACTCGCAGGTAGTAAATATCTCATCGGCAACCGCTGTTTCTACGCAGAGTTCTCCACTACAGCCTGCCCTAACACATTCCTGATCATTTATAATTTTATCTTGTCCAATCGTTACTGTCGGTTGCACCCCACCTATTTGAGGCAACTCTTCATCTAGAGCTTGTCCGATAATTAAATAGTACAAAGCAATCCCCACAAGTAAAATTATTAGAATTAAAATTAGTTTTTTCATAGAAATTGACAGGGATTGTATTTACAACAGCAACAGTCCAATTCCAATTAATGCCAATCCTGACGTAATCCACTTCAGCAAATCCCGAAAACCTGATTCTGGCAATTCCTCTGGCAGAGCGGGCTGGTCACCTTTTGTTTCAGCTGGTGTGGGAGTTGAGGTGGGAGAAGTGGTGCTACTATCTCCACCTGAGGTGCCAATCGTATAGCTTCCGCCAACATTTTTTGCACACTGCTCATCAGTAGCCAAAAGATTTGTGCCAGCGGTATTCATGATATTAGAGTCATCGACGTCAGCAGCAGAACAACGAAAGCCTAAAGTAACTGTTCCCGAGGTAATTTTTGGTTTCACAGTGATTGTTGCTAAAACACCACTCCCAGTTTTTCCTTCAATATTGCCAATATTTAATGTGCCGGTAATTGCAACTTCACCGCTGGTGGTGGTGTCGGTGGCCACTGAATCAAAAAATGCTCCATCTGAAATGTTTGTTATTTCAACCTGATTGGTGTTGAATGTTACCACCGCCACCGCTGAGTCTACTGAAGAACCTTCCGCATCAACAACTACTTGGATCTGAGTTGAGTCAGAAATTTCACCACTACTTGGATTGAGCCTAAGCAAAGCTGCAGAAGCCAAACTAGCCTTTGCTAGGCTAGTGCAAGAAAGCATTGCAAACAATGAAATAATAATGGGCAAGCGTTTTTTTAAATTCATAAAAATATTATTGGTGTTTATTTATCGTGTAACTCTTAAACAAGTTTAATTAATAGATAGACTTAAATCAATAAACTCATGCAGTACGTCTTGACCTGCTTGAGCTGCTACTTGAGTTTCTTCTTGATCGAAGGCCAATTTTAACTCCCCTGCTTGAGCAGCCACTCCAGTTATCCTCAACAAAGGTAAAGAGGAGGATACATCCACCTCTTCTTGAGGATTACGCAGCAATATGCCTTTAATCGCTCCATCTTCAACTTTTTGAGTCAGATAAGATCCAAACGAGTTAATAGGTTGAATTTCAACTTGTGACAACAAGTTTTGATCATAATTAATGATAAACTGAATCCCATCAGGAACGGTTGCAGTTGCAAGCAGAAGAGTCATACTGACCGACTCTCCAACTTGATATACTTGCTTTTCAGAGCTGATTACTAAGCGCGAATCTTGAGAAGCCTCGATTACATCATCAATAGGAGGAAGGTCTAACTGCTCAACTACTTCATCTTCAAGATCTGAGCTGTCAGTTGTTGGCTGACTTTGATCTGATGACTCAAGTTGTTGTGAAATATCATCTGGGTCTGAAATGTTTAGAATTTCTGGATCAACTAGTTGATCACCCAAAAAAACATAAGCTAAAACAGTCACTGTCACCAAAATTAGAACACCAATATATAATGGCTTCTTGTTATTTTTTGAAGAAACCACTGAAGATTCAGTCGATGTAAATTCTTGATGGTTATTTTGCTCTTGATTAGTCTCTGATAAATTCTCTTGCATAATGTTTACTGCGAATGTTGTTAATAATGATAAATTATGGTCTTCTTGATAATTGGGTGGGCTTCTTAAAGTTGATCAGCCACTTCACTCAATGTTTTTCTAAGCAAACCAAGATCAATGTTGTTCACTTGACCTGAGAAGTCAACGTCAGCTCTGGCAACGCAAGCGTCAGTGCGACTCTTCTCTCCAATACATGAGAGCATGTAGGAGTAGTCTTTTACAT
>CAYXBZ010000059.1:0-3167 GCA_964463605.1 uncultured Pseudomonadales bacterium | reverse complement strand
GGTGGCGACCAGATGGTCTGAGATGTCGAGATTGTTGGAGAAATATTCAGGAAGGAGTCATTCCGGTGCTTAGTCTCGACAAGGATTGGTGGGAGGAAGATCACCTCACAAAATTTGAATTGGATTATTACTACGGTGTCAAAACTCAATCAATTAAGAAATTAAGACGTGAAGGTTTTTTGGTTGGAAGAGATCTTAAAGATGAGAATTGTTATGTCTACGAAACTGTTTTTTTAGTGAGTGAAAATCAGAAATTCCTTAAAGATCATCCGAGAAAAGAGAGATGACTTTACTAATTAACTCTCAACGCCTTAATGAATCCGCCATGTTTTTTATCATAATCGTAGGCCCAAATAGCAGGATCTTTTCTTGAAAGTAAAGACAGCCCACATTGAACTGCTATTGGAGCTGGGACAGCTAGTAGCAGATGGATTGTACAGTCATGTCCATGAATAAGTTGTATTTCATTTAATACTTGTCTATATATTGCATCAAATTTGGGTACTAAGACTCTGTTTGTTAAAAATCGAGTAGTTGGATTTTCTATTCCTATTTGATAAATGTTTTTACTAATTTTACCTAGCGTGTTTATCTTATCCATTCCAATAGAATCACTTAAAGCAATTTTTAAATACACTTCTTTACTAGATTCAATAGAATTAGGTCTATCAATTATGTATTCTTTGTTTACTTCTTCATCTAGCCAAATCCAGCTACTTGGTGATCGATGATGTTGAAATAGTTGGATGGAATGCTTATCTCCAATTTCTTTTCCTAAATGTACAAGCAATGGCATTAAGGCTATTGGAAATATAGATATGTGTTGTCGCTCGGAAAGGTCATTAAACTTATCAAGAAATGCCTTTATTTTTTCTGTAATGATAAGAGCTTTGCTCTTATAGTAGTCTGCTGTACCATCGCTTATATCACCAGTTAAATTAATTAGAAAAGGCTTATCTTTGGGATACATTCTATTCTCGGTAATTCCAACTTCAACTTCTTTAAAATTAATCTCAACTGGAATCTCCCCAATGTTTGATTGAATAATTAATGGATAAGTTCGAGCTTCATTAGTAATTGCTGTGAGTGTCTCAATTCTTTTTTCATGCTCATCTTTTATTAATTTGAGTTTTTCTACTGGGTATTCAACTACATATGGCTTTGTATCAATTAGCTTTGCGTGTTTACTACACATCAACATTAAATTTGAATAATCTTGTGCTAATTTTTTTGATAATGTTTTATGACCTCTTGGACCATTAGGAGACCATGAAATAATATGTGCAATGTTTGACCAGTTTACTTCTTTTAGTGTAAAACCGTCCTCATAAACGACTTCATTGCAAAGCTGGCACCTTCCTCCAGAACGAATCCACAGTTTAAGTTGAACAGTTGGAGGAATAGCTGGTCGTTTTTCTTTAGCCTCAGTCATAGTTTGGATGTTCTGCATTGTAGATATTTACATAAAACTTTTTGCTTTTTGCTACACAAACACCGTTATTAAAAGCAAAGCACTGCATCCAATGCTTACCTGTATACTCAGTGTGCTCCCATGTTTCTAGTGGATTTTGTGATTTTTTGTACATGTCTGAGCTGCCATATTTTGTTCGATTGGTATTAGGAACTTTTGCATCATCTAAGTCTCCGCGAAATGCATTTGATTTTCCGTTGTTATATTCCTCTAAAACATGACTGCCTGTATTTACTACTTGCCATGCGATCCTATCAAAATCGCCATCATAGTTTGCTCTAAAATAAAGAAATTGCTTTGGAGCAAAAACTTTTTTATCAGATTCAATTGGTATGGGATTTGCTTGATTGTGTATTTTTAGAAAACCTCTTAAGGTGATTTCCTCTTTTTCTAACCAATTACCAGGATTAGCAATATCTGGATGGTACCCTAATAGAGGCTTGTTCACTGAAATTACCATAGCCTTTTTTGTGTCTTCTGGATCTATCGGGAAATCATCTCCAAACTGACTAGCAAGAGTTGATAAAATAACAGCTTCATCCTTTTTTTCAATTGCATAATCAATGTCTGAAGATAGTCTTAGCAATTTCTCATAGAAATTTTGATACTGCAAATCACTCATCCTTGAAAGTAAATCATTGTAAGGTGTTGTAGGGAGTAAGACTTGCATTCTTGTAGAATGAGAAATTCCATTAAGTGCCCTTGAGAGCATTCCTTGTAAAGCAAAAATATCTTGTGGATTTCCATCCATATCAAAAGAAGGTTGAAAGTGGAGATAGGCTAAAACTGTAAGACTTATACCGCTTGGTTTGCTGTTTCCATTTGATGAAAATTGGACGTCTTTCCATCTTTTTAAATAACGTATAATTCTTTTGAATTGGTAAGAACTCTCTCCAGAAAATTTGTTGTTAATCAGGTTTTTTAGAGTAATAGGATCCGATGGATCCCAGTATTTGTTCTCATCAGCAGAAAACTCTTTACCTCTTGCTAACCTAAGTGGAGAATCAATTTCAGAAGCTATTCGGCAATAAATAGCTAAATCAACGTGATATTTTTCTTCATCATTCTCTGAATATACAACTCTCACACAAGGCTCTTTAATAGAGCTGCCCATTTTAGTTTGATCAGATAGAGCTTCTGCAACCCACTTTTTTACTACTGTAGGATCAGAATAATCACTCTCTCTAATATCAAATATAACGCCCTCATCAATATCAAATGTAACTTCACCAGTAGTTGGTTTAATACCAGTGCCCATGGCGTAACTACCTTGATCAAAAAAAGTTGGAATAGATATGCCCTTATGTTTAAGTACTTTTTCTAGACCAGCCTTCAGACTCTTTTTAATAGCTTCCCTGCTGGTTATTAAGTATTTGTTTTCGTTACTTAATTTTATCTGTTCATGAAACTTGTTGAAGTACTTTTGATAATCCATATATTACCTACATTTTAATAACTTTTATTACTTTTCCTTGAATTGAGAAATCTTCACGAAGGACAATGGGTTTGTGACTAGCATTATTTGATTTTGGGACAAGTGCAACATAATCATCTCCACATTGTAGAGTCTTGATTGTTGCTGAATCATCAATGAGTGCAACTACTTTTTCTCCATTATCTGCATAAGGCTGATTTTTAATTAGTACTAAATCACCATCATCTATCCCAGCCATATTCATTGAATCGCCTTGTGCTT
>CAYXBZ010000058.1:0-3213 GCA_964463605.1 uncultured Pseudomonadales bacterium | reverse complement strand
GTTTTGGCATATCCGAACTATTTTAACTGTTCGGATTCGTTTTAGAACTTACACATCTTAAATTATAAGAAATTCAAGAAACTTCAACTAACTTGTTCGTATAACCATTTTGACTGTTATAATTGATGCATTAACTTTTATACACCCAAAATGCGCCAATTTATCTATTTTTTAAAAAGACCATTACACTTTATCAAAACAGGTCTTATCAAGGGTACCTGGGGACAGATAAAGTATCGATTTCCCGCAAAAAAAATCAATACAATCGTTATCACCGGTACCGATGGCAAAACCACCACAAGCAACTTGGTTTATCACATCCTAAATAGCAATAACAAGAAAACAGGGTTAATCTCAACCGTTGCAGCCAAGATCGGTAAAAAAGAGCTTGATACTGGTTTGCATGTTACCGCCCCAGAGCCAATTCAGCTTAATCAATTCTTAAGAGAAATGGTCGATGAAAAATGTCAATTTGCGGTTGTGGAGATGACTTCTCACGGAGCCTATCAATTTAGAGATTGGGGAATCAAACCAATTATTGCTGGATTAACCAATGTAACGCACGAGCATCTTGATTATCACCCAGACTACGATCACTACATAGATGCAAAGTGCCTACTCTTAAAAAAAGCTCCTGTAGTAATTATAAATGAAGATGATCGATCATTTTATAAAGTCAGGCAGAGGTTGGAGCTTAAAAAACAGGAGGTTGAAAGTTTTTCTTTAGAAGAGAAAATTTCAACTTCGATTAATCAAGCCATAAAAAAAAGATTCCCTGAACCATACAATCACTCAAATGCTCGATTGGCAGTAAAAATTGTTCAACAACTTGGTTTGACAGATAAAGAGATTGCCTCAGCCATTAATACCTTTCCTGGAGTAAGTGGACGAATGGAAGAGATTGATCTAGGTCAAAAATTTAGAGTCGTCGTTGATTTCGCTCATACTCCAAATGCCATAGAAAAAGCCCTAGCTGCCTTAAAACTTCAACAGAATAAACAAAAAAAGAAAGGAAGGCTCATCGCCCTTTTTGGTTCAGCAGGCAAACGAGATATTTCTAAAAGACCGATCATGGGACAGGCTGCTGTTAAAAATGCTGACATCGTAATTATTACTGCCGACGATCCACGATCAGAAGATGTTTGGAGTATCATCCATCAAATAAAATCTGGAGTTGAGCAAGACCAACAAAAGATTGTTTCAATCACCGATCGATATCAGGCGATAAACTTTGCACTTACTCAGCTTGCTCAACCAGGAGACATAGTTGCACTTCTAGGAAAAGGTGCTGAAAAAAGTTTAGCCATTGGAAAAAGAGAGATTCCCTGGAGCGATCAAAAAGTAGCTGAACAAATAATTAAAGAGTCTATCTTAAATCAGTGAAAACTTTAACTACATCAACCAACCTAAATAAATTTAACCATATTTATTTGATGGGTATTAAAGGAGTGGCAATGACCTCAATTGCCCAAATACTACTGGATTTTGGAAAAAAAGTTAGCGGCTGCGATGTTCCTGCAAAATTCGTGACTCAAAATTTATTAAACAAATTAGATCTTTCTATCGATCAAGGGTTTACACATCAACTGCCAAAAAACATTGACTGTGTCATTTTTACCTCTGCTCATGGAGGACCACGTAACCCCATCGTACTTCAAGCAAAAAAGCAGAATATTCAAACTTACTCCCAAGCTGAAGCTCTCGCTTACTTTTTTAATCAAAAAAAAGGTATTGGAATATCTGGTGTGGGCGGTAAATCCACCACATCGGCTATGGTTGCTTGGATTTTGGAGAAATGCAATCTTAGCCCATCATTTTCTGTAGGCGTTGGAGAAATAATTGGTATGAATCGAACCGGAAGATGGAATAATATTAGTGATTTTTTCGTGGCTGAAGCCGACGAGTATGTCATCGATCCAAACTGTAATGACCAACCTGATCAAATAACACCACGTTTTTCTTTTTTACATCCACAGATCAGCGTTTGTACCAACTTAGCTTTTGATCATCCAGACGTTTATCACAGCATCCAACACACAAAAGAGGTTTTTGCCAATTACTTCACTCAAACAAAAAACAGAGGTTCTCTGATCTATAATGCCGACAGCCAAGATCTTGTTGATACCATTAGCTATATTCAGCAACATCTAAATAAAAAAGATCTGTCACTTTTGACTTATGGAAGAAGTGAAGATGTAGACGCTAGAATCATTAACTCAAGTATTAAAGATCAACTAAATCTAGGAGAAGCTATCATCAATGGCAAAAAGGTTAGTTTGGAGCTTCAAATTCCCGGTGAGTTTAATTTGTTTAATGCAGTCGCCGCAATTTTAGCAGTGAATCAAGTGGGGGTGAATATTAATGAAGCTATCGATGCATTAACATCATTTAGAGGTATTCAAAGACGATTTGAATTTAAAGGAGAAAAGGAGGGAGTATTCTATTATGACGACTACGCACATCACCCAGATGAAATCAGAAAAACCATTTTGGCTTTAGAACAATGGCATCCAAATAAGAGGGTAGTGGTTGCTTTTCAACCCCATACATTTTCTAGAACAAAACAGTTGTTTGATGATTTTGTTGATGCCCTATCAACAGCACGGGAGGTTTTATTGTTAGATATTTTTCCGTCAGCCAGAGAGCAAATCGACACCTCAATTAATTCCGACATGTTGGTTGCCGCAGTGAATCAATCTGAAACAAATACTAGAATCACGAATTTAAAAAACGCAGATAATCTGTTAGAGTATTGCCAAACAAAATTAGCTCCGGGTGATGTGTTGATGACTATGGGTGCAGGCGATATTTATGAGATTCATGATTTAGTGGAATAATTTTCGAGAAGGCAGTAGTTTTTGATGTTATAATTGGGAGTTTGCAAACAGCCTCGGTGGCGGAATTGGCAGACCTGCCTGCCGGCAGGCAGGCGTGCGAGACTTATTTATAATGATGAATTGTATATGCCTCGGTGGCGGAATTGGCAGACGCGCGAGACTTAAAATCTCGTGGTTTTACGACCGTGTGGGTTCGATTCCCACCCGAGGCACAGCAAGAATAAGTGTGGGTTCTCACACTTAAATTGATAAAATTGTAGATGGGTGATCACTCGAAGAGTGAGATTCCCACCAGAGGCAACAGTTTTTACGGGTTATAATACACAGCGAAAACAATTTATCAGCGAGAGTAGCTCAATTGGCTAGAGCATCTCCC
>CAYXBZ010000057.1:0-3269 GCA_964463605.1 uncultured Pseudomonadales bacterium | reverse complement strand
GAACGCCGCAAATATCTCATTCTCTTTCAAAACAACAACGAACTGCGACCCACCGGAGGGTTTTTAACCGCCTACTCAATCGTTTACATTGAAAATGGCAAAGTCCAACCTGAAAAGTCGGATGACATCTATGAACTGGATCAGCGCTTCAATCAGCGCATTGAGATTCCCGAAAGCCTGGGAAAGTACCTGACCACCGAACGCTACTGGAACCTGCGCGACATGAACATCTCACCTGATTTTAAAGAATCGATGGACATCTTTTTTGAGCACTATCAAACTATTAGAGGAGAGCCTGATGACATCGACGGCATCTTTGCTGTTGACACTCACGTCTTAACACGACTGCTTGAAATCTTAGGCCCAGTTGAAGTACCAGGTTATGGTACCTTCAGCTCCGAGATTGACCAGCGCTGTGACTGTCCCCAAGTTGTTTATGCTTTAAGCGAGATCATCACTCGCCCCACACCTTATTTGAGAGAAGACCGCAAGGGGATTTTAGGCCCAATGATGCAAGCTATTTTACTCAAGACCTATGGCGCGCCTCGTCAGCATTTCGCTGATTTGTTTGAGATGATTTGGAACACCATTCAGGGCAGAAATATTCAGATGTACTTTGTGGAGGATCAGCCCCAGCAAGCAGCTGAAAACGCCGGTGCCGCCGGCCGCATGAAAACAACAGAAGGCGACTTTTTAGCCATTGTTGATGCCAATCTGGGTGGAGCAAAGTCAAACCTGTTCACAGAGTACGAAGTGCAACAACTGGTCGATGGTCCAGAAAACGGATACATCACCAACACCCTAGAAATCACTTACCGCAACACCCGCAAAGCCGACAACTGCAATCTTGAAGCGGGTCAGCTGTGCCTTAATGCCCCAGCACCAACTTGGAATCGCCTCTATTTACCCCTGGGCAGCGAGCTAGTCCAAGCCCAAGGCTACACTGAAGAGCCCAGTTCCTACGAGGAGTTGGGCTTTCAAGTCATTGACGGCTTTTTTGTGCTGGATCCACTGGGAATGGCGAAAATCAGACTTACCTACAAAGTCCCCTATGAGCTAGAAACCTATCAGCTTTACGTATGGAAGCAAGGCGGAGTTAAGCCATACCCGCTGATTGTAGACGTTAACGGCAATCAAGCAGAACTGATAATTGACCGCGACACCACTTATCAGGATACTTTTTTCTAAATATCATCCCCAAATAACTAAAAAAGAAGTTGATCATGAATGATGACTCAAAACCAACAGCCGACGCAAGTAAGCCCGTCTTGACTCGATCTTCAAACAAACGATTCTTCTTTAAGCATAAATCTCACCAAAAAGTTTTGGTATTAATGCTACTAGCAGTGGCCTTATTTGCTCCGTTTTTCATCATTAAGCAGTTTTTAAGCAACCAAGAAACCCTCGACAATAGGGGTAAAGCCACCCAAGATACAGTTGACGCCGTTATTCAGATCTATCCAAATCAGGAAAACTATCCTTTAAAAACATACGGCACCAATATTCCTGCCACTGACTCTGAGATTGAGAAGGCAGTTTCTGGGGAAGATCCTCAACTCTACACGCAGCTGGTTGATTTTTACAATGAGTTAGGCTTTTCATACTTTCGATTCCCCAATGGAGCTGAGATTAAATTTTATGACTGGACCAATCCCAAGGGATCCTACATGCCTTGGCCGCCTCAAGATGATTTTATGTTTCCCTCAGTTGAAGAGATGCTAGATTTTGCTCAGGAAACAAACTCAGAAATAATATTTGAGTTATCAGTTTTGGGACTGCTACCAGACACACCTGAAAACGGAACCACCAAGGTCTATCACGAACTCGAGGGTGTGACTTTTAAGCCGACTGAGGAGCAACTTAGAAATTTTATTCGCACCTACACCGTTCTAAGAAAAAGTTTGGGTAAAAATTATATTAAGTATTACGAGTTGGGCAATGAAGAATGGTTAATTAAAAATCAGACTTTAAATCGAGCACTGACTGCCCAGGAGTATCAACAGGCGGCCTTTCGCCTGGCAGAAATTATTAGAGAAGAAACCAACAATGATCCTGAAATAATTATCATTGGTGTATCGGCTTTGGGTGAGGGCGTGTGGGGAGCTTCTGGATACAAGAATTCTGCTGAGGGTTTGATTAATCATATTAACTTTCACTATTATCATCGTTCAAAAAATCAGGGATCTGAAGTTGGGGGGAAAAGTCTGTATGATTTTATTGGGGAAACACCACTGCTAGAATTCTTTAAATCCACCTTTCCATCACATCCAAGATTTCAATATCCAGCTTTAACAGAGTGGAATATCTGGTGTTTTGGAGATCAAGAATTAAGACACTTCAATCTAAGCAAGCTCGAGCACTCACTTTACAGCGTCGGCTCAACCATCAGTTTGGTTCAATCAGATATTCCGTTTTCAATGGTTCATAAATTTTATTTAAGAAAATACGATCGTGACGATATCTGCAATCTGCTGCAAGCACCTGAGGGAGAATTGCTTCTAGCACCACAGGGCATGGGTTTTAAGATTGTCAATGAACACTTTGGTGATACCAACGTTAAGTCAGCTTACGCCGGACCTGAATATACATTCGATGGAGAAACCACACCTAGTGGTGATGCTTTGTGGATTGCTTCATCCAAAATGTCATCTGATGAAAATGAAACCGCCACCTTTATCATCAACAGAACCCCAGACCAGAACATCACTACAAAAATCGTTCACAATCAAGCTGAGCCATATTTAAACTATCAAGTATTAACTCTAACTGGAGAAAGCTTTTCCAGCCCTCTGGAAGACATTTCTTGGATTGAAGATGAGCCTCAGTTTATAGAAGGAAATGAGATCATTCACACCATTCCTGCGCATAGTTTAGTAATCATTAAAGCTGACGCAGAAAACTCTCCACCCGTGCAAGATGCTTGTACTGCAGATGATATTTCTGCCTGCCCAGAAGCCAGCACCGAGTGCAAAATCGTCGGCTGTAATACAAATGCTAATCCCAATGTTTGCACTGAATCTAATAAGGCTGATGGGGTCAGCTGCGCTAATGATCAAGGCGCTTGCCAAGGAGGCATCTGTGAAATTGAAGAAGACCCCAATCCAGAATCAACCAAACTCTCCCTCACTCTCTCTCTAGACGGAGTGCCTTACACTGAGGGATCAGTTAAACACCATCCACAATCAAATAGACACAGTATTAGTCTACAACTTAGTTTGCTTAACACCACCAAACTAGTAGCTCAACAGATAGTAGATTTTACCTATGAT
>CAYXBZ010000056.1:0-3282 GCA_964463605.1 uncultured Pseudomonadales bacterium | reverse complement strand
TAAGAATGAAGACGGGATGGCAGTTATGAAAGTTGCAATTATCGGTGCCGGCTTCACGGGATTGGTGGCTGCCTATGAGCTGGTAGCAGCCGGATGTGAAGTGGTGGTTTTGGAAAAAAACAGCCAGCCGGGTGGTTTAGCCAGCGGTTTTACTTATGAAGACTGGTCCTGGGCACTAGAGCATCATTATCATCATGTTTTTGAAACTGACACTGCTCTTAAGAACTGGCTGAAACAGTTGAAATTACTTGATCGGTTGTTTTATCTTTCTACTAAAAGCTACACCTTGACTGAAAAAGGCATGAATCCTCTCGATTCTCCTTTAAGCTTGCTGACTTTTCCTGGTTTATCTTTTATGAGTAAGATTAGAACCGGTTTAACTTTAGCTTTTTTAAAAGTTTGGCCATGGGGGCAAGAATTAGAGCGATTTACTGCTAGCAGCTTCATCAAAACAACAATGGGCGAAAAGTCATGGAAATTACTTTGGCAGCCTTTGTTTGCCGGTAAGTTTGGTGATCAGTTGGCTGAGGAAATTAATGCTGCTTGGTTCTGGGCTAGAATCAACACTCGCTCCAAAAAATTGGGCTACTTTAAAGGTGGATTCTTGGAGTTGGCTAAACAGTTGACAGAAAAAAATCAAGGAAAAGGTGTGAAGTTTAGATTCGAGACCGCGGTTGAACGGCTGGAAAAGGCTGAGGGAAAATTTAAGCTGTTTTATGAAAAGGATGATTTGGAGTCAGAAACGTTTGATCAAGTTATTTTTACCGGCAACAGCCAGCAGCTATTGGACTTGGTTGAAGATCAGCTTCCAGAAAAATACATTCAACAGCTAAACGAGCTTGAGTCGTTAGCAGCCATGACAACCGTTCTGGTTTTAGATAAGCCATTTTTTGATCAAGACATCTATTGGCTTAACATCAACCGCTCTAATTGGCCCTTTTTGGCTTTGGTTGAACACACCAATTACATCGACAATAAACATTACTCCAATCAGCATCTACTCTATATCGCCAAGTATATTGATCCAGCAGATGAACTATTTAAGCTGGATCAGGCCGAACTATTGGCAAAGTATGACAGCTATCTTAGCCAACTTTCTCCTGATTATAAACAACACATTAAGAAGATTTTTGCTTTTAAGGCGAAGTACGCGCAGCCAGTGGTTAAAAAGAATCATAGCCGCAAGTTGCCTTCGGTGGTAACTCCAGTCAAGGGTCTTTTTTTTGCTGGCATGGAGCATATTTATCCTTTTGATCGAGGTATTAATTACGCTGTTAAATTAGGCCGTGACACTGCTCAAAAAGTTCTCCACCAAGCTCAATAATTTCTCTATAAAAAGTTTTTTCAGCAACCGTTTTAGTTGGCAGTTGCTGGTTTATTTTTTGCTAACTGCTTTTTCAGTTTGGTTGATGTTTTATACTTTTGGCTACTCTAATGGTAGATTTGTGATGCGCTCCAGATTGTGGAGCGATTTTGCCGCCCATCTGCCGATGATCAGATCATTTTCAATGGGTAATAACTGGCCCCCAGAGTATCCGCAGTTTGCCCACAAGCCCAGCCGCTACCACTTTTTGTTTTACATGATGGTTGGTTTCTTGGAGAGATTTGGAATTAATATCGCCTTTGCTCTAAATGTTATGAGTGCTTTGGGGATGGCAACTTTGCTGATCTGCATCTATCAACTAACTCAGCTTTTTTTTGGCTCTGATAGCAAGCGTTCCATGTTGGCTGGACTGCTGGCGGTGACTTTTTTTCTTTTCAACAGTAGTTTGACTTATGTAGATTATTTCGCTCAGGAAGGCCTCTCTCTTGATTCACTGGCAGGAGTGGTGAAGGTTGAGCAGTTTATTAATTTTGGGCCCTGGAATGGAGATGACATCAGTGCTTTCTGGCATTGGAATGTTTATACCAACCAAAGACATTTGGCTTTTAGTTTTGCTCTGGTTTTCATTGTTGTTTGGCCACTGCTCAAGGAATCATTGGCAGAAACCAAAAACAGCTCAAAATTTTTCTTTTTGGGTGAGATTGGATTGGCCAGATTTCTCTTTCTAGTTGTTATTTTGATGGCTCTACCCTTTTTGAATTTGGCGGCTTATGCCATCGCTGCCTTTTTGATTGCATCTTGGCTTGTTCTTAACCCAGCTTTGATCAAGAGGTATGCTCTGCCCTATTTTTTGGCAGGAATTTTGTCTCTACCAAGCTTCTATTATTTTTGGCAAACGGGCTCTGGCTCTTTAGCGTTTGATCCAGGATTTTTGGCTATCGACAAAACTTTTTTGGGAATTATTTATTACTGGTGGAGAAATCTGGGTTTATACATAGTTTTATGGCCAGTTCTGTTTGTCTTGGCTAACAAACAGCTTAAAAAATGGCTGCTGGCAATCACCTTTTATTTCTTGTTGGCCAACTTATTTCGACTGTCCACCGACATGATTAACAATCATAAGCTGATAAACTTTTTTCAGATAGGTTTTTCTTTCGTGTTGGGTGTGCAGTTAGCAAAATTAACTTGCGGAATTTGGTATAAAAAAGTGATGGCGATTGTTTTGATTATCCCTCTGACTTTGTCAGGGGTGATGGATGCTTCAGCAATAGTTCGCGATCGATTAACTTACCTCAACGATCCAGTTCATCAACCAATTGGGCAGTGGCTGCTGAGAAATACATCTCCGGACTCAGTTTTTGTGACCACTAGTTATCTGTATAATCCTGCCAATTTGGTGGGGCGCAAAACCTACTTGGATTATGGCTACTTTGCTTGGTCAATGGGCTACGACACGCACCAGCGCCGGGAGAATTTAAAACAGGTTTTTGCGCCCCAGATAAATCAATCACAATGGTGTGAATTGATGATTGCCCAGAAGATAGACTTTGCTCTTATTTCACCAGGAGAGGGCGATTTAGATCTTGAGATTTGGCAAAGTTGGCTAGTTGTGCAACACAATCCTGCTTATGAGTCTCTAAACGGCTACCAAGTATACCGAGTGAGTGAGATTTGTGACAACGCTAGTTACCCGCTATAATCATCCACTATGAAGCAAAAGCCGCTCAAAGTAGGTTTCGATATGGATGGAGTCTTGCTCTACAATCCGGCAAGGATTGTGAGGCCATTGATTTCAACTTTCAAAAAAAACAAGATTGGTTTTAAGCGCGAGGAACTTGAGTTTTACGTTCCTCGACCTGGTTTTCAGCAGTTTTTTTGGGAGATGCTTCACAAATCAAGCTGTTTTTTGGCTCCCGGTTTTGATCAGATTAAGAAGTTGAAGGCCGAGAAGCTGATTG
>CAYXBZ010000055.1:0-3325 GCA_964463605.1 uncultured Pseudomonadales bacterium | reverse complement strand
TACTTGTTATAGTTAATTATGTTCCAAAAACCTAATGCAACCCTAAGTGTCCACAATTGTATGTTCATTTTTTCTCCTTTCTCGATTATGAATTTATAATGTGGTTTTTCTGATTACATCACTGATGTGTTTTTCAACTGTGTTGGTTAACTTTGTTATATACCAAGCGGATGGAGTGATATGTTGATTTTCATTCAATAATGGCTTAATGTCGATCGATTCAGTTAAACCGAATGTGATAAATGTATCTTTCCGAAAAAAACAGATTACTGCGCTGTCTTTTGATTTTGCATAACCTGGCATTCCATACCACAACCTAGGGCATAGCTTTGGATTGGCTGCCATAATAAGATTGTGTAGACGTTTTGCCTCAGTAAACCCGTTTTCTGTATATTGGGAAATTTTTGAGAGAACCTCTCTTTTTTGATCCCCACTCGTAACGTTTCTTCTATTTTTTGTCATAGAAGCCTCCTTTTTATAGGAATTGATAATTAGTGTGGATCAGGATGAGAAGACTCAACTTAATCAGTAAATTTACTTTAACATAGGCTTTCATTTGATGCAAAGCTTGAGATTTCTCTTACTGAAAGAGCTAAATACTTTATCCGAACTAGTCAAGCTTTCTTAAAAAAGTAAGTTTTTATTGAAAATTTTTATTGTAAAATCAGTTTATATGACAACCTACTTACTCCACGGTGGTGGAACATCCAAAGACTTACCAGGAAATGGCAGATTCTTCGCTCAATTCACAGAGTTAGTTAATAGAAATGAGGTAAAAATTCTCTTGTGCTACTGGTCCAGGAATAGAGATGAGTGGCCAAAACTCACAGATAGAGACACCACCAAGATAAAAAACAATGCTATAAAACAGATATTGTTTCATGTTGTCGAGGATCTAGCCGATCGATTTTCAAAAATTGATGACTATGACGTACTCTACGTAGCTGGTGGAGATGCTGAACAACTAGAACCTTACTATAAGGACCTTTCCCAACTAAAAGAAAAGCTTAGTGGCAAAGTCTATGCAGGCAGTTCTATGGGTACATTTTTAGCATCAGAAAGCTATGTTCTGTCATTTGATAGTCAAGATTCTGACAATAAACATCAGGGGGTTGGATTGCTCCCAATTCAAACACTTTGTCATTGGGACGTTGAAGTAAAGAAGGAAATGAAGCTTAACCTTCTCGACAGTGATAAACCAATTATTGTTCTGAATGAAGGTCAATTTATAACTATTTACGGAAATTAATTATTTAGCCACCTAAAGAATAACTCTAGCAAAAAATAACGTCTTTTATTTTCTACAACCAATCATAAAGCATTCAACATCTCAACAGCAGCTTGGTGAATAGAGTTCACGACTTGATGCTTTTCTTCCAAATCAAGCTGTTTATAATCTACGGGATTAAAGGCGCGCTTATCCATTTTATTAGCAATCGATTTTAGGTCCGGCCTATCAAGATAGTCTGGCAAGGCATCAAGTACAGAAGCAGCCTCCTGATATGAATTGGGACGCAAGCGGTTTTGTTGAATGATCTCTAATCCTGGCATTCCCAGTTGCACCTCAACCTGTTTTTCCCATCTATCACGAGCTTCATCGTCGGTGCCAAAGTCATCCTCCACAACAGGTGTCTCTAAAAATTTATATATCAAATCAATTAAAGGCGCTAAAGATGCATCAACTTTCTCTAATATTTCACTTTTTGCGGGTGGAGTAGGTAAATTATCAGGCATATAGATGTCAACTTTATGACCGTCCACGGCACCATTAATTAGTGTATCTTGCACATCTACCAGTTGTTGTTCAGCATCCATTTCCACCCTTTCATAAATAGAGTATCAGATTGAAGGTTATTAACCAATTATTTTGAACTCTTGTTAAAGTGATTTTTTAAAGGTTGGCGGCGCTCTGCTTATTTTCATTCCAGAGTAACACTCACCTATATCGAGCTTTTGATGTAAAATCAAATCATAAGAAAACCTTAAATTTGGGTAAAAATCGTTTGAGTAAAACTAAAAAATCAATAATTCTTGGAGTAAAACAATTTATGAAGCCAAAGATTCAATCACTTGACTACACCTATAAAAAGCCAAACACAGATGTTTGGGTGCTAAATACAGATGATATTCCAGTTAACAAAGAGTTAGTTGGAGATGTACAGCTAGTTCATCTTGCACCTGGGAGTATTGGTGGCAATCACAAACATTCTCGCAGGGAGTGGTTTATCGGCATTGGTGATCTTATTTTCGTTTGGCTAGATGCAAAAGGTAATGCTTATCAAGAACATATGCATCCAGAGGGACAAATATTACTCATATCAGTTCCACCTTATTTACCGCATGCCGTGGCTAACATATCAAAAAACAAAGTTGGCATTTTATACGAAATGGCCGATCGAAAAATGAAAGATTCAGAACCAGTAAAAGTATATGAGTCAATAGTTTAAATTAGGTAAACCTAAAATGAAAAAAGTAAGTAATCTAAATAAAATCCATCGTTGTGTTGATCCTGTTGAGCGGTGGAGTATACCTTATTTCAAGTGATATGAAACCAATGGATCTAATTTTTACCACCACATCAGATGACCTAAATTTGCCTGGCCTTTATTATCCAGCAGATAAAAATGATATTTGCATTCTATTTGTTCACGGAATGTCGGGCTTCTTTTTAGAGAACTATTTTGGCCATGTTTTTGGCAGGTTTGCCCAAGAGCATAATTTCGGCTACATCTATACACATAACCGAGGGTATGCCCACATAAATGATATCCGTACTTCCGAAAGAAGTGATGATGGCGGTTTCAAATCCACAAGAAGTGGCGCTACATACGAAAGGTTTGAAGGTTGCGTTCCTGACATCGAGGCGTGGCTCGAAAAAGGCAGAGAGCTTGAATACAAAAAATTTATTATTGTTGGGCACAGCTTGGGTGGTCCTAAGATAGTACATCATTTTTATAAAAAACAGCCTAAAGATGTAATTGGAATGGTTCTTGCTTCACCAGGAGACATGGTCGGGCTCGTAAAAAAAGTGGAGTACCAGCCTGACTACCTAGAACTATTGGAAGAAGCTCGTCAAAACGTAGTAAATGGTAATCCTGAAAAACTACTTTCAGGGAAAATCTGGGGCTGGTATATGCTGAGCTCACAGACATTTCTTGACCTATTCGAAGAAAATGGGCCAGCAGATGTCTTGCCAGTTTTTGATAACCCTAAGCATTTTCCAGAACTAGAAGCTGTCAATATTCCTATCTACTGCATTATGGGTGAATATGATGATATTGCCATTCGCACCCTTGAAAAGGATATGGAGTTGTTAAAATCAAAG
>CAYXBZ010000054.1:0-3481 GCA_964463605.1 uncultured Pseudomonadales bacterium | reverse complement strand
GAAGATTGATGGTGAGCAAAAAGAGATTTAAGTACCAGCTTAAGTGAGAAGCATTTTTTTATACACAATTAAATTATTAAGAAAGGAAGACATGTCTTCTAGAAAATCATCTTTACAGACAAAAAAAGATAAATCCGATTCTGCAAGTAAAAATTCTGAAAGTAAAAAAAGATCTCGCAGCAAGAGTGTTGCTCAAAAAAAGACTGTTTCAACAAAAAAAAATACTACCAAAAAAAGAGCCTCAACAACAAAAACTGCTAAAAGAACCATTGTCAAAAAAGGTTTGCCAAAAGTGAAGATGAAATTTACTAACAGAAGACTTTCTCCTGGATTAGGTAGAGCTGTGGCCAAACGAACTTATCTTAGAACAGATGAGAATGGAAAGCTGGAGAAGTGGTCGGAAGTTGCGAAAAGAGTTGCTCTTGGCAATACTTTGCTAATTTCTAGTCAAGATGAGGAGCATCAAAAAGAAGAGTACGAGATTCTGCGCAAACATCTTGCCAACGCTTCGCTGTTATTGAGTGGTCGTCACCTTCAACATGGAGACAAAGATCAGCCAAAGAGAAACATGGAGGTTTTTACCAACTGCTCTACCGCTTCCACCTCTTACTTGCTTTTTTATCTATTACTTAATGGTTCAGGAGTAGGTCGATCTTACGACGATGATTTGATGGTGGTGGACTGGGACAATATGCCATCGTTGAGAATTGTATTGTCACAAGATCATCCTGATTTTGTTTGGGGAGATGACGAGAGCGTAAGTGAAGCAAAGAAGAAATACAGCAACGCTCATTGGTTTGAGTTGCCTGATACCAGAGAAGGTTGGGCGCAAGCAGTTGAAAAACTTGAGGTGATGGCTTATGAGCGTCGTTATCGGGATGATATGCTGGTTTTGGACTTTTCAAAAATCCGACCAAGAGGCTCTCATATTAAGGGAATGCAAAATCGTCCAGCTTCAGGCCCCAAGCCTTTAATGAAGGCTTTTGCTAAGGTTGCTACTATCAAGAATGCAGGAATGAAACCCTGGATGCAATCGATTTTTGTTGATCACTATCTATCTGAATGTGTTTTGGTAGGGGGAGCTAGGAGGGCTGCCAGGATCGCGGTTAAAACATGGACCGATCCAGGCATTTTTGATTTTATCTCAATTAAAAAGGGAGGGTATCTTTGGTCTGCCAACAACAGCGTGGCGGTAGATGAAAAATTTTGGAAACAAAAAACCCAACACTCCAGGCAAGTATTGGATGCTATTCTTAAAGCTCAATACTATGATAGAACGGGTGAGCCCGGATTTGTTAATCAACACAAATTAGTTCAGAACGACGAAGGATATCAAAATTATACCGATGGAGAGTTTTCTAATAGCAACAAGTATCAACCTCTCAAAAACACTAAAAAAATGTTGTCGGATGTTGCTAAACGCGCTAGTGCCAAGTACTACTCACAAATCCCCAATCCTTGTGGAGAGATCTCCTTAAATTTGCTGGGTGGCTACTGCGTAATTGCTGATGTAGTGCCGTATTTTGCTCCCACCATTGATGATGCTGAAGAGGCTTTTAGAGTGGCAGTAAGATCGCTGATAAGAGTAAACACTATGGACTGTCTTTATACTAGAGAGGTGAAAAGAACCAACCGAATTGGAGTGGGAATGACTGGAATTCACGAATTTGCCTGGAATCAATTTGGTTATAGTTTTAGAGATTTAGTTGATGAGGGAAAGTCAAAGGATTTTTGGCTTACTCTCGCTAGATTTAAAAGAGCAGTTATTGATGAGGCGGAAAAATACTCCAAAAAGTTGGGTGTTAATGTTCCACATACCAATACAACCATCAAGCCTTCGGGAACAGTCTCAAAACTGTTTGCCTTGTCAGAGGGGGCTCATTTGCCGGCTATGAGAGAATATATGCGTTGGGTTCAGTTTAAAGAGGATGATCCAGTTGTTAACAAGTATCGTAAACGAAAGTTTCCAGTTAAAGAGCTAAAAAGCTACCAAGGAACAGTGGCTGTTGGTTTCCCTACTCAGCCCGAAATCTGTCGTCTGGGAATGAACAGCAAACTTGTGACTGCAAGCGAGGCAACTATGCAAGAACAGTTTACTTGGCTGATGTTGCTTGAAAAATACTGGATTGTGGGTGTTGATGAAAAAGGCAAGCCTCTTGCAGATACCGGTAACCAAGTATCATATACTCTCAAATATGATCCCGAACAGATTGCTTTTGATCAATATAAAGAAGTGGTAACTGAGTATCAATCGCAGATTAAAACCTGTAGCTTAATGCCAAAGATCGACGAAACAGCTTATGAATATCAGCCAGAAGAGTCGGTCACAAGCAACGATTTTATGCGAGTAATTCGAGAAATCAATGAAGCAAGTAACGGAGAAGAAGATTTGCTTGAAGATATCAATCTTGAACATTTGAAGTGTGAAACTGGAGCTTGTCCTATTTAGGAATGTGAGGTTTGCTCTTAACTTTGATTAACAGTCTAGGTTGACAAATGGCTACATTAATTTAGCTGCAACCAACATTCTGCCAGAGATTGAATCTGATTGATTAGCTTGAAAGTGAGAAAAAAAAGAATCTGATTGGCAACCGGTACATTGATCGAAATTAATGATGTAATTTTTCTTTACTCCAGCTTGCGATAATTCATGAATAATGTATTGACTCAAGTCAATTGTCCAAGTATTGTTGATCTTTTTGATGGCTGGTTGCCAGCTGTACCAATCGGCTTGAATCGGTTTCTCTTTAAAGTGATAACAACAGCTGTGTATTCCTGGTCCGATCCATGCCTTAACATTTCCTGGTAGCAAGTTATGTCGAAGTTGCAGATCAAGCAACGTTAGCTTGATGATATTCTGAAGCAATGGTTTCCAACCAGCATGAATTAGCGCCACAACTGGTGTTGTTTGAGATGTTAATACTATGGGAAAACAGTCGGCGACCTTCATTGCCAAACAAGTTTTCTGATTGGTAATGGCAGCATCTGCCCAAACTTCTTCTATTTTTTTCTTTGGTCTTTGCAGACAGTGATGTCTGTCAACTTGATGAAGATGATGAAAATAACAAATGGACAAATTTGTTTGATATTGCTGTAACAGCTCAAAAGCTTGTTTGGGAGAGTCTATCGAACCGTCTTTTTTTTCTGAGATAAATATTTTTAATTTGGAAAATGGAGATATGGTAAGCATGAGTTTAATTCTGATTATACCCCGTAGCTTGCTGCGGGGAATATATCAGAATGGAGGTTCTACCCCAGGGTATCACCTCTTTATAAATTAACATTAAAGTTGGCGTTAGGGGGATTCCCCCCAGTGGAGCTTTGAGGGTTTTCACTCTCAATTAGTAAATAGTTATAGATGGGTGATCACTTTGTAGAGTGAAATACCCCCGTAAGCGACAGGGGAGCCTGCCTACCGGTAGGCAGGCAGGCTTTGATCTTGCAAAGCAAGACAAAACGCTGAGGGGTGAAACCCCTCAGA
>CAYXBZ010000053.1:0-3751 GCA_964463605.1 uncultured Pseudomonadales bacterium | reverse complement strand
TTGTACACACTGCCCGTCAAACCAGCAAAGTTAGTAGCGCCCGAAGCGGGTGACCTGAACCAGCAATGGACAGGCTCCACTACGGCGAGGTTGATGATGAGGACTAAGTTGTAACAAGGTATCTGTACTGGAAGGTGCAGATGGATCACCTCCTTTCTAAGGAGAAGGGTTTGGAGTTTTCACGACCTCCTTTTTCCCATCATTAGTAATAATGATGAAATAACCTTAAAAATCCTATGACTTCGTGTCTAGGTCGGCTTCTTACTACTGTATTTGTATCAGATTGTTTATCTTAATTTTAGAAATTTACCACCTGAAAGGGTGGTTTTTTGATGGAGTGAGGTATTTAGCTGTCACTTCGATATGACTACAGAGATGGTGAGGGAGCATGCTCCCTAGTGGCGGAGAGGTGTAAGTAGCCACTCAGTGACCAGAGAGTTGTGGAAGCCCGCTCCTCAAGAGGGGAATATGAAAAGAATGAATAAAAATTATCGTCTGTTCCAAGCAAATTGGAGTAATTGATCAATTAAATCTTGATAATTAAGTCCGCTTTTCTCCCACAATTGTGGATACATACTAATAGAAGTAAAGCCTGGAATGGTATTAATTTCATTAATAAAAATTTGATTGTCAGCTTGGAGAAAAAAATCGACTCGAGCAAAATCACGACAAGAAAGCACCTCAAAAGTTTTAAGAGCGAGAGTTTGGATTTTTTGGGTAAGATTTGGATTAAGATTGGCAGGAATTTTCAGAGTGGCACCTTGCTCATCTAAATATTTAGCTTCATATGAATAGAATTCATGATGCGGAATAATTTCTCCTGGAAGTGAGGCTTTGGGAGGTTGATTGCCTAGAACTGAGCATTCAATTTCTCTGCCCGCAATGTAAGTTTCTAGGATAATTTTATTGTCGTGGGTAAAAGCTTCGGTTAAAGCTTGGTCATATTGTGATTGACTGTTGACTTTACTAATGCCGATAGATGAGCCAAGATTGGCAGGTTTGATAAAAAATGGATTGTTTAACTCAGTGACAACTTGCTCGTATGACAAAGTATTGTTTTGAGTGAAAGTAAGGAATTTGGCGACGGGCAAATTGGCGGCTTGGAGCAACCTCTTCATAATATCTTTATCCATGCCAATAGCTGAGCCTAAAATATCGGCACCGACAAAGGGCAAATTGATGATTTTAAATAAGCCTTGAATGCTGCCATCTTCACCAAAAGGACCATGAAGAATGGGAAAGGCAAGATCGACAGTTTGAATTTCATGAGTGTGAAGATTGATAAATTGACCTTGACTTTGGGGAATGAAAGCGATGGGTTGGCATGCCTCTAGATTGAGGGAGATGTTTTTTGGGTCGTGAGGATGGAGGAGAAAATTAGTAGCAGGAGCAAGATACCATTGACCAGTTTTGCTAATAGCAAAAAGAAAAGGTTGATATTTTTCTTGATTGAGGGCGGCATAAATATTACGGGCAGATTGGAGTGAGACCTCGTGTTCGGCTGATTGCCCACCGAAGAAAAGACCGACTTTGATTTTTGTTGTCATAGAAAGCTATTATACATCATGATAAAAAGAATCACTAGGGTAAATTAGAATTGACAAGATGGGAAAGGAGTTGCAGGCTGGGATAATTATTTTGATTGAGATGTTGTTGCAGCTGGGTAATTTGAGCTTGAGTGATTGGTTGAGATAAGAGGTTGGGTTGAAAACGATGAGCGAGTATCTGATAGCGCGACAAAAATTTATGAGTAAGTAAAAATGAGTCTTCGTCTGAAAATTGACTGGCTTCTTGGGCAAATTGTAAATAGTGATGAAAATTAGTTTGATTGCCATAATCGCACCATTGAAGAAGTTGAAAATAGGAGCTTTTGGTGGAGAGGTTGAGGTTGTTTTGTTTGATTTCTTGGGCAAAATTATAGAAAAGGTGGTGATTTTTTGCTTGAGCGTAATTTTTAGTGGCTTTAACCCATTGGGGCAGAGGAAGAGTAGAAAAAAAGGCGATAATTTGATTGAGCGAAAGTGAATCTTGATGAGCAAAGGCTTGAAAAGCTAATTGACTGCGCGTTAGCTGATGATAGTATTGTTTGATGAGAATGGTTTCTTTGGGGGTGAGTTGAGAGTGTGATCGAGAGTAGTTTTTAAGATAATCGTAATCTTGGGTGGGCGATTGGATAAATTGTCGAGAAAAGTCGATATCCCCTTGTTTGGCATAGGCTAAAATCTCATCTTTAACGCCTTGATAACCGGCGGCTAAATAATGCTTGAGTTCATCATGAGTGGTGGGTGGAGTGGGAGGATGATCGAGTAAATGCTGAAAAAAATGTTGGCTTTCGTGTCGGGTGTAAGGATTGGTTTTGAAAAGATTGGTGTTTTTATAAAGGGCGAAATCTAAAGTGCTGAGTTGACTGGCAGCTTTAATAAAAAGACCGCTGGTTTTTTGATGAGTAGCTTTTTCTTGGGGATGGAGTTGGTTGATGATAAAGTAGAAGTCATCATTATTGGTCGCTTCCAGATGCAGCAAGCCGTGCTTTTGATAGGCAAGAAGAGGGAGTTGTTTTAGTTGTTGATGTAAATCAGGAGGGAAACGGTGACCGATAAGTTGGAAAATAATTTCACCACTCGTAGGTTGGGAATTTAAAAGTTGCGCAATGCGACGTTGATAAGTAAGATAGTTCTGGAGAGCGTGGTTGATTTTTTCTTTTTGTTTTCGATCAAAACCGACGCCGGCGATAAAAGCGTCGCCAGAGACTTGATCGATTAAATTGATGAAAGTTTGGGCGTTGGGAGTGGTTTCTTGGTCAAATAAGTCGATAATGGTGGAGACTAAGTGGTCGAGATAATATTTTTGTTGAATTTGTTTTTCTTTGAGTTGGGAAAGATTGGCTTTTTTTTCTGGATGAGGAAATTGGTTTTGTTTGAATTCCGAAAGAGCAGAGGAGAGGGAGAAGTTTTCCATGGAGGAAGAAAAAGATAACTTTTCTGACATAATGAGTTAATTGTATCATAAAAAAGAAAAAACCCCCGCGTGAGCGGGGTGGATAACTAAAGCCATCCAAACTTCATGGCTAGCCATGGAGCGATGGCGCCGCCAAGGGCGGAGCCAGCGATGAAAAACCAATCAATCAAGTTATTCACCCCCTTTTAGTTAATAGTCTTATTCGTTCCTTACTTAAAACCACAGACGATAGTCTGTGGATGAAGTGGGCCCAAGTTCTTGCGTGATTTTAGAGTATAATAAAACTATTAATGAAAACCAGAGTTCAAGCCCACTGTTGTTATAAACTTTTATATCACCTCGTTTTTATCCCTAAATATAGATACAAACTATTAAAATCAGGTGTTGGCTGTTTATTGTAAACAAGTAATGCTTGGAGTCATTAGCGATAGGTATGAAGACGTGATAGTCGAAAAGATAGAAGTAATGGATGATCATGTTCATATATTAATAACTATTCCACCAAAATATGCAATTTCAGACTTTGTTAAAAATCTTAAAGCCGACACATCAAGAATAATGAGAAAGAAATTTGATTTCTTAAAACGAGGTGGAAGAGAAGCTATGTGGTCAGTAGGATTTTTTATATCAAGTGTGGGTTTGAACGAAACTATGATAAAAAATTATGTAAGGCATCAGTGGGAGCAAGACGAGGGACAGCTCGTAGAGCTGTAGCGGAGCATGAAGCCCCGCATGTAGTACCGGCAAGCAACGAGTAGTTGCTAGCCGTAGTACGGTGTGCGGGGAGCATCAC
>CAYXBZ010000052.1:0-4000 GCA_964463605.1 uncultured Pseudomonadales bacterium | reverse complement strand
AAAATCATTTAATGTGATTGATGCCTCTATTTTAAAAAGACTGATCGCAGAACATAAAAGTCCCGATTCTCTAATAAATACTCTCTCTGACCCTGATATTTTGAAATCATTTGAGCTCTCATTCAGACCAACAGACAACAATGGCAATCCCATTTTAAATAATCAAGGAGAGCCAATCAAGGTGATCGATGAGCTTGTTTTGTACTATCAAGGAGCAGAACATAACACGGGTTTTAAAGTTCCGCCAGAATATCGACAGTTTGAAGTATTAAGTGAAGGGAGAGATGACTTGATGATTAGTGCAAGTGTGGGAAGAGGAACTTCTGATGTCCCTGCAAATTTTTTACTTTCCTTGATTGAAAAACCTAATGGCGACATCACACTACTTATTAAATGCTTTCTTGGGAGTCAACAACAAACGGTGGATAGACCTAATTCTGAATTAGCTAAAAACATCCTAAATTATCATTTGGTATTAGCTCTTCTTAATGGAATTAATACAGGTACTTGGCCACCTTCATATACTAAAACTTCTGGAAATTCTTTACTTGGAGGTAGAACTCATGTTGTTCATCCAGATAGCATTAAGTCAGATGGGTCAAGGTTGCTCAATCTTCTTTCTCAAGAAGTTCATGATCCAATAGTTGTGGAAGGAATACTCATAAATTTAGCTGAATAACCGTTGTAATCAAGTTTCCAATCTGTAATAATGATCTTCATGCTCAAGAAGAAGATTTTTCTTCCTTTAGGATTTTTGTTAGCTGCCATTCTCATAATTTTATTTACGCTCTGGCAGATACATGAAAAATCAAAATTGCCTCCATTGTTAAATAATGAAGGCTACCCTCTTCCTCGCATCGCATTTGAGTCCAATTATTCAGGTCTTTCAATCTCCAGCAACAACACTACTCAAGAAGCTTCAAAAGTTGTCTTTAATCAAGCCAGATATGGAAGAACCTGGGAGTATTTTCATTTACCTCAAATCAATAAGCAAACTCTGAGTTTGCAACCTTATTATCTCGTATTCGAACTCAAACACATAAATGACTACTCTCAAGCCACTCATGGCACACTATTTGATGTCGCTGTTGATGAGAATAACAATCCCTCCACAGGATTCATTTGTAATGATAGTGATAACCTTGAAACGATTAATTGCCAACTATTTGTTGGAGATTGGTTGCTTGAAAGAAGTGAAGACGATATTCAGTTTTATTTAACCAACAGAATATTTAGAATAATTCTCATTTTGGGAAGACAAGATCTTTCTCAAGATCAACATACACAAGCTCTTGAAGAATTACATCGTCAACTGCAGGAACAAAATTTAACTTTGCTGGAAGCTTCATCGGGCAAGCAACTTTCTATAATTGAGTATTTTTCATTTCCTCAATTACTTACACTTTTTCAACCTCAGCCAGTACAGGCCCAACTAACAGAGTACTGTGCCGGAGATGTCCGATGCTATCTATGGGTCAGGCAGTGCAGGTGTCCAAACGGTCGCACCTGCTTTCCAGGAGATAGTTGTGCAGAACACGGAGGTGGAACTTGTCCAGAATGCGATCCAACATGTTCATCAAGTTACGACACAGATGGAGGTGCCCACTGCAGATCAAGATCCCTTGACTCTTGCGCTGGCCCAGTGCCAGGCGGAACATGTGAGGGCCTTTCGCCCTCAACATACTGCGCAACTGGAGGAACGTGCTTCCCTTCAGGTGGAGGTGGAGGAGGAGGAACATATCCTACTGCTACTCCAGTTCCAACTCAAGCACCATGTGTTTTTAATTGTGGTGATAGTCTTTGTTGCAGTTCCGATGGAGAAAATAGTAGCAACTGTCCAAGTGACTGTGGTGGTGGGGGGACTGAATGCTGGTATTGTGCTTCAGCTTATGAGTGTCGTTATGGAGATCCGGGAGGCGCTGTTTGCAGTTGTGCCGACTGTGTTTTTGGAAACATAACAGCCTTAGTGTTTGTTGATAATAATGACAATGGAATATGGGATGGAGATAGTATCGACTCCAGAGTAAAATCTCAGGAAGACGGAGGAAGAGAAACTGGACAACCTGATGTTCTGATTCCAAACTTAGAAATTAGAGGAAATGGAAATTTTGGTTCTAATGTACGTGTAGGAAATGTTAGCAATATGACCGATAATCCTTGCTCTGATCCCTGTTCGCGAAGATACGAGTGTGTTACTACCGGCTCACCTTTTTGGAGAAACATGTGGGATCCTCAATGTAATGGCTGGTGGTCAAATAGTTGTTACAGTCGTAATCGCTGCTGTGATAATTCTAATTGTTGGACATCAGATAGAGAGTGTACTGCTGGCAAGTTCGTAACAGATGGAAAAGAATGGTTAATTGATTATCGATTTACTCACAAACTAGTAAAAGTCGGCAATTACACTCTTGAGCTAGTCAATTTGGGAAATGAATGGGAAATTATTAACTCACAACCATATATAAGTGCCATACATAATGGTTGTGATACAAATTATGCTTGGTTTGCTTTGAAAAGATCTGGCAGCCTTAATAACTCCCCAATGGTTACTGAAATTAGTCAAATCCCTTCAGAAGATATCTGTCAATCAGACGCAACAACTAATACAACTTTTTACTCAAACTATTACGACATAGACATCCCCAACATTAACTTAATTGAAAATGGCAGTTTTGAAGAGCCACTTGATGGGTGGGTGTTGCATGCAGCTGACCCTGATGGAACCTACAATCCAGGACCTCATTCTTTTGGAACTACCACCACTGAGAAATATTTTCATTCACAAAGTGTTTATGTTACAAAGAATGTTGCCACAGAATATGGTCCACAAATTAATCACGCTCTACCCACTCTAACTGTTGGACAAACATACACTTTCTCTGTGTGGGCAAAATCTACTGGTACAAGCTCTGCAAGAATGATAGTTCAAAGAGCAGTTGACCCTTACACCAATTTTTCATCGGTTACTCATTCAGGAAGTGGTGAATGGGAACTACTTAGAACTACTTTTACTCCTGCTGCTGATCAAACTAATGCTCAAATAATTTTATCTGGAGGTGGAGCTGTTGGTAACACTGCTTACTTTGACGGATTACTCATCGAAGAAGGAAACACTCCTGGTATTTTCTCAGACATTCGCGCCATTGAGTTTAATATCGAAAAACAAACTGGTAATAATGGAGTAGCCTACAATGCTAGTGAGTGGCCAATTAGACTTATCTTCAATAGACAAACCAATCAATTGAGACTAATTCATAGTCCCAGCGGAAGAGAAGTATCGACAGGCATTAACTTTAACTCAAGCACCAGCCGTTGGTCTCCAGCAAATGATATTACGGTAACAGATGGTAGCAATACCGTTGCTACTCTGTTGGCTGAAAATACCAATTTTTCTCTCTCCAACAGTGGCTGGTCAGCAGATTGGAATCTTGAAATTCATCAATCTTTACCACTTGATCAATACTTTTTAACAGGCAAGGTCACAGATTGGCAAGACGCACAAGACCAACGTCCTGCCAACCTGCTTCATGTCACAACTAGTGGAGGAACAGTTAATCATTATTTCCAAAGACTTGGAGAGATTAATTTCATTTCTCCTCCTACCCTTAACTTTAGATTTCTTAATGATCCCAATATCACCTCATCTTTAGTAAATTTTGGAGAGTACTGTACTCATACTGGATCGCTTGACGAACTAACTCTATCTAGTGCTGACATCGAAATTAATGAAGATAATTTTAATACAAATATTGAGATCAGCAGCAGCCCCACTTTTTCCTATACCATTTCTCAGTGTTCCAGCGATTATCTCGAAGCAACTTTGCGTTCGGGAGGAGCTAATCCTAGTATCTTTACCGACACCAGTGGTAATAGCTATACCTGCGCTTGTCCTACTAGCGAAGGAGATGGATGTCACTATTCCAATGTGCCCATTGATGGTTCAGTTGACCCCATCAACTTCTACCTCACAGACATCAACCTCAACAACAGTGCTTGGTTT
>CAYXBZ010000051.1:0-4067 GCA_964463605.1 uncultured Pseudomonadales bacterium | reverse complement strand
GAGATGAAAGAACTATTGTTGCTCACGATAACAAACCAATTCAGGTTGGATTATTAAATAGAGGTGGTCTTGGTCTTCCTTTCTACTTTGGCACTATTGTCAATCATCGACCAGATGGTTCAAAAGAGTTAATCATTATTGATTTTAATGAGCTTTTTGGAAGAGATGATCATTGGGTAAATACACCGCTTACAGATCCAACATCAGAAAGAGAGCTGCTTTTTGTGATTGGAAGATATCGCAATTTGTTACAAACAGCAACAAATAATCTATTTTTTTCAAGCATTGATCTTCAAACATATTTAAAATTTGTCCAACAACTTTCCTTGATTGACGCTAGTTATCACATCAATCCTGATTATTATCGCCAGGTAGAAAATGCTAGGGCAAGAACTTATTCATTAATTGATGATATCATCAAGCCAAAAGATCCTGCTGACCTTAATAACTACTCTGCTTATTCAATCCAAGTAGTAACAGAATAAAAATATTTTTATCCCTTCAGAAAAAATTCAATGTTTGGCTTTCATTGATGTAATCTTGAAGCTTCTCTTGTTTTTTGAGATTAATCCTTGCATAATTGAGCTATGAAATTTTCCACCAAAAAGGTGAAGTTTTTTGGAGTATCTATTGGACTAGTCTTATTAGGACTAGTAATATTTTTTGGCTCCATATTTTTTGAATATAGCCGAGAGTTATTTTTCTCATCAAACCCCAATGAATTGACAGTGAGTTTTTACCCGCGTCTTGATCTTGTAGTCGAACATCCAGACCTAGAGCCCGCCAACCATAATCAGTTACAAAAATCATTTGAAACCTTGCTTGATTTACTAGAGTTTCGTGAAACCTGGACGAAATTTTACCCTAGTGAGCACATTCCCAATGAACAAAACGCCATCAGACCAGAACTGATTGAAGTTATGGTGTTGCCCATTGAATCGTATAACCAAATGCAACACGGCACTTTGTACAACGGAAGCATCAAAGATGGTGCATTGGCTAGCGGTTACCGTTGTCAACTACTTAAACATCAATCTACCTTAAGGTGTTATTTTTTTCTTGATGATTATTTTTTTCAACCCAAACGAATTGAGTTAGCCCAACTTTTTTTCACAAACTTCTTTGCATCTAGTCTACTAATGATGGGAAATGTTGACATGGATCCTTACCTACAGCAAGAACTGTTCGAGGAGTTAGAAAGACAAGGAGAGACTCTCATCTTTTTGAAACCAAAAACTACTGCCAATTTATTTAGTCAAAATTTTCAAAAACTCCTGTCAGGCAATCGTTGGCTAAACTTCAAGGTATTAGCTCAGGAAAGATGTAGCGGCAATCTATATTGTCAATTAAAACAAGAAAGATGTTCTTGCAATGATGGAGCAGCGTGTAGGAGAGGAGAATATTGTGATGATGAGTATCCCAATATTTATTTATGCCCCGTAAGCTCTTGTCAAGACATCTGTAGCGGCACCGACTCCTTTGATCCGGCTCAAAACTGCTGGGGATTAGATAATTATCCCTACTGTATCTGGAACTCCTACTGTCATGGAGCCGGTATTTGCGAGGGCCCAGCTCTGGGAGCTTGTTATAGCGGCGGAGGTAGTTCTCCAGCACCCACTGCCACACCCCCTCCCGGATCGACTCCTACTCAACCACCACCACCCGATAGCTGTCCCAACTGTTGTCCCTCAAACATGACTTGTTTAAGCGGAAGATTCCCCGAATTGGATAATCAGTGCGATTCAGATGAAATCTGTTGTATTAACTGTGGCTATGTAAATTATCCCCCGAGGGGACAAGTTAGAGTTTGGTTATTTTACGACTCCAATAACAACTATCAATTTGACCAAGATGATCAGCCACTTCCAAGTGAGATAGTTGACAACACTCAGTTAAAACTTTACTTGATTGATAAATCTTGCAGTGACGGGCCTTGTACTGCAAATATTTCTGTAAATCATTCTATGCCAGGAGGGCCTAGGATTGCCGGAACACTCATTGAAAATCAATGTGACGCAGGCCTTAGTATTTGTGATGTTTTGAACCCAACTTTCTTCAACACCTGTTGGGCCAAATGCGACCCAATACAAGCTGGCGATGACAGTTGGGATAGAACAGTTGACGGAGTTAAGTTCTTTCTTGGTGACCGGTGGTTTAAAGACACAATTTTCTGGGGTTATTATTTAGGAGGAGACATAAATAACGCATCTTTAAACTTTGATAATCGCAAACTTGCATCAGGACAATGGGGTGATTACATAGCTGAAGTCGGGGCCGCAGGTAGCAGAGTTAATTATGAAGTAACTGGCCTACCTTCTCAATATCAAGTAAATGTAATTCGAAATCAACATCCAATGGATGCAAGCAGACAGACGACTGTGCATAATCAATCAACTCTCTACAATGGTTATATTCAAGGAGTAGGAGGAAGTGAGGTTAGAGAACAGCTAGTAGTAGTTGGGATTGGTTTAAAAAACGACCCACCTCAGGTATTAAGCACTCAAGTTACTCACATCAACAATGAGCCCGCCCCCAATCAAAATGAGCTTTCTTACTGCTCTACTAGCAATGAGGGCACTAACTTAAAATTATCATCTACATTTTTTGACGAAGACGAGCCACTTGAGGGCAACCTCATAAAAAATGGAGGATTTGAACAACCATTTTCATCAGACTATTTTAATAGTTGGATCACCGAAGGTGATGGAGTAACTAGAGTTAGTGGAAATGATGCTATCTATCAACAATACTCAGCAAGAGTACAACAAAACAGTAATGGCTCAAAAGCACGGATGATCAAACTTGTACCAATTGAAAACAATACAGCATACAGTCTTACCATTTCTCATCAAGGTTATATTTCAGGAAGCAGCATACATATAAAAGGAGATGTTTACTGTCACAACGGGGGACACTTGTACGACTTTGATAGTAATGAAATTCCGGGTATTTGGCTAAATTTCAATCAAGAAGGAGAGGGTGTAGTAACCGAAGCAAAAACATTCATGAGTGGTTCCTGCTCTTCAGGCAAAACGCAAGTTATCGCACTGTTTGTTGACAGTACGAGTTCAACCCCAGTTATCGTAGACGGAATAATTCTTAGAAAAAACTCCACTTCTGTTGAACCTTATTCTGACATCGAACACTTTGAACTTAATCTAGAGAATCAACCTTACAGCAACCCTGGTCAAAATTTCGACCCTTTATATTGGCCAATCAGACTCCACGTAAATCGTATGGCACATTATGGAAATAATCCAAGCCACTATAAGATTTTTTATGGTCCATCTGAAATTGAGAGTCCTATTCAAGAAAGCGCCCAAATAAAATATAGTTTTGTCGATAAGAGATGGTATTTAGATAGCAACTTAACCATCAGTCAAAATAACATACCTATTGCTACTCTAAATGCTTCAAACCCTGCAACGCATCAATGGAGAACATATTTTGAACTCTCCGACTTAGGCAGTAACTCAAAAAACACAATGATTGAAGCTTATTGGGATGTTGATGTCAATATAAATCTAAGCAACTACCATCTCACCAGTAGAGCTTGGGACTTTCTCAAACAAGATGATGCAAGAATCTTTAATCATGATATGAGAAATACCTTGGTGTTAAATCACTTGGGTAATTCCGTTCACTTTCACAGATTCAACCAACTTAACTTTTTTGACCCCACTCTCAACATTAACTTCGTAGACTCAGAAGGTGATTCGCTCTCTGGTGGTGATTACTGCTCCTATGAGTCTGGAAGAACACCGATAACACTTACCAATGCCACTCTCTTGGAAAAAGTTTCTGGATCTGATGATGAGTTCACTTCGCACCCTATATCTAATCAAAATAGCGCTACTATAACAGCCAATAGCTGTGCCAATGAAGATGGCACATATGATATTACCCTTCGACTTGATCCTTCCGATGGATATGTGTGCGCTTGTAATCGAAGTGATTCTAATCCTTATATTTGCACATACTTCGATGTGCCTGCTTCATATATCGATGATAATGACCCCATCAACTTCTACCTCACAGACATCAACCTCAACAACAGTGCTTGGTTT
>CAYXBZ010000050.1:0-4165 GCA_964463605.1 uncultured Pseudomonadales bacterium | reverse complement strand
CGCCAGCTGAAGAAACATAGCTGAAGCGACCTGTTAGTCCAAACTTGTTAATTGCAGCGATGGTGTCACCACCTCCAATAAAAGACTCTGCGCCTGAATTGGCAATGGCGCGAGCAACAGCGTGAGTGCCATGGGCAAATTGGGATTTTTCAAAAACACCCATGGGTCCATTCCAAAAGATAGTTCTAGCTTGCTCTAGTAAATCGGCGTAGAGTTTAGTGGTACGTGGTCCAATGTCTAAGTACATTAAGTCATCATCATCGGGTGTGTCTTCCATGCCAGAACTTAAGTTAATCACTTGTGTTTTTTTACTGTCTTTATTGGGAGCGGCCACTACGTCGATGGGCGTCATCAATTTTGGCAGAGGAATATATCCGTCTTTCAAGATCTTTTCGGTTCTGTTTTCAGTGACCAGTTTTCCAGCTAAATCAAGATAACTTTTTTTGCTGTCTTTATCTGCTTCTTCCAAATAAGACTTATGAGTCTCAATTCCTTCTGCCTTTAAAAAGTTGTTGGCGACTCCACCGCCCAACAACACCACGTTGGCGATCTTATGCAAATTCTGGACAGCCTCAACTTTATCTGAGATTTTAGCTCCGCCAATCACCATCACAAAAGGCTGAACGGGCTCGGTCATCAGTTTTGACAAATGACTCACCTCTTTTAGTAAATGTAATCCAGCAAAAGAAGGTAAGTATTTGGTGATCGCTTCAATCGAGGCGTGTGCTCTGTGGCAAGCGGAAAAAGCCTCATTTATATAGATGTCGGCCAAACCAGCCAGTTGCTTAGCAAAGGCGGCATCATTTTTCTTTTCTTCAGAATGGAACCTTAAATTCTCCAGCAGCAGTATCTCGCCATCTTTCAGTCCATCAACTGACTTTTTGACATCTTCTCCAATAGTTTTTGACGAAAAAGTAACTGGTAAACGGCATTGCTTCTTAAGATAATTGGCTACAGGCTCTAAGCTGAAGTCGAGGTTTATCTCTCCCTTGGGTCTTCCCAGATGAGATATCAAGACTATTCTAGCTTTGTTTTTTCTTAACTCTTCTATTAAGGGCAGTGAATCCTGAATTCGCTGAGCCTCAACCACCACCCAGCTTTTACCCCTCTTTTTTAAGGGAACGTTGTAATCAACGCGCACAATTACTGTTTTGTTGGTGACATCATCTGATGAAAAAGTCTTTAAGTTCATATCTTTCTCCTGTTGGTGATAATAGTAATTTCTTATATATAGATGTGTAATTTGCTATTTAGTAGCATGTTTTACATCAACAGATCACAGACCACTATACCTTCTTTTTAAAAATATCTCTAGATGTCACTGGCTTCTTATGGTATACTCTTCCAACTCAACGAAAGGAGAAATAAATTGCACACAGAGGTTACACTCTTTTGGGCAACTAATTAATAATTATGGCAACTACTAAAAAAACTAAAGAGGACACTAAGAAAAAAAGTGAGGAAAAGGTAAAGGTAAAAGAGAAAAAAGAAGTTAAAACAACTAAAAAAAAGGAAAAAGTCTCAGAGAAAAAAGAGACTGCCTCCGTTAAAAATACAAAAAAGACCTCTGCTAAGAAGGCTGCTAGCAAGAAGACTACTGAAAAAAAGACCTCTGCGAGCAAAAAATCTTCATCCAGCAAAAAGACTGAATCAAGAACTGGACCCAAACCCCAAACCATGGAGGAGTTGCTGGAGATGACTGGCTATGAGCCGGTTGTGCCCAAAAAGGGTGAAAAAATTGAAGGCAAGATCATCGAAAAAACAAGCAAAATGATCAAGCTGGACATCAACTCCAAAAGCTTTGGTGTGGTGGCTGAGCAAGAATTTGAGTTTGCTCAAGATTTTATTGAAGACCTAAAAGTTGGAGAAACAATTGAGGCAACAGTTATTTCGGTTGAAAACGATCGAGGTCAAGTGATCCTCAGCCTCAAGGGAGCCGCAAGCGATGCTAAATGGGAATACTTTGAGGACGCTCTCAACAACGAAACCACTCTAGAGGCTAAAGGAATTGAGGCCAACAAAGGAGGTTTAATAGTTGTGGTGAATGGAGTGAGGGGGTTTGTTCCTTCCAGTCAGTTCAGTCGTCGTTATCTGGATCATATTGAAGACCTCAGAGATAAAAAATTTGAGGTGAGAGCGGTTGAGGTTGATCGTGAGCGAAATCGTCTCATTTTCTCAGAACGTCACGTGAGTGAGGAAAAACAACTCTCACAACGTGATCAGGCTTTGGGTACTGTAAAAGAAGGCAATGTTTATGAAGGAGTGATTTCGGGAGTCAAAGGTTTTGGTTTATTTATGACGGTTGAAGTACCAGTTGATGGAAGTGATCTGAGTGATAAAGTTGAAGACGGTGAGTTCAAACCAGAGCATCGAAAAAAGAACGCCCTACCCTCAGAAGGAATCGGTTATGTTGAAGGTTTAATTCACATTTCTGAGATCAGTTGGGAAAAAGTTGATCATCCCAAAAACTATCACCAAGTTGGTGACAGAGTTTTAGTCAAGATCTTGGGAATCGATGAGAAATCAGGAAAATTGAATCTTTCGATTAAACGTCTAAAGCTTGATCCATGGAAAAAAGTGGCAAAAGATTATCCAGCCGGCACAACCTTCAATGGCAAAGTGTCAAGAATCGAGCCTTTTGGAGTGTTTATTAATGTTATGCCTGGAGTTGACGGCCTGATTCATGCCAGCAAACTTAGTTCTTCATCAAACTTTAAACAAGGAGATGAGGTGACAGTTAATGTTGACAGCGTTGAGCCGGAAAAACGTCGCATGAGCTTGAGTCCGGTTCTAACCGAAGTTCCGATGGGTTACAAATAATAATAGTTTCAAGATTCGAGTCTTGATTCTGATTATACCCCGCAGCTTGTTGCGGGGAACAGATTAGCGGTTAAATCTGCTTGATTTTTCCCTCTTTTTACTCATGAGAGGCTGGATTACACCAGCTGACTATGCTATAATGTGAATATGGCAAAACAAAGAATGATTGTGACCGATGATCAGTTATTAATTGACATGGATTTGCTCTTCAATGCTATTCGTGAGGCAAACGGAGATTGGGAAAAAGTTGAAACAGAAATGCAACAATATTTAGAAGCGGTGCAATCAATGGTTGAGGATTAAACTTTCCTTTTAGATTGATAGATTAAGTTTTTTTTAATTAATTCGCTTCTGCCCAAAGGACTACCAAATCGATGGCAGACAAAACAAACTCTATTCCATTCGTTATCACTTGCGCCGATGAAGGTGTCCAAATCAATGAGGGCATTCGTCTAGGATTTGCAGGAGCTGGGTTTGAGCTAGAAGGATTTACTGAAGCAGTTACAGTACTTAAAAAGATTTTGAAAGCTGACTTATATCTGGCTGCTTCAAGTGAGTGTGCTTGGATTAAGCAGGAGCTCAATCTTGATGAGTGGGAAGAAGTTGACGCCATGACACAGCAGCATCTACAATCATTGGCTGATCGAGAGAAAATTAAGTATGCAGGCTTTCTACCGTTCGCCGATCCTCAGGAGTTAAATTATGGAGTGAAGGGTCATATGGTTCGTCCTCACGGCGTTCATTTGGCTAATAAAATCTGTTTTACTTTTGGTGGAGGTGAGCAGACATACAATCTTGGACAATTTTTAATTTCTGCCGATTGGGTGAGTGAAGCTGATGAAAAACTGGTTGAAAAGTGCATTAAAAAACAAGTGGATTTTTTTCAAGGACTCAGCAAATCAAATCTTAAGTTTGTTTGTCAGATGAAAGGTGTTTTGGGGGAAGAGGTAGCTAAAAAGAATCAAGCGGTGTTGAAGAAATTGGGTTATGAAATGGAAATTGTGGATTAAATATCACCAAATTTATGGTGGGAAAATCACTTTTGAAACTGCTATTGCATAGCAGTTTTTTTTTGTTTAAAATACATATTCCTCTTCAGCAATTAAGGTAGCTGTTGAGCGACTAACGCGACAATGTTGCTCTAGCAACATTCCCTCCGCAAAAATTTACAAAAAAAGGACTTTGACAGCCAAAGGTCGGTTGTTGAAACTGTTTTTAATTGGAGCTATAATACCAATTCTCGAATGTCGAGGGTTTTTGATGCTCTCAATTTTAAGAAGTTTAACAAAAAGGGCCTGTGGCTTAGCTGGCTAAAGCGCTTCGTTTGCAACGAAGAGATCGGGAG
>CAYXBZ010000049.1:0-4560 GCA_964463605.1 uncultured Pseudomonadales bacterium | reverse complement strand
AAAAAGTAAAACCGTATACTCTCCCGCCAGCGGGAAAGTGGTCAATTTATTGAAGAGTGTTGGCGATGGAGTAACCAATCAAGCTGGGGGTCAACCAGTTCTATTAGTAACCAACCTAGAAACACCTACTATTATTGCTAAAGCTAGTGAAATTGATGTCATTCGTCTCAAAGAAGGTCAAGAAGCTCAAATAGTATTTGATGCAGATAAAAAAACTATTTTTACTGGGAAAGTGACAGCAATTGATACTATCGGTACTACAACTGCTGGGATAACCACTTATGACGTTCGTATTGAATTAACTGATTTCACTTCATCAGAAATTAAACCGAGCATGACAGCTACCATTACTATTAACACTTATGAAAAAAATGATGTGGTGAGTGTGCCCAATTCAGCAATTTTATATCAAGATAATCACGCTTATTTAAAAAAAGCTAATAAGCAAGAAGAATTAGTAAAAGTTGATTTGGGTTACCAAGGATTGACAAAGACAGAGATCGCTAGCGAGTTGCCTGAGGGCTTAGAAATTTTAGTTGTTACTGATTAGTCAAAACAAAAACATGAATAAAACAAATGCATCATTTACTGTCGGTCGTTTTTTAGCAATCAGAGATTTAAAGCGTAGCAACCCTTGGACAACATTATTGATTATTTTTGTGATGTCTTTAACTTTTTTAAACATGGTTTTAATTGGAGGACTACTATTGGGTTTAGCTCAAGGCATGATCGGCTCATTTAAGCAGTATTATTCAGCAGATCTTTTTATTACTCCAAGTACTGAAAAATCAATTATTGAACAAACCCAAGATATTACTTCTGCGGTTGAAACAATTCCAAATCTAGACAGTTACACACTTAGAATAACTACCCCTGCTAAAGTTGAATATGGTCATCGTACTCGAACAGAACCAACTGATATTGTAGAAAACTCACAAGCTGTTTTGACCGGGATAAATTTTGCACAAGAGAATGAAGTGACAGATTTATCAAAAAAAGTAATTGAGGGTGAATATTTAAGTGATACAGATTTTAACTCAGTTCTGGTAGGTAAAAACTTATTTGAAAAGTATTCCAATAGACCTGATAGTAGTACAGAACAAAAACTAAAAAATGCTGAAGTGGGCTCTGTGGTCAATGTTGTAGTCGGCAATACCCAAAAAGAATTTATTATTAAAGGAATTGTTGGAACTGGCAATAATACAATTGACTCAAGGATTTTTGTAGTAGATGCGGCTGCTAGAGAGATGAAAAATCAAGAGAATTTAGATGTAAATGAAATTGCGATTAAGTTGACTTCTACTAATTTAGTTGATGAATCTAGATCATACTTACAAAGTATTTTAGAAAAAAATCAAGATATCACCATTCAAACAGCGGATGAGGCAGTACCTGGTAGTAGTGCCGACATCACTAAGACTTTTAAATTACTAGGTAACTTGGTGGGTGTTATTGCCTTGATTGTGGGAGCAATTACGATTTTTATTGTTATTTTTGTCAATGCTATCACTAGGAGAAAATACATTGGAATCTTAAAAGGGATTGGCATTTCAGCACAGGCAATTGAGATTTCTTATGTCATTCAATCTTTGTTTTATGCTTTGTCTGGAGTTTTACTGGCTAGCTTATTTCTCATAGGATTTTTGGAGCCATATTTAGACATTCATCCTTTAGTTTTGCCTATCGCAGAAGGAAGACTTGCTGTTACCAATGGAGATATTTTAACAAGGGGCATAATTCTAATTATTACTTCTCTAATATCTGGATTTATCCCAGCTAGATTGGTAACTAGACAAAACACCCTCGATTCAATTCTAGGAAAATAAATATGATTAAAGTCAAAAATTTAATAAAAAAATTCCAAATGGGAGATACAGAGCTAACTGCTCTTAAAGAATTAATCTTTAGCATTCCAGAAGGTCAATTCGTAGCCATTACAGGTAAATCTGGATCTGGAAAAAGTACTCTTCTTTATCAAATGAGTTTACTTGACAGACCAAACTCTGGAGAAATATCTATCAATGAAAACAATATTATTGCTCTCAAAGAAGATCAAAAGATTGTTTTTCGTCGAAATAATATTGGCTATATTTTCCAGGACTATGCACTCCTTCCTTCTTTGACTGCTAGTGAGAACATAGCCTTGCCCATGATTATGAAAGGCATTGATCAGCAGACTGCAGTAGAAAAGGCGAAAGAATCTCTAGATAAAGTGGGACTGAAAGATAAAGCAGATAATTTGTCCAATCAACTTTCTGGTGGGCAACAACAGCGGGTTAGTATTGCTAGGTCCATCACTCATAACCCAAAAATTTTATTTGCTGATGAGCCAACTGCCAATTTAGACACAGAATCCTCAGAGATAATTTTAGAAATTTTTAAAAAACTCAATCAAGAAGGTCAGACTATTGTCATGGTGACTCACGAACCAGAATATGCACAAGTGGCGGACAGAATTATAGAGCTAGAAGATGGCAATATCATTTCAGATAAATTAGTGAAGAAAATAAAAATAGGATGAAATTATCCTAATAACTAGCAAGCATACGATATTACGGGCTGTTGAACTGAAAAATGTTTAAATCGATGAAATTTAGCAAGCCCCATCAACCCATTCAGCCATATTAGGCGGGTCTGTCAGAACTTTTCGATTGTTGCGGAGAGGGCGGGATGCTGAGCTTGCTCGCTCCGCTAGCATAACTACGCTTACGCTTCGTTATGTTTCTAGCTCCGCTTTCGCTTCCTCAGACTGTTCAGCATAGTGCTCCTCACGTGTGCACTATGTTCTGAACAGCACGAACAGGATTCTCATTCTTCACCACTTCCGCAAACAAAACGGACACCTACGGTGTCCTTTGTTTGCGGGGAGGGTGGGATTCTCACCACATCTGGTAGCACCGCTATTTTAGCTTACATTAGGGGAGTTGCGAAGCTCCTGTTTCACAACTTACGAGCCAGCTCAATATCTCTCTCTGAGAATCCTAAACTCTTATAAACTTCAATGGCATGAGTGTTGTTACTAGAAACTTTTAAGCGTATTGAACTACAACCAGCTTCATCAAAAAAGTCGCTGATGAGTTTCAACAATTGTTTTCCAACACCTTGATTACGATATTTATGATCAACAATTAACAAACCTATCCAGCCATCCTTAGCTTCTCGGTGAGTGAGATTGTGCATTACATCATCTTTGTGTTCATTGATAATTCCTTGAATGAATCCAACCACTTGATCATTATTGTTTGTGGCTATAAAAACTCCACCACTCATTTTAGTAGCATCTTCAATTGCTTGATCAATGTATTTTTCAGCCGCTTGCATTGAATCAAAGGAGGTTAGTTCACGATGGTTATCAATTTCAACAAAGAAGTCTTGTAACTTGTTCATGAGTTGAACAACCATGGGTTTGTCTTTTGATCGATATTTCCGTATTTTAAACTTCATATTTCTTTCAAAAGCTCTACGTGTTTTCTCATCATGTCTAGAGCACTTTCATACTTCCAAGGACTATGATCTTCTCCTGATAATATATCGACTTGCGCTCCTTTTTTATTTGCTAAATCGATTACTTGTTGCCGTAGTTCAGGCTTGATGTAACGATCGTCTTCCCCATACACCAAGTGAATCTTGCCTTCAAACTGTTCTAAACAACTAAAGAAATCAGAATCCTTGGCTTCTTGCCAAAATTTACCATAGTACTTCTGTCCACCTTCTTCATATACCTTCTCAGGTATAACTTGAGTTGTTGACTTAGGATCCGGTACCCAAAGAAGTAAGGCTGAAATTTTCCCTCTTAATTCTTGTTGTGCACTAGCAATAACACTTGTGGAAGCGCCCATGCTTTGACCCATCAGGCTAACCTCATATCCAGCTTCAATGTATTTTTTGGCTAAATAAGTAGTTGTCTTCACCCACTCAATAAATGATGATTGCAGGTAACTGCCCTCTGAGTTTCCTGAATGTGGCTGATCGAATCGAACTGCTGAGATACCATTTTCATTCAATAGATTGGCAAAATCAACAAATTGGCGAGCTGGGCCACAACTGGTGCCTCTGAACCCATGGCTCATGAGTACTAACTTTTTGCTTTCAGCAACTAAATCAATTACTGTAAAAAATTTTTTACCGTCAATCTCTTCAAAGAAAATTTCTCTGGATTGATTAACAGATTTATCGTATTTTGACATACGACTCCTTTCAATCCAGTTGCTTTAAGCGAATATCGCCGTCAATTTTAACTGGGTACTACTTATTTATGAATCAATTATAACATCTACCTTTACACTTACACGGCTGTTAAAACAAAAAATGTTCAAATCAGGGAAATTTAGCAAGCCCCATCAACCCATTTGACCATATTAGACGGGTCTATCAGAACTTTTCGATTGTTGCGGGGAGGATGGGATTCTCACCACATCTGGTAGCACCGCTATTTTAGCTTACATTTGGGGTGTTGCGAAGCTTCAAAAATTACTTTTCCGCAACAATAAACCAACGACCAATTTTTCGTCGCGCCTTCAATCCTTTTCTGGAAAGCCTGGTACAGGCGACACCCTACAT
>CAYXBZ010000048.1:0-4963 GCA_964463605.1 uncultured Pseudomonadales bacterium | reverse complement strand
AAGATATAGATAACTTGAAATGGGAAATTATTGAGGAATCATTCAAAGAGCAGAAAAAGATTAATGAGCTTAACAATTTGATTGAGCTTAGACATAAGAATATTAAGCCATTTTTCATTTGGAAACTTGAATTCAGTGATGTTTTCAAGGAAAAAGGTGGTTTCGATATTGTTATTGGAAATCCACCTTATGTAGGAGAAAAAGGGCATAAGGATATTTTCAGAGAAATTGTGAATGGAAATCTCAAGAAGTTTTATATAAGAAAAATGGATTTATTTTATTTCTTCTTCCATTTAGCCTTAGATCTTGGGAAAGAGGGATCTCATAATGCTTTCATAACGACGAATTACTTCATTACATCTGATAGTGGCATCAAGCTAAGAGAGGATTTGAAAAACAGATCTATAATAAAAAAAATGATCAATTTTGGTGATCTAAAAATATTTAAGACTGCAATGGGTCAACATAATATGATTACTATTTTTTCTAAAAAAATAGATCAAGATTCTATTACCGAAACTTTTTTTGTTAACAAGAAGGGAGTTGCAAACGAAAAAGTACTTAAGAGAATTTTATATGATGAAGATCCTAAGACAACATATTTAAAGTTTAAAACTAACAACTTATTTGATGGAGATAAGCTGCATATTAGAATGGACGGTGTTAAAAATGAGAATAGTTATAAAAGCATTATTTTAAATAAAATGTCTAAATCAGGGAATTCTCTCAAGACTTTCTGTGAAATATTTGGGGGTGTTGAGACAGGTGCTGATAAAGTAACTAAGAATCTTATAAAGAAATATCGAAAAAAACAAGGGGTTTTATCAAGTCATTTTAAGTCAGGAGATGGAATCTATGTACTGTCAGAAGAAGAACTGAAGGATGTCAATCCTTCAAGTAAGTCAATTGTAAAAAAATGGCATAAAAGTTCAGATATATTTCACTATGGATATGTATGGAATCAAAAAGAGTTCCTCCTATATGTAGATAGTAAGACTAACTTAATTGATTTTCCAAATATTGATAAACATTTAAAAAAATTTAAAGATTTATTGCTAATCAGGGAACAAGCTGGTCAAGAAACACATAACTGGTTTTGGATTCGAGGATCAAAGAGATCTTTTTTTGAAAAGACCCCTTATTTAGTATGTCCTTATAGATCTAAAAGTAATGATTTTGCACTATCATATGGAGATTTTTATTCAAGTAGAGATGTGTACTATATGCATAGCAAATTAGACTCTTTAGTCAAATTAAAATATATTCTTGCATTACTAAATTCAAAATTAATGTATTTTTGGCTCTATAACAGAGGTAAAAGAAAAGGAGAAATATTGGAATTATATAAGACTCCACTTTCAGAAATTCCTATAAAAGTTATTTCAAAAGATGAACAACAACCATTTATTGATTTAGTGGAACAAATATTGAATATTACCTCCGAAAATAATTATGATCCTCAAAAACCACCGATCGAGCAGATAAACTTAGAAAAAAAGATCAATCAACTGGTTTACAAATTGTATGAATTAACAAATGAGGAAATTAAATTGGTAGAAGATGCATCTATATGAATAAAATAATAATTATTATTTCTTTAGTTTTTTTCTCATTTCTACTTGGTCGATTCTCTGCCCCGAAAATTTTAGAAATTGAAAGAGAATACACTTCTGTTTCAGTCTGCGATGAAATTATTTCAAAAGTAGACCATAATGTAGAAATATTTGAAGGAAAACCAGCTTTAGTGAATTTTGATTCACTTCCTGATGCAAAACTTTTTCAAACAACTATCTCAGAACAAAGTTTAGATGGTCCCAATTTTGCTGGTCATTATACAGTTGCCACTTGGGGATGTGGCACAGAATGTCAGGGATATGCAATTATCGATGCTAAGACTGGTGATATTGTTGACTACGAACCATATCTAGAATACCAGGTGAGTTATGGTCTATCTTTTGAGTTAGACAGCAATATACTAACCTTAAACCCAAAATCAAGTAATCAAGAATATCTTGATTCCATAAAAGGGAGTTCTGTCTCCGAGATGGTTGCTAATAACTTTGAAGCACACAAAGCAAGAATTTACTATCAACTCATTGAAGATAATGACGAAGCTTATTTAAGAACATTGTGCGTTGAAAATATTCTTGATGGACAATTTTAAATTTTCACCGTATCTCTCAATTTTCTCCAAATCTCCACCATCGCCCAAGTATCCAACTTACAATAAGTCAGCAAATTCACTTTTATCCCTTCTCGCTCGTCATCACTCAAATCTCCAAATACCATCTCGTTCCACTTCAGCATGGCGGTTGCTCCCTCGCCAATTTCTAAATCTTTATAACTTAACTCAGGCACTAAAACAGGGAGTACTTTTTTGATGGAGGCACTACCATGAAATCGATAATCAACATACAAACCTTGTGAGAAAATTTCCATCAAGTCAAAGACCCGATCATTGATACTTTTAAGTTGGTCTGCATACTCAGGGCACAGTACAGCCAGCTCATCATTACGCCCACACTCAAAGCCCTTGTTCCAAACAATGATACTGCCTTCATCGCCAATTACCTCGCATAAGTTTTTGGTTAAGTCATACGCTGGATCAACTTGATCTGTTGCCAGGAATTCATAATACTTAAAGTCATCGCTCTCAGGAGATTCAAGCACGTGAATTGAATACTGGTTCACTGCCTGCTGGTATGGTGTGTATCTATCAAATAGAGGCAATGCTTCACCATAGGTTTCATAGTCCAAGAAATAGAGCGGATAAGATAGCCGACTCATTTCTTCTTGCACTGCTTCATGATCAATAATAGGTTTTTCGGTTCTTGCTGATTGAATCTGAAGTCGTTGTTTGTAATTTGCTTTGAAGGTATCTGGAATATCTTTGACCAGTTTTACATCCATATCAATCAAAGACTGATACTGCTTCTTACTACCCCTGCCTAAATCGTAAATCGAGAAGTCAGGGAGCGCTGGGAAGCATACTTCTGGATACGGACAGGTATTAGGATTGTAGCAATGCTCATCTACTAGTGGTTTTTCGAGTCGCAGAGTACCAAAGGCATCAACTCTTGATTGGTAGACTTCATCCTCTTTTTTGGCTATATGCTCAGCCATGTCTTCAACAATGAAAAGCTGATTAATATCTATCTCACCATCTCGCCGATAGTCGCTATTTACTCGCACCAAGTATGTTTTGTTCACTGGTAGTGTGGCTTTCGCTACTAGATGCTGGAAGGTGACATCATATTTATGCTCAGTGTGAATAGTGGTGCTACTCTTAATTTCATACAGATCATAGGTGTTGTGAGTCACATCGTGAACTAACGCATCAATGCGTGATTCATAGTTTCCATCTGTCAGTACGGCTTCAAACTCAATTGTTGTGCTTGCTGGGTACTCTCGAGCAACTTTCTTTTCTAAAAACTCTTTCGCCAGTTTTTCTACAGAGTATCCTTGCCTCATGATGTGCTGATCGTAAACTGAAAGTGGTTTAGCATGTACATCTCCGTGAACCTTGAGCCATAGGTGCAGTGGTGAGTCGAGGTAGGCTAGGAAATGGGATTTTGTGAGTTTCATTAGTGCTCATTATATCGCTAAAATCGGGATATAATAAGACTATCTGCTAAATGAAAGTAAGCAATTATGATTAGAAAATTTCCACCATCAATTCACAAGGATCTTAAATCGTACGTCTACATTTATATTGATCCTCGTAGTGATGAAATCTTTTATGTTGGTAAAGGCAAAGGTGATCGGTGTTTTTCCCACATATTAGAAAAGTCTGAAAAAGAAAAGGTTAAACGAATTCAAGACATCGTGAATGATGGACTGCAACCTAAAATTGAAATTGTAATTCATGGGATTGATGACGATGAAACGGTAAAACGAATTGAGGCCTCAATCATTGATTGTTTTGATATCCAAAACCTAACTAATATTCAACGAGGGTATCACTCAAAAGAATTTGGACGGATGAGTGTTGAGCAACTCATTGCTACCTACCAAGCTGAACCGATAGAAGTACAGCATCCAGTAATTGCGTTCAAACTCAACGCAACTTTCCGCTATGGTTTGGATCCAGTAAAACTGTATGACTATACTCGTCACTCCTGGAAACTAGGTGAGAGAAGAAATGATGCACAATATGCTTTTGCTGTTTATCAGAATATTATTCAGGAAGTCTACACAATAGAACACTGGCTACCTCAAAACTCGACTTTCAATACTAAACCACAAGAAGAACTTGCAGATCAAACAATTAATACAGAACGCTGGGAGTTTGTAGGAAATATTGCCCCAAAAGAAATTAGAAACCTGTATCTCTACAAAAATATTGGAGAATACATTAAGAGTAATCAAAACCCTGTAACGTATATTAATTGCTGAATTAGTTACTATTCAGAAAAGTAGCCAACTCTTCTTGTTCTCTATAGAGAGCCATGTCACCAGATTCAGCAAAAGATCTTTGTTCAGCAGAAAACCACTTGTTGGCTCTCATAGTGCCAACAATGTCAGTAATTCTGTTAATACGTAGATCAATAATATAAGTGATTCTGTCTATCTTATCTTTATGTCGGTTATAGTAATCACCAGAATTTTTCAAGTTATTCCAACTTGGCTGAATGTTCTTTAAGGAAGATAGTGCCTCCTCCCATGATTGGATATCAGATGTTGTGTAGTTGGGCGGAATATATCCTCCAAAGTGTTGAATTATCACATGTGATGGACATCCGTTGGTTTCCCCGCTGACCTCAGCTATGCCAATTTCTTGAAATCTTTTATCAAAAATAAACTCTTTTGATTCAGGAAATTCAAGTTGATTTTCTAAAAGTTCATCGGATTCATAGTAACCATTAGTTGGAGCTTCACCCCAAAAAGTATTATAGTAACCAACTTCGCGAATAGCTTTTTCCATTGTGTAAGCACTAGCAGTTGCTTCAAATGAAAAATCATT
>CAYXBZ010000047.1:0-5300 GCA_964463605.1 uncultured Pseudomonadales bacterium | reverse complement strand
ATAGATAATGAGCCAGCGATTGAACGATTTCCTCAGCTATATACCGTACTTCCCAGAACATTACAGTCACAGAAATTACTGATGCTTACTCTTCCTTTTGTTATTTTTGGTGTTATGAGATATTTGGCACTTGTTTATGAAGAAAATAAGGGTGAATCACCAGAAAAAGTATTAATCAAAGATAAAACTTTACTCAGCATTGTTTTTGCTTTCATCGTATTTTCAATCTTTATTATTTATCTAGACTAATCATCATGAAAACTATCAAAAAGGCAGTTATAAGTTGTGCTGGCTTTGGAACCAGATTTTTACCAATCTCTAAAACTATTCAAAAAGAGATGTTGCCTCTGCTTAATAAGCCAGTTATTGACTATATCGTTGACGATTGTATAAAAGCCGGGATCAGGGAGTTTGTTATTGTCATGAATCTGAACAACTATCAGCCACTTCACTATTTTCGCGAAAACGTCAGGCTGGAAGAGTATCTTGGAGAAATGAATAAGTCACACCTCTATGACGAGGTCAAGAATATTCATCAAAAAGCAAAGTTTACTTTTGTTAAGCAATCTAGAAAAGATCCTTATGGAACTTCGATTCCGCTAAAGCTTGCTGCTTCAGAGATTGAACATGAACAAGCTTTCTTATATTTAACTGGTGATGACATGGTTTATTTTGAAGATCAAAAAAAGTCTTTTGTTGCAGACTTAATAGATACCTTCCATCAATCTCGGGCAGATGCTGCATTGAGTTGTATCGAGAAGCCTGAGGAAGAGCTTCATCAATATGGAGTAGTAAAAATGAAACAAGATGGCAATTGGAACTTTCTGGAGTTTTTTGTTGAAAAGCCAAAACCTGAAGAGACGCCATCAAATTTAGCTAATATCAGCAAATACATTCTGACGCCCGATATCTTGCCCATCATTAACAATCAGCAACCAAACTCTAGCAACAACGAGTACTACGTAACAGATGCTATTTTGCAGTTAGCAAAATCTCAAAAAATCGTTATCAATCAAACTAACGGAAAATATCTAAATTCTGGCGATCCAATTAACTGGCTTAAAGCAAATCTTACTATTGCCGGTTCTGATCTTGAACTTAGAGATCAATTAATCAGCTATATTCAAGATGAGTGGGAAGTAAGCATTAGATAAACTTGATTGATCAAACTCACCAAACTCGTTACTTTGAATGAGAGAGCCAAGCCTCAGCGTCGAGTGCAGCAGCCACTCCCATACCTGAAGCAGTAATCGCCTGCCGATAACGAACATCCACCACATCTCCTGCTGCAAAAACTCCTTCAACACTAGTCATGGTGGGGTAAGCCACAATCTTCTTCTGATTAAGACGACCCTTTGCCATTTCCACACCCAACTTGGTTGGACTTTGAGCAGTCACAATGTAGTTATCGGGAGTTAGTTCAAGCTCATCTTTGAAAATTGATGTCACAGGCCGATGACCAATAGCTAAAAATAAACCATCGGCTTCAAGCTGTTGATTTTTTCCTTCAGTCAGAACTGTGATTGAATCCAGTTGTTTATCGCCATTGATCGCTATCACCTCGCTATTCCAAAGAATTTGAATATGCTTGTGATTTAACACCCGCTGCTGCATAATTTTGCTGGCTCGAAACTCATTGCGCCGATGAATAACTGTGACTTGATCTGAAAAGTTAGCTAGAGCTAAAGCATCTTCCATAGCACTGTCGCCGCCACCCACCACAAATACTTTCCTATCTTTAAAAAATGCTGCATCACAAACAGCACAAGTGCTCACTCCTCGACCCAATAGTTTTTTCTCATTTTCTATACCCAGCATCATGGCAGTAGCGCCAGTGGCAACAATTACTGAGTCAGCCTCAAGATCATGAGGGTTTTTTTGTAGCTCATTCTTGAATTTTTTATATTCAGATGGATCTAAAAATAGAGGATCAAGATCTCCTTGATTGTGATGTGTCCATAACTTGAAAGGCCTCTTTGAGAAATCAACCGCATAAACCGACTCAAACTTTACCTTGGTTCCAAATTTTTCTGCTTGAGACTTGAAACCAGCCATAAGCGCTGGCCCCATTATGCCATCATTAAATCCAGGATAGTTTTCCACTTTAGTGGTATACATTAACTGACCACCAATTTCATGACCTGCCAAGAGAACTGGATCAAGCTGCGCTCTAGCATTGTAGATAGCAGCACTATATCCAGCCGGACCAGAACCGATAATTGCAATTTTTGTTTGTTGTGACATGCTATGCCAAAGCCTCCTCAATCATTTTTGTATAAACATCAGCTCCGATAAAGCCGGTTTTCTTTGCAAGAGGAGTGACTTGATCATTCTTCCAATGAAAGAGTATCACTGTGGGAATGCTCATTACTTGATACTCTCCTGGAGTTTCTCGGTTTTGGTCAATGTTCATTTTTGCCACCACCACTTGATCTTGATATTTTTCTGCTAATTCTTCCATAATTGGAGCCACCATTTGACAAGGCCCACACCAATCGGCATAAAAATCTACCAAAACTGGTTTATTTGCCTCCTTAATTGTGTCTTGAAAATTTTCATCAGTAATATAAACGAGATTACTTTCTGACATTGATTATCCTTTAGCTTAATTTTTAATAAGTTTTTTTAAGATAGATTCAAGTTGATCATAATCGGCATCTTTTGAACAGAATTTTGCCTTTGAAACCAACAACTCATTCCCCACAGTTGAAAGAGAGTTTCGGGCAGCAAGAATTTGATTCACAATATCAATACACTCTCGTTCATTTTCAATCATTTTTATAATACCATCAACCTGTCCCGAAATTCTTCTAAGCTGAGTAATGATTCTTGATTGGTCTAGATTACTTGATTTATTTTTCATAGGTTGATAAATGCAATTTCATGATACCCCCTATGGGTATGTTTGTCAAGAATGTTATCAGTTACCTGTCACTTACCAACAATAATCGAAGTTTTCCCTGGAGTTTTGCAATCTCGCTCAAATAATCATTTATGGACTCCTCTGTTTTTTTTATCATCTCTTCATTTTGCCCTTCTGCCTGTCTTTCAAGTTGAGAGATCTTCTGATTAATTTCTTGAATTTGGCGAGAGATTAACAGCTGCTCATATTTTTTTAAGGATTTTGCCCACTCTTTTTCCCAAACAGAATCACGAGTATCTAGAGAGTAGTCAGGATGATGATACCAATCCATCAAAGTGGCTTTTAAGTCTTCAGCTAAATACTCTGCAAAAGAACTCAGCGTGTACTCGGCAGTAAAAGCATCGAGGGCATCAAGCAAATGTTTAGCCTGTCCCTTCCAAGAACCAAGCTCTCTAAGTCTTCTACCATTTTTCAGCACTTGATCATCGGGAGAATTGAACAATAAGTACAGCAGGTACTCCTGAAGTTGCTTGAACGGGTCTTGATCGCCCTCAGCGTGTTGTTTAGCTGATAAGTCAGAGGTACTTGTAGAGGATGAACTAGGTTGACCAAATTTTTCAATGTCTTTAACCAAAGTGGTGGTACTGACACTGAGTTTGTCTGCTAAGCGCTTGATGTAAAAATCTTTTTCAACTTCATGAGGAATATTTTTTATTAAACCCGCTAGTTCATCAATGATTTTTCTTCTACCAACAGCGCTGTTGAAATCATAATTTCTAAAGGCAACATCAATTAAAAACTCATATGCTGACACCGATTTTTTACTCACATCTCTCCACAGTCCAGGATTTTTCTTCACCAAGTCATCAACATCCTGAGCCTTTTCTTCACCCGCTTCATCCACGACAGTTGACAAATCTATGACTCGTAAGTCCAGATTTGTTTCGCTAACAACCTGAATTGCTCTTTTGGTAGCCTTAATGCCAGCCTCATCAGAATCCAGAGTGATAATAACCTTCTCAACAGTTCGCTCAAGAAGCTTAGCCTGTTGAGCCGTAAGTGCCGACCCTTTAATGGCAACAATATGACTCACATGAGCTTGATGAGAAGAGATGACGTCAAACTCTCCCTCACACACAATCACCTCTTTTTTCTTTCTAATCTGTTGAAAAAGCTCACTATATCCAAACAGCGTACTCGCTTTGTGATAAACCATAGTTTCTGGAGTATTAATATATTTGGGTTGCTGAATTTTTTCTTTGCCCTGCTCTTTTTTTGTCTCAATTAAACGTCCCGAAAAACCCACTGCTTGACCTCGATGATTTCTTAAGGGGAACATCACTCGACCTCTAAAGCGATCATAGTAACGCCCGGTACTGTTTCTAATAACCATCCCTGACTTAAGAATTAGCTCTGGATCAAACTTTTTTTTGTGAGATAAATAGTTAAGTAACCCATCCCAGGCAGGCAAAGCATAGCCCAAACTAAACAACTCTATTGAACTTGACACAACACCCCTATTTTTGAGATATGTTCGAGCCACTTCACCAGCCGAATGATCAGTTAAAAGATAATGATAATATTTAATCGAAGCAGCTAAAATTTCTTGAATTTTTTCCCTTGTCTCATCATCCCTTGATTTTGAGAACTGCTTGAGCTCAACCCCCGTTTCGTCAGCCAAAAACTGCAAAGCTTCATAAAAGCTCATACCTTCATACTGCTGTAAAAACTCGAGTACATCGCCACGAGCGCCACAACCAAAACAGCGATATCTTTGAAGTTGAGGATTTACAAAAAAACTCGGAGATTTTTCAGAATGAAAAGGACAGAGAGCGCGATAGCTTGAACCTGACTGTTTAAGCTCGAGACGCTGACCAATCACGTCAACAATATCAATCGCATCTTTGATTTGCTTTACTTGACTCATATCCATTATTATAAAGCCTAACCTACTAAGTTATTAGAGGAGCTATGAAAAAAAAGACAAATCAATCAAAAAAATCAACCAGCAATCAAGAGCGACACACCCTGTATAACACTCCTTTCAACGTCTACTTTAGAAAACTTGATAAAATCGATAAGGGCAAGCGCTACTCAAAAGAGTATGGCTCAATCTTGATTTTGGGTCTAGTAGAAGAAATTGGTGAAATGGCTCGCGCTTATTTAGCCGAACACGGCCGCAAAAAAACCAATATTGCTGCTCAGTTGGATGAAACATATGAGCAAGAACTGGGTGATATTCTAGTGGCTATCATCAGATTTGCTAGAGTCAAAAACATCAACTTGCATGACCGGATTATGTACACTTTAAACAAGATTGAAAAGAGAAAAAAAGAACCTAAAAGGTAGCTTGTTTTGAGTTTTGTGACAGACGTCTTTGAACCATGATGCACTGCCTTTGGATATACTCAATTTGATGATCCTGACAGTATTCAAT
>CAYXBZ010000046.1:0-5772 GCA_964463605.1 uncultured Pseudomonadales bacterium | reverse complement strand
CCTATTTCAATTACTCTGCGACAATCAAGTATGCAATCAAGACTGTCAATTACTCTCAAGGGTACTGAAAGGCAGATTGAGAAAGATCTAAATTTAATCCTTGATCGTTTAAATAAATAATTGAAGAATGTTTGAGGGCTAAAGTCTGAGTAGGATCTTCTCGGCGACATCATACCAAATTGGAACAGCGGTAGTTTCGCCCCAAGGATCAATTCTAGGCTCTGTAAGCTTGACTAGCATTACAAATTTAGGTTCATCGGCAGGAGCAAAGCCCACATAGCTAGCAATAGTCCCCCAGTCTCTGTAGCCTCCTGATTCACTTGGTATTTGTGATGTTCCTGATTTTCCCGCTACTTGGTATGACTGATTAACCCAACTGGCATATCTTGAAGCCGAATGAATCATCATTTGAGTCATAATCTTAGCTGTGTCTGCAGAGATTACTCTTCTCAACTCCTGAGGTTTATAATTAATTATTTCGTGCGTTTGAGGATCATAAACCGAGCTAACTATATAAGGTTTCATAATCACTCCGTTGTTGGCAATAGCAGAGATGGCTCTGACCATTTGCATGCTGTTAGTGCTGATTCCTTGCCCGAAACTGATCGTAGCTAACTCAACTGGCCCAACTCTACTTGGTAAGGGTGTCTTGACGTCTTCCTGCAGATCGATATTAAGAGGCTCTCCAATTCCAAACTGCCTGATGTAATTCATAAATCTTTCGGCTCCGATCTGTTCTGAAACAAACACCATAGCGGTGTTGTCAGATTTTCTTAAGGCTTCTTTCATGGTGATATTAGGATTAAACTCTTTGTTCCAGGTGTTGATGGTATGGCCAGCGATCACTCTTGGGCCAGCGCATTTAGTACACTCTGTTTCTGGACTGATCAGTCCCAAATCGATTCCTGTGGCAAGGGTCAATACTTTAAAGGTTGAACCTGGCTCATATAGATTTGCTAAGGTTGGATTTTTAAAGTCTTGAGTATTAAACTGTCTGAAGTTGATTTGGCTGTAATGTGGCCAGGTGGCGACTGCCAAGATAGCTCCAGTTTTTGGCTCAATGATGACAATTTCTCCGCTGGTACTTTGTGAACGAGCTACTCCTTTACTTAGCGCAGCCTCAGCAATAAACTGAATCTCTCTTTTAATGGTAGTTGTAATATCTCTTCCATCAAGATTAGAGTAATCTAGCTGTTGATCAGAAAATGATATCCCTTTGGCGTCTGTTCGATATATGATTTCTTTGCTTTTGCTTTGAAGCTCTTTCTCGAGAGCTCCCTCAATGCCAAAGTAACCAATGTTATTGCCTTCATCAGTTTTGCCTACGAAGCCGGTTAGGTGAGCGGCCATTGATGCTTCTGGGTAAAATCTTGCTTCGGTTTCAAATGAATGTAGACCAACTAATTTGAGTTGAGTGACTTTTTCCTTAAACTCAAGAGGAATTTCTGGTAATATTTTGATCCAGTTGCTGTTTCTTGATACTACTTTTTGCAGCTGCTGATCAAATTCTTCGACCGACTCAAAAAAGTAACTAGCCGCAAACTGATCGGTGTCGCTTTTGGCGATTGAGCCTTGGTATTCTTGATAGGTGTCAACCAAAATGCTTATCAGTTCTTCAACTTCAACCTCTAACTCTCGTTTGTTCAAATAAACGTCAAATGCTGACTGGTTGCCAACCAATAACTCTCCTTGATCGGCGTAAATTCTGCCTCTACGACCCCTGATGTTAACTTTTTGTGTACTTTGAAGTTCTACAACTGTTTGAGAGCTTTCAGCCTGAATAATTTGCCAATAAAAAAGTCTTACCAATACGAGTGCAAAGCCAACAACAATGGTGGCAAAGATGGCTCTTGCTCGTTGATTAAAAGATGATTTCTCAGCCATGGACTAAATTATTTCAGAGCTAGGGTTGCGTGTCCAGAGATGATGACGGGAGAGTTTATGGGAACATAGATGTCATCAATTTCGTTTTGAATCGCTAACAGTGAGTTGGTAGAGCTAAGAACAGCTTGTTTTGTTTCCAACTCTCTGTAAAGATTTTTGTTGTGAGTGGTTAGGGCTTGAAGCTTGTGCTGATAAGAAACGTTTTGGCCAAGTTTTATGCAGGTTAGAACAGTTTGAGCAATCAAGACAAGCCCAAGAACTGCATAATAAAAAGTAATGATTTTTGTTTTTTGAGTTGGTGTGTTCATTTTTTTTCAAAAGCTCTAAGTTTGGCACTGCGAGCTGATGGGTTATTTGTTTTTTCTTCTGCTGATGGTTGTACTGGTTTTTTATAAATATTTTTCCCTAACTTTTTCTCTTCCCACTCTTTAAAAAGATGTTTAACGATTACGTCCTCTCCTTGATGAAAAGCAATGGTGACGATTCTGCCTTGTGGCTCTAGTACCTTAAGTGCCTGAGGCAGCGCTTCTTTGATGGCGTCTAGCTCACTGTTTACTGCTATTCTCAAAGCTTGAAAAATTTTGGTTGCCGGATGCAGGTGAGATCGTCTTTCTTTGACTTGATCGATGATACCCAGCAACTCTCCAACAGTGTTAACCTGACGGGAGTGATCTTTGCCTCGATAACGATCAATGGCTGCTGCGATTTGATTAGAGTGAGTTTCTCCGCCGTATTCTCTAAATAACTGAGACAGCTGTTTTTTACTGAGAACCATTAGCAAGTCAGCGGCGGTGACGCCCAGATCTTGATTCATGCGCATGTCTAGCGGGTCATCGGGCTGGTCAAAACTGAAACCGCGGGAAGGAGCCCTAATTTGATCTTGGCTGGTGCCAAAGTCAAAAATAATGCCGGTGATTGGGGCGGTTTCAGCTTGACCTGCCGGGAGCAAGGATAAGGCTTGGTTAAGTTGGGCAAAGTTTTGATGAGCAAGAACAAGTTGTCCTCTCTCAATAAAATCTGCAAACTTTCTTTGGGCAAACTCAATGGCTTCTTTATCTTGGTCGATGGCCAAGACCTTGCCTTGATGCTCCAATATTTCTTGAGTGTGTCCGCCACGGCCAAAGGTAGCATCGATGTACCACTTTTCCGGCTGAACTTGTAACAGTTCAATTACCTCTTGTTTCATGACCGGTTGGTGTAGTGCCTGTTTGGTGCTCATACTTTTTTTGTTAGCTGTAATTAGAGTTCAACTGACTCAGCGATTGAGTCAGCCTCTTGCTCCAGCTGATTGGCGTATTGATGGTACTTTTCCTGGTCCCAGATCTCGATTCGGTTGAAACTACCAACTATCACTACGCTCTCTTGTAGCTGGGCAAACTGGGTTAAGTACTCGGGCAGATGTACTCGACCGCTGGAATCTACAGTTACTTCTTTTGCCTCGTTGCTCATGATTCTGATCAAGTCACGATGTGCTTTTTTTGTGAAAGAGCGTGCGGCCAGTTGTTGCAGTTCTTGTTCAAATGTTTCAGCCTTGAACACAAACAAGCATCCATCTAAACCGCGTGTTACTACCCATGTTTTTTGATCTTTTCTGATGTCTTTTGGCAGCGACAGTCTGTTGTTCGCTTGCAGCTTGTAGTAATACTTACCGATAAACACAGAGATCTTATCCTATCTGGGCAGTTACTTTGTATTGTTAAGATCGAGCAGGCTTGTAATGTTTGCTTGTTAAATTATAAGATACTTTGCCAACTCTTGCCATTATAATGCCAAAAATTGAGAAGCAAGTAAAGACGAAGTTTGCTTCGGGTTATAAGAGAAAAAATTCAGTATAAGAGATCAAAAAAAAGAGTGGTCTAAAAGACCACTCTTGTAAAATGAAACTAATTGAGAAGGATTTACCTAATCACGGTGTAGAGCTCAACAAACTCAACCTCTGCTCTCACCTCTTTGCCATCAACTTCTGTTTCAAAGCTAATCCAGTCGCTGCCGTTGTAGCCCACAATGGTGGCTGTTTCAGACTCTTCTTCAGTTCTGATCATAACCTCGGCGGTGCCGCTTAGATTGGAGCTGGCCGAAAGTGCGTAATGATCAGCGATCAGTTCGGGCTCTTGACCGCCTTCCATCAGTGTTTCTAAACCAGATGGAATTCCTGGGCTGTTAAAGACTATTAAATAACGAACAGCGGCAATCACATCTGACTGCAGCTGAAACTTGGCGTCCCAGGAAGCAATCTCGTCTGAGCTATCGGTATTTTCAATGTAGCGCCAGTTGGTTTTAACGGCATAACTTTCATCTCCAGTAAATCGCAGCAGCAGGTTGCCACCGGTGATGTCGCGGTCATAAGTGCAGGCTCCTCCGGCACTGCAGGTGCCCAAAAAGATCTGCTCGCTGGCAGGTAAGTCTACCACATCAATTAAGCCCTCTGCGCCTTTTAATGAGCTGCCAGATTGATATTCCAGCACGTAGTCTGCCTCAGTGGCAGGCTTGTTGACCTCAAAAATTCTGATGGTGAGGTGGTTGTTGTCGGGAATGGGTAAAATGCTAACGTAAGGTCGCTCTGAAACGGGAATCACATTGACCGGCTCACTTATTCTTCTGCGAGTTGGTTCTTCTACAACTTCTTCCTCGCCCCCTCTAGCTCTTAGGGCAAGAGTCACTGCCACCGCTCCAGCCAGTAACGCTAACACAATACCAATAATGATGATCTGTTTTTTCTTTAACTTCATAGTGATCTGTTTTGATTGATAAAGTAGATAAACTATGAGTCTATCATTGATTGCAGATAGTTGGCAACTTTATCGATCGCTACTCTCTCTTGATTGGTGGTATTTCTTTCTCTGACTGTAACCATGCCATCTTCCAGTGAGTCAAAGTCAACCGTAACACAGAAAGGAGTGCCAATCTCGTCTTGATACAGATAGCGCTTGCCGATGTTACCTCTGTCATCAAAGGTGGTGTGAAAATCAGATTGAAGAAGCTGATAAACTTCTCTAGATTTTGCCACTAGTTCTGGTTTGTTGCGCAGCAGAGGAAAAACGGCGGCTTGATAGGTAGCTAATGACGGTTTAAGGTCAAGATAAAGTCGTCCTTTTTCATCTTTTTTATAGGCGTCAGTTAATACCATTAAAAATAAGCGATCTACTCCAACCGCTGGCTCTATCACGTGAGGGATGATTTTTTCATGGGTGAAAGGGTCAATGTACTCTAGCGACTCACCGGAGTGCTGCATATGCTGCTTAAGGTCGTAATCGGTGCGATAGGCAATGCCCCACAACTCATCCCAGCCAAAGGAAAATTGATAATCAAGATCAAATGTTTCTTGGCTGTAGTGACTTCTTTCTTGATCGGTGTGTCTGCGCCATCTGAGATCCTCAGGATTTATTCCAAGAGTTTCAACTGCGAACTTCATCATCTTCTCTTTCCAGTCGTCCATCAGCTTTTCCCACTTAATTTGAGCGGGGTTAAAGAAGTACTCAATCTCGGCCTGTTCAAATTCCAGTTGCCTAAACAAGAACTGACCACTAGTGATCTCGTTTCTAAAGCTTTTACCAATTTGGCCTATGCCAAAGGGCACTCTGGCTCTGGTGCTGTTAAGGACTTGTTTAAAGTTACTAAAAATTCCTTGGGCTGTTTCACCCCGCAGGTAAACGATTGACTTTTCTCCAGCTATAGCGCCAATGGCGGTCTCAAAAAGAATGTTGAAGTCCTTGGGCTCAGTTAGTTCGTTGCCATCTGGAGATTTAATCTCATACTGTTTAATAAACTGCCCCATTTCGAGGGTGGAAAGATTATTAATATCTAAATCTTTCAGCTCAGGTTTGTTTTGGTTCTTGAGCCAGTCTCTAATAATGTGATCGGCTCTGTATCTAAGATGAGTCTCCTTGT
>CAYXBZ010000045.1:0-6086 GCA_964463605.1 uncultured Pseudomonadales bacterium | reverse complement strand
AGAGCGCGCGCTTTGGGAGCGCGAGGTCGCAGGTTCAAGTCCTGTCTCTCCGACAATAATTAATTCATATCATGAAACCCTCCAACCTCCCCAGAATCTTTCAACTTCGCCCAGCTGCAAGACCAAATCAGCAACCCTCAGCCAGACCAAATCAGCAAACCTCAACAAATCCAACTCAATCTACTCTCAATCAAACCATAGAACAGCGCCGCCGCCTGAAAGCAGCCGAATACTCTTCGAAAGACCCAGTCCAATCAAACGTGAAAACAAGAGGTGAAATTCTGGAGCGGCGCATCGCTCAACTTCAGCAACAAAACCAAGATCAATAACTTCAGCTTCTTTTCAGTAACCCCCTTTATTCTAAGAGTCGTGACAGACTCATCATCCGTATCAGAAAAAGTACTCAAGAAATATTTTGGCTTTGATTCTTTTCGCGAAGGGCAAAGAGAGATAGTTGACTCAATTATTTCAGATCACGATACTTTGGCCATTCGCTCCACCGGCTCCGGCAAATCCATCTGTTTCCAAGTCCCGGCACTTTACTTTCCCCATCTTACTCTGGTCATCTCTCCGCTGATCTCGCTGATGAGCGATCAAGTCCAAGCGCTGGTCAACAAAAATATTTCGGCCGCCTTCATCAACAGCAGTCTGCCCAAACTGGAAATAGAAAAACGAGTCCAACAGCTTAAAGAAGAAAAAATCAAACTGCTTTATCTCTCACCAGAAAAACTAGAGTCAAAAAACTTCAGCCAGCTGCTCACTACCCTTAAGATCAGCTTTATTGCGGTTGATGAGTCACACTGCATCTCGATGTGGGGACATGATTTTCGACCAAGCTACACCCGTATTCCCAAGTTTATTTGCCGCCTTAACCCCAGACCAACTATCGCTGCTTTTACCGCTACCGCCACTCCTATGATTGCTGATGACATAGTCAACTGTCTTTCCCTGCATAAGCCCAAGATTTTTAAACAGTCCTCACTTCGAACCAACCTTCAACTAAATATCATTCACTGTCAGCATCGGGCAAGTAAACAGTTGCTACTTTTGAAAATCCTCAAAAAACATCGACAGCATTCTGGCATTATCTACTGTTCTACTAGAAAAGCCACAGAACAAGTGGCAGCCCTAATCAACAACCTTAACTTTAACCAACAACTTACTAGAACAAATGTTTTGGCTTACCATGGAGGTCTAGACAGCGATCAGCGGGAGTTAATTCAACAGCAGTTCATGGATGGGCGAGTGAAGTTAATTTCTGCTACTAACGCTTTTGGTATGGGGGTAGATAAAAGTGACGTCAGGTTTGTGATTCACTATCAGTTGTCAGCCAACATTGAGAATTACTATCAAGAAGTGGGTAGAGCGGGACGAGATGGAGCGCAAAGTTACTGTTATTTACTTTTTGAAGAACGCGATGCCTTTATTCAAGAAAGAATGATCTCGCAAACTGCTCCGGAAAGAATAAAAATTGAGTTGAATAAGCTAAACACATTTTTGGAGATGGTTTATAGCCAGTCATGTCTTCAACAAAAACTAGCTCAATATTTTGGTGATGACCTAGAGCAGTCCTGTAATAATTGCAGCAACTGCCAAGCACCCAACATCATGTTTAGTGAAGAGGAAAAAGAAATCTGGAACAAGCTTCACCAACATCCACAACTCAATCAAGTTCCTGAGCAGTTAAAGATATTATTTACACTGATTAACCCCCAATCCAAACAAGAGTGGCTCGCTCTGCCTGGAGTAGGTGAGGGGTTACTTCAAATGCTTGAGCAAGCTAACATACTTGGTACTTGCCTCAATCAATGATAGAATACGTCCTGTCATAAATTTTTATAGGATTAACACATGATGAGTCTGCAGGAATTAACCCAAGAGTACCAAAGCATCAGTCACTTTCTTAACAGCCACTGGCCACTAAAGTCAAGCAGCCAGCGTGTTTTTGCCCGCACCATGAAAATCGTGGAGGAGTTAGGCGAGTTAGCAGACGAGATTCTGACCAGCATGAACCTACAGCGAGAGTCAAAGATGGCCAAATTTACTCAAGAAAATGTAGAGGACGAGTTTGCCGATGTGATGGCCTCACTGATTTTACTGGCCATTGAGTTGAATATCGACATTGAGGCTGTGATGAGAAAGAAGATCGAGTACACCAGGGAGAGATTTGAGATCGAAGCTGATGAATAAGCTGGCACCTCAAAAATCCGCCACCTGATACAACCCACTGTCCTCAAACCCTCGCTCACGATAGTACTCCTTAGTTCCAATCGCTGAGATCACCGCCAGCCTTTTGTAGCTTGCCTCTTGAGCCAACTCCTTAGCCCGAGCAATCAACTTGCTTCCCAAACCTAAGTGCTGTACTTTACCGTCGGCCTCCTGACCCAACTCCACCATCTGCCCATAAACATGAACTTCACGAATAATGGCTGCTCCCTCTAATTCAGCTATAAATGCCGAATCCTCTGGCAGTGACAAACGCAAGAAACCCAGTATTCTTTTCACTCCCTCAATCTCTGCTACATACTGTAAGAAGATCTCCTGGCCGCTTCCAGCCGAATACTCAACCTCATCCAAAACCACATCGTTCAGCTTAAACTTTTCGTTTCTAATCTCCCTGGCTCTAATGTTCTGGGAAAGCTGCTCCCGTTTCTCCATATCCTGCTGAGCAATTTGCCTGAAGTTAGTTTTTTTGTTGCCTGCCACAATCTCAAAACTGGGAATGTCGCGCACCACCCTAGTCACTCGACAATACTCAGGAGTATTAATCAAACAAAAAGACAACACATCCAAAAGCTCATCGTGAGAGTAGGGTTGCCACTCTCCGCGGTGGTAATAACGCATTAAGGGCGCACTCTCAATTAGCGAGCAAGGATAAATTTTTATCTCGTCTGGCTTGAAGCGATCATCATCAAACAGTTTTAGATAGTCCTGCTTATCAAGCTCAGGAGTGGACCCAAATAAATTAGGCATCCAGTGCACATGAAGCTTAAAACCGGCTTGCCTAAGTAATTGCATCGCTCGTGCCGATTGGTCAACCGTGTGCCCACGCTTGTTCAACTTCAGCACCCGATCATTCAAACTTTGCAAACCCAACTGAACTTTGGTGGCGCCAAATCGTCTTAACTCAACCGCTTCATTTTCATCAACCAAATCGGGTCTAGTTTCCAAAACCAAACCTACGCAACGCAATCTCGACGTCTCATTTTTGTGCTGCAGATCTTCCAACTCGGACCAGTCTGCCGACTGATAGGAGCTCAGTCCAACCTTCTTTTCGGCTTCAGCAAACAGTTCTTCCACAATACAGTTATACGTCTTTTCTTCGGCTGAGTCCTGCTGTGGTTGATACTTAGAAAATATTTGTTCATTTAACTTACTATCACTTGTTAAGGCAACCTTTTCTAATTGGGATATTTCCCTAATTTTTTGCTGATAGAAGCTAACCAAAGACTCTCGATCATCACTTTTTCCAAACTCGTTCATAGCCCGAAAGCATTCCTTAATGAACCAAATTTTGTAGGGTAAAGGATAGACCGACCATGAACCTCCCAACACAATCAGCTCCACCTTTTCAATGTGATGACCCATATCGTAAAGCGCCTGCAATCGATTGTAAGTTTGAAGGTAGGGATCAAAAAAGTTGTGTTCGGCCCGCTGCGCACCCGGCTCGCTGGCTAAGTAACTTTTGGGCATTCTCACATCACTGGGACAAAAAATACACTGACCGGGACAGGGGAATGGTTTGGTTAAGACTGTCACCGGCGCCACTCCCGATGAGGTTCTAATCGGCTTCATTCTTAGTTGTGCCACTACCTCTTCGGAGTATGGCTGCAAATTGTGCTTGCCTGCCAACTGCTTATACAGAGAAATTAAGTCCGCCTTCGATGGCATTCTGCCATCAGCATAAGTATACTTTTTTTGTAGCTGCCGTAAATCAGAACCAGAAAGAGGCAACTCTAACTCAAGCTCTTTAATCAGAGCAATGGCTGTCCGAAGCTGATCTTTGTCATTTAAATCAAACATACTTGTATTTTATCAGGTAACTGCTCTCAAATTTTGTATAATGACTCACATGGAGCCTTCAACCATCAAAAAGTTAAATCGACTCAACCAAGAGTTTTACCAAAAAGTTGCCTCCAGCTTTGATCAAACCCGACAGTATTCTTGGCAAGGCTGGAAACAGTTATTGCCACTTCTTCAAGAAATAACGCAACCATTTAGGGTGCTTGATATCGGCTGCGGCAATGCCAGATTCGCCAAGTTTTTAGAAGATAATCAGTTTAAGTTCAGTTATCACGGAGTAGATTCCAGCTCAGAACTGCTGGAGGTCGCCAGCAGTTCGCTGAAAGAATTAGACATCGAGTTTCAGCTCAACCAATTTGATGTACTTGAAGATCTGCTAAATGATTCATTGACCACGAAACTCACTCAAAAATATGATTTAGTTGTTGCTTTTGGGCTGCTGCATCATCTGCCCAGCTTTAATCTTCGCCAAAAACTTTTTAAAAATATCAGCCACTTCTTAGCCAATAAGCAATCTTTGGCTGCAATAACAGCATGGCAGTTTGCCGCAGACAAAAGATTCGAGAATAAATACGCCGACCCTTCAAAAATTAATCTGCCCAAAGATCAATTAGAAAAAAATGACTATATTTTAGGCTGGCAGGATCACCCAACCGCTTTTCGATACTGTCATTTTGTGGATGATGAAGAGATCAAAAAACTTTCTCAAAACCTTGAAAATTTAAAGCTAATTGATAACTTTTTGGCTGACGGCAAATCAAATCAACTCAACAGATATCTAATTCTAAAAAATGAAACTTAAACTGGCCACCATCAACTGCCACGAGCATCCTAAAATGATCAGAAGACGAAGAAGAAAGATTCTGATTATTGTTGACGAGATTATCGCCCTCAAACCAGATATCATCTGCCTGCAGGAGATCAACTTGGCAGCCACAGCCAAAATTATCGACCCGATCTTAAGCAAGATGGGTTATCACAATTACTACCTTCGAGATCGAGTAGTTAATAAAGGCGGTTTGTTTTTCTCTTCATTTTTTCCAATAAAACAAGCTCAATTTACTCGCTTTACTCAGCAGGGCACTCTTCTTTCTAAACAGTTCGCCGACAGGATGTTGGGTAAAGGTTTTCAACATGTAACACTAGATGTTAAAGGAGAAAATATAGATTTAATCAATACTCATCTGGTGGTGGCATACTCCAAACAATCAAAGGCTCAAACACAAATTCAATTTAACCAAGTTAATCAGCTGGCAGACTATCTTGCAAAGTTTAGAAAGAAACTGATTCTAGCCGGAGACCTCAACATTAAACCAGACAGCACACTATATAAACGGTTTATTAAGAAAACAAAACTAATTGACCAAACGGCTGGTAAAAACTTTTTAACTGCTTGGAGTAGAACTATACATGGAGTAGAAAAAATTCAAGTTCAAGTTGACTACATTTTCACATCTGAAGACTGGAAAACGACTAACCAAAAAATAATTTGTGATCAAACCCACTTTCTTCGAGGAGAAGAAAGATACCTGTCTGATCACTTTGGATTGGCTGCCAGATTGGAGATTAAACAATAAACTCCTCGCCGTGCCCCGGCAGTCCTCGAAACCCTGACCAGTTTTCCTTAATCCTCACCAGTGAGTCTTTCATTAAAAGGGGAGAGGAGTAACTTAAGTCAGTTCTGCCCTCTATATTATCAGCAAAAAGTGTGTCGCCAGTAAAGATCACTCCTTCATCTTTGTTGATCAAACAGCAGCTGCCTGGAGTATGACCAGGAGTATGAATCACTTTCAGCTTCACTTGACCAAACTTAATTTCATCGCTTTCCCTCAAAAATCCGCTAATTTTTGGCGGGTCGAGCTCAACTTTGCGCTTCATCCAGTAACTGGCGCTCTTTGCCAGGTCTTTAATTAAAAACTCATCAGCCTGATGAATCAAATAGGGTACATCAAAGTTCATCTGGAGTTCTGCAGCAGCCAAGTTGTGATCATAGTGGCCGTGAGTTGCGAGAATTTGAGTAAGTTTTAGATTCTGTCTAAGAATCTCATCACCAATCAATTGAG
>CAYXBZ010000044.1:0-6586 GCA_964463605.1 uncultured Pseudomonadales bacterium | reverse complement strand
ATTTATGGTGAACCGTTGCGCGTTCCTATAAAAGAAGACGACAGAACCATGCCTATTAATCCTTACGGGATGACCAAACTGGCCATGGAAGCTCTGCTGTCATCTTATGTAAAAGCTCATGGTTTTACCGGAGCTGCACTGCGCTACTTTAATCTGTACGGCCCAGAAGAGCATCATCAACCAGAAACTCATGCGATACCCAGATTCATCGATCAAATAAAAAACGACCAAGAGGTAACAATTTGGGGCAACGGTTCCCACCAACGTGATTTTGTTTATATCAGCGATATTGTTGAGGCCCACCTTAAAGCCATTGAGTTAATGGAAAGAGAGCCCGACCAATATCATTATCTAAATCTGTCAACAGAAAAGCCGGCCTCAGTCTTAGAACTGGTTAAGATGATCGGGAAAATCATGAACAAAGAGCCCAAGATTAAACACTTTCCCGAAAGGCCAGGCGATCCACAAGTTTTAACGGCTGATGCCATTAAAGCAAAAAAGAGCCTAGGTTGGGAGGCTAAGATGAATTTAGAAGACGGACTCAGGCAAACCGTGGAGTACTTTACCCAGTAAGGGGCACAGGAAAATTCTAAGCAAACAGTTGCTCGTCATTCAAGATAGAAACGGCCATCTTGCCGTCATAGGCAAGCAGTTCATCTTTAAGCTGAGAAAGCTGATTATAGTCCTTTGACTTAATCACAAATAAAAACTCCTTATTAGTCTCATTCTCATCGATGCGTTTAAGATCTATAAAGTGGGTGTGTTTTTTGATGACTCCAACTAGATCATTAAGAGTGGCCTGCTTTTTTGAAACTTTCAAGCTTAAATATAAGCTTTGGTCGGTGGTGTAGTTAAAGAGTGACAATTTATTTTCCAAGATATGTTTGCCAACAATAAAAAGACAGACTAACACAAAGAAGGAAACAGTAAGCGCTTGTTGATCAGCTCCCATGCCCAGGCCTAAACTGATCGCAAAGAAGATGTAGGTTAACTCCTCTGGTTCCTTGATAGCTGATCTAAATCTTACAATCGACAGCGCCCCAACTAATCCCAAAGATAAGGCTAGGGAAGACTTGATAACACTGATAATCATCATGGTGACAATGCTCAACAAAGGAAAGATTGAAGCCAGTCTTTTGCGATTGGAGAGAGTTTTGGCAGTTTTAGTATAAATTGCCGATAAAATGAAAGTCATCAATCCCAAAACCAAGATGTTGATCAACAGCGACTGAATGCTGGTGCCTACACTAGAGAGATTAAAGTACTCCTGAATTACCTCAAATTGATCTACATTCATGATCAGCTTTCTTTCTTGATAGATTATTAAGCGTAGAACTCATATTAAACCAGAATTATTACCTCTTTTCAAAGATAGCCGTTAATTGATAACTTTGATTTAGACTAATTCTAATCTTTTGTTTATGTTTGTGTTGGTTGTGTACATCGCCTTCCCACTGAACAAAACGATAACCCTTCTTAGGAACGGCTTCAAGATTCATGGCATGTGCAGGAAAATAGAGGCCAGTAAATGGCAGTTGGCTGCCAGGAATAAGCGCATCATGGATAATAATATCTCCAGCTTCGGGATGACTGATGTCAACTTCAACTTTAATCATCTCTAGACTTCCTGATTCGTCTATAAATTCCTTGATAGTGTTAGCTCTCATTCCATCAGCTCGATGATCCACAAAAATCTTTATCAATTCTACCTGATATAACCATTGATCCATAGATTGAGAAAATGTAGTGTCACTAGGTGATTCATGGTCTTTCCAACGCTCAATATGCCGAGGCATTTCTTCAAATATTTCGCTAACTAAAGAATCGATTTCGCCGTTAACGGCTTTTGTGCTTAAGGTGGTGTTGAGTAGATTAGCATATCGATTAAAGAAATTTTCTTGAAAAGTAGAATTATTAAACAGGTTTCTAAAGGGAAAATGAGTATCAACTAAGCCACCATAGGCAGAATTAAGAGCAGAATGAACAATCCTTTCTTCATCTTCAGCGTGTTCAGCAAAGGTACTGTCCATATCAAATAGGTGATAGCGGAAACGTCCATCTTGACCTGAAGGGAAATGCTGACTTAAGCTAGGGTCTTTAGCTGTTAGCACGTTGTCATAGCGCCAAATATTAATGTTATTGTTTACCCAATCTAAGTTCATGAAATGAAGTTCAAAAATAAAGTAGTCAATTAAATTATCTAGATCAATAAATTTGTTAAAGTGATGGTATTGTGGGCAATTATCGCAAGCCATCGCCTCACGAAGAAGGTTGTTATAAGCTTTGGCATCAGCTTTACTTTTTTCATCTTCAGCAACAGCAAAACTAAATTCTTCTCCATCGTCTAATGAAACCTCGATCATCTTGATTCTAGAAGGATCAACTTTATGAAGTTGATGAAGATACTCTTTATCGTAGCGATCCCTTAAATAGTGAATGCCCCAGTACTCTCCATTGAGGTAAACTACCACCGGCCTACCTACCATGTAATCAAGATTAGTGTTTTTTGCAGCAATCCTGGCAATCACCATGTCTCGCATAAAGGCGTTGCCCCAATCGTTTCCTGAGTTACGCAAGATTAAGGTATTGAAAAGAGTAGTGTGATAATTCTCAAAAAACGGATAATCAAACAGGTCGTCATTGTCATCATGGCTAGAGTAGAGACGTAAAGTTTTTTGAGGAAGTTCTCTTGAGCCGCCGCCATGGATTCTTAGGCCAATTTGCTTGGTGTAAGAAAGATCAGCTTGTCCTGGCTCGTAATAGTTAAACAAAGCTGCTCTTTGCCAGTCTTTGCCTTTTTGAGTATAGTTTTCATGATTTCCCTCTACATAGATACCAATGTCATCATCCCACAAGTTTTCGGGCTGTGTGATGATAGAAACTATTGGTAGCTGATGGTTAGAGTTGATGAACAAGTCACGAATTAGCTCTTGACCGATTTGCCGTCCGTCAACACGGAATAAAGCCGCTCTTAATGTGGCAGTTTTATTAATTACAAGAGGCTCGAGATAAAGATTGCTATTAGCCTGAGGAGCGCTGCCATCAAGAGTATAGCGAATCTCTTTATTTTTGGGGAAACCCAGCTGCTGTAAAGTAATGGTTGTTGGGCTCTGAAAAAAATGATCCTCAGTATTCAAGATAATTCTAGGGGTGAAAAGAACAGATTGTGATAGAGTGACTACAATAGTAATAAGGATTGCCACAAAAGCAAGGATGTACCCTTTTCGCTGATTGATTAGTCTCTTTATTTCACTAATTGCTTGTCTAAAAGAAGATTGGGGATTTTTTTGATCAAAGATAATCATAAGGCTAGGCTAGTTGAGGTCTAACAGGGATATTGTAAAGGGGTGACTCGATGTCTGGCACACAACTCATGGCTCCTAGTACATATTTAGAGCTTTTGGTCAGTGGCAGCGGAAAAAACTTAGCACATTGGGCAATCTCATTGTCGTGAGCTTGATCTGCCTTAATCTCTAAAATTGTAGCTGGTAGTTTCCAGCGATGCAACCAGTTTATTTGATTATTATTCACCTCGTGATAGCAGATTTGAGTATCAACGGTCACCCGAACCTTCTTATTTTGAGAGAGGTAATAACGTCTTGAATACGAATTAAGTAGAATTGGCTTAAGTAGGCTGATTTTTTTTAGAGACAAGATGTTAGTAGATGATTGATCATGATGAATGTCACGATGAACTTTGTTTGCCAGGCTGGGTAAATTCTGGTAATTAAACAGGGGATGAATCGTTTCAGGAATGATTGATTTAAGGGAGGCGTATACTGCGTCAGAAGCAAAGACATACTTGCTGATTAAATCTCCAGTTCTCTTTTTGATCTCAAAATGAGGTTGAGTAGTAGCATTAGTAAGTGGAGAGCGAGATTGGTTGTTACTTGAAGGTTTACCATACCAGCGTAACCTATATTTTAATCGATAACCCAAGCCATTTAAGTTATCAAAATAACTCTGCAGCTGATTGTTGTCAAAGTAGATGTTATTGATGACACGCTCGTGATAGATTTCATGAAAAAAAGCGGGATGCAGTTTGATGAGAGTATCTAGATATGAGGGGCAGTGACTGGGGATTAGGTACTTGCGTTCGTAACGAGGAATGGTAGATGAGTTCGAGGAGTCGTGTTGAGCCATAGCGAAAAAAACTAAAAATTATCGACCACCTCCAGTGATCTGTTCCATTTGAGAGTAGTACTCATCATCTGTTATTTGTCCAGTTCGCCATAACATCAGCAACTCTCTCATTCTGTGTTCGATGCGATGACCTCTTTGGGCTTCTCTTAGGTCAACTTGAGGATCGCTGGGTCGCTGAAACCTCCAGCGTTTTGCCAAGCTTTTTGCTTCCTCTGCCGTGAAGCCGAGTTCCTCGAAATGCTTAACTGAGCCTTCTATTGGTGGTGACATATCCTAAGCAGGAATAATTTTCTTAACTTTAAAGATTATATCATTGCCTCCCAATAGGGCTGTTTGCTCTGATGCAATTTGATATATAATCCTAGAGTTATTAGTTAGATATTCACGATCACTATTATGTTACCGTCATCAGAACAAGTTATTGATCATCTTCCAGTGTTAATAGAAGAGCATATAAAGCATTGCCTAGGAAGTGAAGGGATAAACTTGCGTCCACAAGTTCAAACTGCGTGTTTGAGACTGCTCCGGGATAACTCTTCCCTAGCAGAAGAAATGGCTAAAAATACAACCAAACTAAAGAGCAGTTGTTTAGATTCTTTGGTGGATATTAATGCTACTATTATTGCGATTATTGTCACTAAATTTACAACTCTGAAATCCTTTGATATTCGGTGATATCTTGAGCCATGGACTCTATCATCTTGGCAAATAATCCCAGTTTAGTTTGATCATCAAGAATATCTTCATCGGTTAATAAGGCTTGAAAAGGTTTTCCTAAATAAGCAGATTGGTCAGGTTTTAGGCGATATTGGTCGGATTCTGAGTCTGGACTAACTGGAAAATATTGAATTTCAGCCAAGTAAGGAGTCATTGATCGTGTATTGTTTGGTTCTGCTTGAGATGTAGTAGCTTTTTTTTGAATAACCGAAATCTCAAAGAGATCAATGATTTCTGCTAATTTATCAAACAAAGAAATAGGGCTTTCTGAGACTCTTTTCAATCGACTTAAGAATGATATATGATTGGCTGCACAGACAATGGTCAGATAACCTGCTGGCTTACTTTGGTAATCAAAATCTCCCTTATCAGGGGTTTTTAGCGAAAAGCGTATAAGAAGTTTTTCTGGGTCAATTTGATGCAAGGTGGCGACAAGCTGATTTCGTCTATCATCATATGTTATTCCAGATTTGGGTATCTCTGCTGTGGCTAATTCTAGATCGTGTCGTAAAACAATAGGATTAGTTAAGATGGGAAAAACTCCTCTTTCAATATAATTCCAATCTATTTCCGAATGAAGCTCCAGTAGTCCCTGATCATATAGGTCAAGTAGAAAATCAACAATCTTCATCAAATGATCGATAGTTTCACCGACTCTTTCACATGTTTTTCTAAATCTTTCATTTTCTTGTTTTTGCAATACTTCTGCTTTGAATTGGTTAGCTCTTTTTGAAAACTCCACTGTCATAATGATAAAAATACAGTTATTAATAGTTCAGATAATATCAGAAAATATTAGAAGGAACCAGTCTTGTTGACTTTTTAAAAAACTGAATTTTTCCGCCAGTCAATTAATGGTAGAATCTAGAACAATGACCATTCTTCTTACAGGCTGTGCCGGTTTTATCGGCTCTCACACCACAAAAGCTTTACTGCAAAAAGGCTATAATGTGATTGGGGTAGACAATCTAAATGATTACTACAATCCAGTCTGGAAGCAGCAAAATCTAGATCAATTTAAAGATGAGAACAATTTTACTTTTAATCGCCTTGATATCACTGATCAAAAAGCGCTTGAGCAAATCTTCAAAGAGCAAGCCACCCAAGGCGAACCAATCCAAAAAATAGTCCATTTAGCTGCTAGAGCTGGAGTGAGGGCTTCTATTGAGCAACCACATCTGTATCAAAAGGTAAATGTGGAGGGTACCCTGAATTTATTGGAGCTAGCTAGACAGTTAGAGGTGCCTCATTTTGTGTTTGCTTCTACCTCAAGTGTTTACGGCAATCAAAAAAAGATTCCTTTCAGTGAAACTGACCCTGTGAATGAGCCTGTTAGCCCTTACGCCGCCACCAAGAAGGCAGCCGAGATGCTCTGCTACACTTACTCTCATTTGCATAATTTACAGGTAACCTGTTTGAGGTTTTTTACGGTTTACGGCCCGGCTGGCAGACCAGATATGGCTCCTTACTTATTTACCAAAGCGATGCTGAGCGATCAGCCAATTAATAAGTTTGGTGATGGTACGACAGAACGCGACTATACCTATATCGATGATATTGTGGCCGGTGTAGTGGCAGCGGTTGAGAAGCCCTTTAGGTTTGAGGTAATTAACCTGGGTAATAACACTCCTGTGAGCCTGAATGAGTTTATTACTACTTTAGAAGAGATCACTGGCAAAAAGGCTAAGATTAATCAAATGGGCATGCAGCCGGGAGATGTTGATAA
>CAYXBZ010000043.1:0-7673 GCA_964463605.1 uncultured Pseudomonadales bacterium | reverse complement strand
AGATAAAAACAATACTCGAGCAGCTACTGCCAGAGCTGAGGAAAAAACCAAGTCCATATCAAGTGCTAGTATATGCCGGAACTCATCTTGACATTTACAACATGGTCAAACAACTTGCCGCTGCTCATAAAGTAGCGATAAATGAGATTAAAAGTCTTGATCCAGCTAATTTTAGGCCTGGCGGAAAACTTTCGAAACTCAATAATAATCAACAAAACTCTAGTATCGCTATTCAAGACAATCGCTTAAGTCTCATTTATCATCCTCAAATTGTTGACGCTAACGAGTTGTTAACCCACCTTGCTTTCCCTTGGGCAGACGGCTTCATCAGCAAACCCTCTGGTGACATGGCTTACGATGCTATTGCCAGTGGTAGCTTTTTACTAACTTTACAAGAGTGGGGAGAGTGGGAACACAATATCCGTCAAATTTTTACACAAGTTGGAGCTGCTCGCCAAGCAAATACAAAAGATATTGTTGCACAACTAGAACTACTTCAAAAATCAACCAATAACTCTCCTTCTTGGATTGAGCAAGCGATGTCTTCAGCAAAAAAGATCGATCCTCTCTTTGTTAGAGGTGCAAAAAATATCGTCAAGGCTTATGAGTCGGTAAAAAAACAACAAGCCTAGCAAGAAAATTTTATTTGAGTTTCTTGGCTAACTTGTGTTCGGTGTGTTTGTTGCACTTTGGGCAAAACTTTTTGATTGGGAATGTCCCCTCTCCATCCTTCTGTTTCTTGAGGACTTCGTTATTCTTGTTGTAATCGGTGATATAATTAAAGTTTCCACAAACAGTGCAAACTAAACCAACCGGCTGTCTGGGACCTTTTTTCTTTGATGGCATATTTCCTCACTATTTCAATAATTCTTCAGAATTCGAGATTATAACATATCTTCGATTTTGATGAGCCAACGGTGAGACTCGAACTCACGGCCTGCGGTTTACAAAACCGCTGCTCTAACCAGCTGAGCTACGTTGGCTAACCGCTAACTTTCACTAGCTAAAAACAACTTGAGCCGAAGATGGGATTCGAACCCATGGCCACCATCTTACCAAGATGGTGCTCTACCCCTGAGCTACTTCGGCTAAAACAAATTCAACAGCTCCCCACCCCCCTTCAATCCAAACCAAACAGATTCTACCAAAAATAGAAGTATAAATCATAATGAAAAAGTTGACTTTGGGAAAAACAGAAGAATATCAACGTCTGCTGATGCTTAACCGCCAAGTGTGGGAGATAGAGACATTCCCGGAAAATGGTAGGTGGGTAGGGTGCCAATAACTCCACGGAGCTACCGGACAACCCATCAACCCTTTCGAGAACTGTTCAGGAAAAATCTGATTATCTCCCACACTTGATTGTTAAAGATCGATCTATATTAAACCTTTAAAGAATTTTAAACTCATCTGTAAAGATATTTCTGTAATGCCTACTACTTATCTAAACTTAATCTCGCACAGCAGTCATTCACACTAAGCAAATCTTCTTGAACTAAACGATAACTACAAATCATTATACGCAATAATTAATATCTTTAAAAGAACTAGACAAACTACGACATACTACAATCTTTTGTCATATTCCTCTCCTTGCGTCTTTATTCCGCTTGACCACTACTTGGCATGTTTAGTATTCTAAGTTTATGCAACAATCACCATCAACCAAAAAAAATAAATTGCCTTTAAGTGAAGTTTCTCAGCAGCTTGACCTACCATTGTCGGCAATTTATGGAGCTCTTGTATTTATCGTTTTGGTAGCAGGTGTGATTGCAACTTCTCAAGCTTTGTCGCAGTCTCAAAATCTAGTTGGCCAAGCAGACACTTTCCAAACCGTAGATTGCAATCAGCCATGTGCAAACAATCGTTACTGTAAGCCAAATCATTTTTGTTATCAAGGAAAATGTAGATTGGCCAGCAATCCTGAAAATCCAAATTGTCTACCAACGTCAGTTACTCAAGAGATTGAAGAGTCAAAAGGAGCTGATGTCTCTACCGATACTATTGATAAACCAGCTAGCGACCAAGATGACACTGCCACCACACCAGCAACAATTCAGCAACCAAGTAGCGAAACTAACTCATCAGAAGTAGAAGAGTCTTCAACTGAAGATCAAGCCAGCGATCAAGGCATCATTGACTCTTCTCAAAATCTTGGCATACTTGATCAACTAATGGGAGAAGATAACAGTCAATTGTTTGTAGTGCTGGGAGTTGGTGCGATCGGTCTGTTGGTGATAGTGGCAGTCATCACTATCTTAAGCTCATCTTCAAAAAAACCAAGTACTCTTAAGCCCGTTGAGACTCCTGATTTTTCTGATCTCGAGAAAAAATAAATATCATCTGTGGTCGTTCTGCAGACATTACTGAATAAAAAATTGTAACACGACCTAAACATCCGCAAGAATTGTGCTAAAATAAGCTCTTCGACACGAGTTTTTCAAAAATATCACCGTATGAACTTTATCAAAAAGTACATTAGCCAAGTTGTCACTGAACTGAAAAAAGTCAGTTGGCCCAGTAAAAAACAAACCATTAACCAGACGGTGCTTGTGATTATCGTAAGTGTAGTGGCGGCTGTTTATATTGGCGGAATTGATTATCTCTTGCAACAACTCATGAGAGTTCTTATTAAATAAGGCTACTCTACTAAATCTATATAAATTGGAAATTAACAGAAAAATCCATGGCCAAAAAAGATAATAAAACAAACAAACAGCAAGAAGAACAAACCAAACAGCAAAAAAATGAAGAAGCAGGAAAAGTTGAGGCTCCTGAAGTTCAAGAGGTTGAGGTCAATGATCCCAATTTAGTTCGAATCGCTGATGAAGACAATGATAAAGCTCATTGGTACGTAGTTCACACTTACTCTGGACGTGAGGGTAAGGTTGCCGAAACACTCAAGCAACGAGCAACCACTTTAAATCTCACCGACAAAATAATCAAGGTTCTAATTCCAACTAGAGAAAAAATCCAGATCCGCAAGGGCCAGCGTAAAAAGATTACCGAGAAAGTGTTTCCTGGCTACATGTTAGTTAACATGATTATGGATGACGATGCTTGGCTGGCTGTTCGTACTACTCAGGGAGTAACCGGCTTCGTAGGAGCCAGTAGCCGCCCCAGTCCAATTCCTGAATATGAAGTTGATGCTATTGCCAAGTATGCCCAACAGGCAACTCCACAGTACAAAGCTGAGTTTACCGAAGGCGAAGCTGTTAAGATCACTGACGGTCCATTTACCGAGTTCTTGGGTACAGTTCAAAAGATTGATGAGTCTAAAGCCCAAGTAACAGTCTTGATAAATATTTTTGGACGAGAAACGCCGGTTGAGCTTGACTTTTTGCAAGTAGAAAAAATCTAGTTGCTTCATGGTTGTAGTGCGTCAACCTACACTCGAGTAAACACAACTACACTCAACAAAAAAATATGTTAGAATAACCAACCTAAGGAAAAATATGGCAAAAAAAGTAATTAATGTTCTTAAGTTAAACCTCCCAGCAGGAGCTGCAACTCCCGCTCCTCCTGTAGGACCAATTTTAGGCCAGGCAGGGATTAACATGATGGACTTCATCAAACAGTATAATGATAAAACAGCTGACAAGCGCGGCGAGATTATTCCTGCTGAGATAACCGTTTACCAAGACCGCTCATTCACCTTCGAGCTTAAACTACCTCCGGTAACAGCTTTAATTTTAAAAGAGCTGGGAAAAAAACAAGGTAGCAAGGAGCCAAAAACAAACATCATCGGTGAATTAACCATGGATCAAGCAAGAGCTATAGCTGAAAAAAAACTACCAGACTTGAACACCGACAACCTTGATGCTGCAGTTAAATCAGTCATCGGTAGTGCTAAAAGCATGGGTGTAAAGGTCGTCTAATAATAGAAAAAGCAGACAAGTATCTGCTTAAGTTCCAGCGTCTGTTTCCTCAAGATCAGATGCGCTACGAGAACTACTTAAGTCAAAAAAATTATAAAATCATAAGGAGATCATACTATGGGATCAAAAAAACCAGTCGATATGTCTGTTGACGAAAAGGCTTTAGAAAAAGAAGCCAAAAAGCAGGCTAAAGAAGAAAAAGTCGAAAAGAAGGCTGATAAAAAAGAAAAGAAGTCAGCTGAAAAAAAGGCTGATAAGCCTAAAAAAAAGGTTGCTAAAACCAAAAAAGCTGAAGAGATTGAGGCAAATGAAAAAAAAGAAAAGCCAGAGAAAAAAGAGGCTGTAAAGTCTAAAAAGTCTGACAAGCTTGAAGATGAAAAAGGATTGGAGCAAGAAGAAAAGAAAAAGCCAACTGTTATCAGAGTTAAAAAGGTTAGAAGCAAAAAGTACCAAGCAGTCCGTTCAAAAATTGATCGCACCAGAGCTTACGATCCTTTCGCTGCCATCGAGTTAGTCAAAAAACTAAGCTACTCAAAATTTGCAGGCACCATCAGCGCTCACATGACTGTTCGAGAGGTAGGCTTGAGTAAAGAGCTAGCTTTACCCCACTCTACTGGCCAAACTAGAAAAATTGAGATTTTTTCGGATGAAACCATCAAAAAAATTGAAGCCGGAAACATTGATTTCGATGTTTTGTTAGCTACACCGCAATCGATGAGCAAGCTCACCAAGTTTGCTCCAGTTTTAGGCCCAAAAGGCTTAATGCCCAATCCAAAAAATGGCACTCTTACCACCAATCCAGAACAAAGAAAGGATGAGCTAAGTGCCGGCACCATGGTACTCAAGACAGAGCGCAAAGCACCCTTGATTCATGTATCTATTGGCAATACCGAAATGGAAACAAAGCAGTTGGTAGAAAATCTTGAGACTTTAATTCAAGCCTTCAAAAATAAACTCAAGAAAGTTACCATCTCAGCTACCATGAGCCCTGGAGTCAAGGTGGAGTGGGAAGTGGAGTAACTTCCAGTTTAAAATCTTTAATGATTGACTAGCTCTGAATTCTTTCAGAGCTAGTTTTTGATATTAAACTCAGAGTCACTTAGAAACTCCCCCATTCCCATCACCTTCTGCTCTTTTTTATCCCGCTCTCTTACACTCACCTTACCTTCAGCCTCCTCCTTAGCTCCCACAATTAACATGTAGGGTACGCGCTGAGTCTCGGCATCGCGAATCTTGGCTGATAAAGTTGCACCGCGGTCGTCCACCTCAACTCGAACCCCCGCTTCCTTAAGTTGATCAGCTACTTGATGGGCATACTCAATTTGATCGTCGGTGATCGGCAGAACTTTGGCTTGCACTGGCGACACCCAGAGAGGAAAGTTGCCAGCGGTGTGCTCGATCAGCACGCCCATAAACCTTTCCAAAGAGCCTAACAAGGCTCGATGTAACATAAAAGGTTGCTGCTTCTCACCTTCTTCGTCGATGAAGTACATACCAAACTTTTCGGGTAAGTTGAAGTCAACTTGAATGGTAGTTAGCTGTTGCGCTCGACCCAAAGCATCCTCGAACATAAAGTCAATCTTGGGACCATAAAAAGCTGCCTCCCCCTCGATACGCTCGTAAGAAATCTGCTTTTCATTGAGAGCAGCCTCCAAAGCCTCTTCAGCCAACTGCCACTTGTCGTCATCACCCATATACTTGGTTTTGTTTTCGGGATCGCGAACCGACAAACTTATTTTTGGCTCACTAAAGCCAAACTTGCTGAAAATGTACTTTGTGAGGTCGATCACTTCCAACAGCTCACTTTTTAGCTGATCGGGAGTACAAATAATATGCGCGTCATCCTGAGTAAAGCCCCGTGGACGAAGTATTCCGTTAATCTCTCCTGACTTTTCGTAGCGGTAAACCGTGCCCATCTCGGCCAGGCGTACCGGTAGATCCCGATAGCTGTGCAGATCTGATGTATAAATCTTGACGTGACCCGGACAGTTCATTGGCTTGAGTAAATACTGCTCATCGTCAATCTCCATGGGCGAGTACATTGAGTCGCGGTAAAAGTTCCAGTGACCGGAAGTCTCCCACAGGCCTTGACGAGCAATGTGAGGTGTAGAGACAGGCTGATAGCCTCTTTTTAAGTATGTCTCGAAAGCAAAGTCCATGATCAGCTTGCGCAGCATCGCTCCCTTGGGCTTGTACAGCGGTAGACCCTGGCCAAACTCTTCATCAAACATAAACAGATCCAGCTTCTGCCCGATCTTGCGGTGATCGCGCTTCTTGGCTTCTTCCTTCTGCCACAGAAAATGCTTCAGCTCTTCTTTAGTGGGAAAGGCCGTACCGTAAATACGAGTGAGCATCTTGTTCTTTTCGTCACCGTGCCAATAAGCGCCGGCAATTGAAAGAAGCTTGAATGCTCTGATCTGTTTGGTTGATTCCAGATGGGGACCCTTGCATAAGTCAACGAAAGACTGCAAAGAGTTTGGGTCTAATTTGTCTGAATCTTGAGCTTGTTCCAACAACTCCTGATCATGCTCCAGCTGCTCCTCTGTTCCCATCAAATAAACGGTAGCTTGTTCTTGATTGTCTTCTATCCCATCCAACCACTCCTGCTTGTAGGGGTTGCCAGCAAAAACTTGCCTCAGCACAGGAATGTTCAACTCCAAACGAAGCAACTTTAAGCCAGCCTTCATCAGCTTTAACATTTCTTTCTCAATTTCTTTGAGCATCTCCTCGCTCACCGAAAAATCATCTGGTGTATCAAAATCAAAATAAAAGCCGTCATCGGTAGCCGGGCCCATCGCCATGATGATCTTGTCTTTGCCGTACAGCCGCTGCATGGCATAGGTTAAGACGTGTTCTGTGGTGTGGCGTAGACTCACGAGATCTTGAGCGTCATTGCTAGATTGGTGGGATTGGTTATTTTTGGACATAAGTGTTTTTATTGTAATGGATATGACCTTTTTTGACAGCTGGAGTTGGCTGAAGTTAGTTGATTATTTTTTTAAGCTCAGCCATTAAAAAAACCTCCGTTTCTGGAGGCTGAGATTTGCAAACCACAAATACCACAACCTCCAGTTAGGAGCTAGTAGTGGTAGTAGTGGTTAAAGACTGGTTTTGCATTGGTGAGAGTATTATAGCATAGGAGGTATTAAGATCAATGTAAAAATGCTTACAAAAAAGTGCTATACTTGACCTTATTAGCATATTAACCACGCTCCAAAAATGAAACAGAACTCAATCTTCAACTGGATTAAAAACAATAAACTAGCCTCGTTGTTGATCTTGGTATTGGCAATTGTGTTGATTAGAAGAACTGCAATCATCCCAAGACCCTATCAAGTGATGAACGACTCAGTGGTTGATTACGGATATGCTCCTTCTGCTGGCCTGGGAACCATGAGTGTTCCAGCTCCCCAAAAGATAAGGATGGAAAGCGCTGAGTATTCAGCCGGAGCTCCAGCTCAAGACAGAATGGTAGTCACTGACACCTGGCTGTCGATGAAGGTTGAGGATGTAGCCCAAACATTAGAAAGCATTCATCAACTGGCTACTGGAAATCAAGGGTTTATGATCAACTCTCACCTTGACACACCAGAAGAAAGTGCCTCTGGAAGTATATCTGTCAGAGTGCAAACGAGCCAACTATCAAACTTCTTGGAACAGGTCAAAGACTTGGGCATCCGCGTTGTTTCAGAAAATGTATCAGGTAGAGATATTACCGACCAATACACCAATATTGAGGAAAGATTACGCTTACTAAACTCAACAAAAACTCGTTTTGAGCAAATATTAATAGAA
>CAYXBZ010000042.1:0-8437 GCA_964463605.1 uncultured Pseudomonadales bacterium | reverse complement strand
AAAGATGAAATTCTTGACACCACCGAAAGAAGAGCTGTTGACAAACAACAATGGAATCTTGACAACACCGTGATCGATGTAGAGATTCAAGATATCGCCATTTCTCAATCAGTAATGTCAGCTCCTTTCGCGGGCATCATAGTTTATCAACCGATCACTACAGCCGGCGTTCAGGTCACAGGTAATGATTATTTTGAGGTAGTTGATCCTCAATCTTTAATTTTTAGAGCAGAAATCAATGAAGAAGACATTGCCCTTGTTTCGAATGATCAAAAGGCAAAAGTTGTGCTTGATGCCTATTTGGCAGAAGAGCTTGAAACCACAATAAATCGAATTTCATATGTAAGTACTCAAACATCAAGCGGCAATATTTTTCTGGTGGAACTTCCTCTGATCATAGAAGAGTTAAGTCAGGCAAGCAATTTAACTCAGGAAAGAGGTAGAATGATTCTCGATAAATATCGGATTGGAATGAACGGAGACGCACTAATCGAGCTTGAGAGCAAATCTAATGTGCTCACCATTCCTTTGATTGCAACCAGAATTCGAGACGGAGGCAGCTTTGTTGACGTCAAAAATAGCGAAGGAGAAATCGAAGAGCGACGCATTGAAACTGGTTTGGAAACTAACGAATACATTGAGGTGCTGTCGGGATTATCTGATCAAGATCTAGTTTTAATTCCCAGCACCCTGTAAGAAGTTTTGATATAAATTTAAGTCTACTAGTCACACACTCTTCAAGTAAAAAGTAGAATTTTTAATTATTTATGGCACAACCAATTCTTCAGCTAGATGATGTCTGTAAAACATATCAGCTTGGTACACAAAAAATCAAGGCTCTAGATTGTATCGACTTTAGTATTTCCAAGGGAGAAATGGTGGCAGTGATTGGGGCTTCAGGTTCGGGGAAGTCAACTTTTTTACAAGTAGCAAGCATGCTTTCTGAACCAACTAAAGGAAAGATCTCAATCAAAGGTCAAGATGTTACCAAATTTGACGAAGTGCAACGAGCTAAACTTCGCAACAAAGAGATCGGTTTTATTTTTCAACAGTTCAATTTATTAGCAAGAACCAGTGCAATTGATAACGTTGCTCTCCCCCTGGTGTATGCCGGAGTAGATCTAGCGCAAAGACACAAGCGAGCGAAAGAGTTATTAATTCAATTGGGATTAAAAGACAGACTAAACAATAAACCAAATGAGCTCTCGGGAGGCCAACAACAGCGAGTGGCCATAGCTAGAGCTCTCGTTAACAATCCCAGCATAATCTTTGCCGATGAGCCAACCGGTAACCTTGACTCTCACAGCGGCAAAGAGGTTGAAAACATTCTAAAAAAACTACACAAAGAAGGCAGAACCATTATTTTGGTAACTCATGAAAAACCTCTGGCAAAAATTGCCCAAAGAATTATTGCTCTTGAAGATGGAGCAATTATCAAGGAACACAAACCACCCTATAAAACCATCTAACAATGAATTTTCTTAACACAGTCACCATCGCCATCAAAGCCATTTTTACCAACAAGGTAAGAAGTGGTTTAACAATGCTTGGAGTAATAATCGGAGTTGGCTCAGTGGTTATGTTGATGTCATTGGGAAGAGGTTTGGAGGCCTTTGTTACTCAAAGTTTTGAAGACCTGGGTTCAAATAATATCTTTATTTCTCCAGGTAATATATTTGGAGAAGATGGTGGCTTCAGCTCATTTGAGGAACAAGGTGTTAGCGCCATGAGCATGAGTTTTGATATGGCAGACGTTCGAGATTTACAAAGACTGCGTCAATATATTGAAAAACTTTCCTACTACAATGTTCAGTCCGACACTCTAAGATTCATAAACAACTCTGAAAGAGCATCAATTATTGGCACCAATGCAGATTACAATCAGGTTTTGATCACTGATCTTGATAAAGGAAGGTGGTTTTCACAGACTGAAGCTCAAGGTGGAGAAAGAGTCGCGGTGCTAGGATTTAGTATTGCTCAAGATCTATTTGGAGAAGTTGATCCCATTCAAAAAACAGTTCGAGTCGGCAGCGTATCTTTTACCATCGTTGGAGTAGCTGAAGAAAAAGGAAGTGGCTTTGGAGGACCATCACTCGACAACTATGTTTACATCCCCTTTGAAACTTTATCTAGAATTTACAACACCAATCGCATTATGGAGATGGCAGCTAAAGGTCGAGCTGATGTTGAAATTGAAGAAACAATTGCAGCTATCGAGGAAGTGTTGCTGCGCCGCTACGATGAAGATGAGTTTTCAGTATATGATCAAGCTCAGCTGTTGAGTGTAATTAGAGATATTTTAGGCATGCTCACCGTAGCACTTGGCGGAATAGCCGCTATTTCCCTTTTGGTGGGGGGCATTGGCATCATGAACATCATGCTCGTTTCCGTCACCGAGCGAACCAGAGAAATTGGGCTTCGCAAAGCCTTGGGCGCAACGCCCAACACTATTTTGCTTCAGTTTTTAGTAGAAGCTGCATTCTTATCAGTTTTAGGTGGATTAATTGGCTTACTTATTGCTTTTGGAGGATCGGTAGCTATCCAGTCATTCTTCCCTGCCAAGGTTACTCTTGATGCCGTGCTTTTAGCTTTTGGCGTATCAACCGTTGTTGGTTTGGTGTTTGGAGCCGCCCCAGCCAGAAGAGCTTCTAGGCTTTCTCCGATTGAGGCCCTGAGATATGAGTAGCAACATTTTATTGCAATGCATGCGCTCACCATCGGCTAAACCACCAATGTTTGCCCCACTTAGGTATAATGACGTTATGACCAACTTAAGTCCTCAGATAAAAAAATATTTTTGGGGCGATGACCTTGAGCAGCTAAGCTGGGAAAATCATCGTCAGTACATCATTCAAACCTTGCTAGAAAAAGGTGATAGAGAATCAATTTCTTGGTTAATGACTAAAGCCTCTTCCAAAGAATTGTTAAAAACGTTACCTCAAATTAAATTGTCACCAAAATCTAAGAATTTTTGGAAGATCTACCTATCATGACAAATAAAATCTTCTTGAAAACATTGCCAAGCAAAACTCGCGCCTTGCTGAACGAGTTTCAGCAAAAAAAGCCAGATTTTTTAAATAACTTTTATCTTTCAGGAGGAACTGGATTATCTCTGCAGATGGGACATCGTCAATCAGAGGATCTAGATTTCTTTAGTCAAAAAGAGTTTGACTCCCCAAAAGTTCAACAAGAACTGCAAAAATTTGGTAAGTTAAAACATACTGAGTTATCAAACGATACTCTAAACACTTATCTTAATGACGTTAAACTGCAATTTTTAGAGTATCCGTATCAACTTATCAAGCCAACAACTAATTGGGAAGATATACATTTAAGCTCAGTCGAGGATATTGCCTGCACCAAATTACTAACAATTAGCATGAGAGGAAGCAAAAAAGATTTTATTGATCTTTATTTTTTACTTCAGATCTATTCATTAGATAAAATATTTGAGATGATGGCTAAAAAATATCAAGATATTGGCTACAATCAACTTCACATTGCCAAATCATTAGTATATTTTGAAGATGCTAGACAAGAACCTATGCCCAGAATGCTTCAAGAGGTGAGTTGGGATGATGTTGAAAAATCAATTATAGAGAATGTAAAAAAGCTTGCCTTATAAAAACCTCCCCTAGGTTCAACTATTCTCAACAAAGTAATTCTTGCTATACTGGTTTTATGAAACTTATTAGCCGCCTTCTAGTCATCGCTGCAGTGATCATCGTTTTATTGTATGCTCTCAACTTTGCTGGAGCAAAAGGCTGGTTAGAGGGAACTCCATTACAGAACATTGATTATGAGAGTCTCAATCCCATTAAAAAAGAAAATGTGGAACAAACTCAAGTTTTAACTGAAAGAGCAAAAGAAACCACTGAACATATTCAGCAAATTCTAGGAGATAAAATCGAGGTTGATGAGGAGTCAAAAGATAAAGCCATCCACGAAAAAGCAATTGAGTATACTCGTTACCTCTACTGCCGGCAGGTAGTAGATGATTGGGAAGCTCAAAACTCTTCTCCTTCACAGGAATAATCTACTCTTTACAGCAATCAACTGCCTTTTTAACAAACTCGCCCATCTTATCAAAGATACTCATTTTGCCTTTGATCTCACCTGGTTTTTCTTGATCATCTTCATCACCGTCATCAATCAACTCAATCTCATCTTTTTCTTCTTGCTTCACATCTTTGACCTTAACCGCTCCCAAGTTCAACCCCCAAAATAAACTGTAGAGCTTGAAGGACTTGTTAAAAAAGTCAGCAGCATCTTTTTTATCGCCTTTGGTTAAGGCCTTGGTGCCAACCTCCATCATTCTCATTGAGGCAGCTAATAAATGCTTGCTGATGCACCAGACCTCGCCGTCATAATCCTTGATGATTCTCTTTAAGAGAGATTTTCGCATCTCTCTGACCTCATTAAGCAAGTCAAGATAGGTCTTGTCTTGAGTTTTTGCATAAGTAAAAAAGAAGTGTTCTTCCATTGAGATCAAGTTCATGATGCCGATCGATAAGTCTTCGTCTGATGACAGATCAAGCTTGTGCCCCGCCTCCATCTTTTTTACCTTGTTCATAAATTTTTGCAGCTCTTCGGCTGACAAACTAGATGTTTTTTTTGATTTGGCCATAGTGCCTCCATTTATATAATTAGACTAATTGGTTATTAAGTAAAAAATGTAACTTAAGATTGAAAGATACAACATGGGCAAGATCACCTTTTGGTAGTAAACCAAAACTTGTCCGTTGTTAGCGGCTTTAATTTTATGATCGGTGACCACGCTTAGATAAAACGTTACAGCTCCAATAACTAAACCTAGAACGATCTTGTCTATACCCCAAAGAGTGTTGAGAGGATCGCCAGAGATGTTAAGTAGATATAACGTGGGAATTAGTAGAAGATGAAACGATAATCCAGCCAAAAACTTGAGCAATTTTGACTCGACACCTTTTTTGTCTGCCCAAGCTGAAAACCACATGCCGCTTGAGGTGGCTAAGCCACCAATCCACAAGCCGGTGATGACATCATCAATACCCAACCAGCGAGAAATGCCCAAACCAGCACCAACCGCCACGGTGCAAACTGGGCAAACAGCTTGCGCGCGAGGGGCAAAAATCAAGGCCAACAATAAAATAATCGGTAGTAATAAAGAAAGTCGTTGTTTTTTCATTTGTTTGTTTAGAAATCTTATTCTTTGATTACCTCTAACTCCGTTTCCACTTCTTTAGATTCTGGTTCTTGTTCCAGCTCCAAGCTCTCTTCTTCCGGTAATTCTGATTCAACAGATCTTAACTGCTCTTCTAGATAATCAACGATCTCAATCTTTCCTATATAGCAGTCTCCGTTGGCGTACATAAATGGCACCCCCACACCTCGCTGAGTATCGAAGCCACAGCTAATGGCAACCTGAGTAAGCTCGGTGGCGTTATCGCGATTCTCATAAACCTCTTTCTGCTCAATTCCAAGCAGCTGTTCTGCCTGCTCTCGCTCAATCCATTCATCCACATCCTTACAGTGAGGACAAGTAACCCCATAATAAATTATTATGCCGTCTTCAGCAGCTGGAACCTCAGCAACTTGATCGATAGAGGTACTGGTTGCCCCCGAAATTGATTCCGTTGGAGCTGTTGTTTGTTGAGAAGATGATTGACTATTGATCACTATCGCGCCCATTAATACGACTATGATTCCCACAATTACCAGGGTTGTTATTTTTTTTTGATTCTCTTGCATTATTTCTCTCGCTTATAATATTTTATACTTTTCTACCAAAAAATTAACTTGCGTACCTGCCATCATAACAAGCTGATATTGCCGCAGAGTGAACTCAATATTAAGAAACTGTTAATAACAAAGTCTTTGCAGGTTTTTTAGTTGACGGGCAAAATCACTCTAAACACTGTGCCCTTACCAAGTTTTGAGTCAACCTCAATCTTGCCTCGATGAGCTTGAATTATTTTTTGAGCAATAGCCAAACCAATGCCAATCCCATCTTTTTGGCTGCGCGATCGATCAGCCTGAAAAAATCTCTCAAAGATAAAAGGCAAGTCCTTTTCGCTGATGCCAATCCCGCGATCAGCAACCCCAATTACCACAGCCGAGCCATCAACTGCGGTAGATAACTCAAGCTCACTTTTTTTAGGAGAAAACTTGATCGCATTATCAATTAAATTAATTAGAACTTGCTTAATCTTTTGTTGATCTATTGATACCGATGGCAAATCTTTTGCCAACCGATACTTAATCACAATTTTTTTCTCATCCAACTGAGTCTCAAAGGCAGAAACTGTATTCTTGATCAATTGATTAACATTTGTTGGTTTTAGATCGAGGTTGATGCTCTGGCTATCAACCACTGCCAACTTCTTTAGCTCTTTAATTAATGCAATCAATCGCTCAGTTTCCTCCTTGATTTGCTCAATGGCCTGCTCCCTTTCTTGATCGCTATCAATAACCTTATCAGAAAGAGCCGATAAATAGCCGTAAATATTTGTTAAGGGTGTAGATAACTCATGTGATAAGTTTGCCACCAACTCTTTGCGCAAGGTTTCAATTTCTTGGAGATTTTGATACATCTCATTCAAGGCCTCAATCAATAAATCGGTTTCATCATTAGTTTTAGTTTTGATTCTGGTCTCGTAGTTACCAGAACTAGCTTTCTGTGCCGATTTAATGATGCTGCGCAGGGGCTTTAAAAAGCTGCGGCTAAAAAGATAGCTTACGACTAGCGCCAAACCAAAGCCTAAAAAACTCACCAAAAGTAAAGAAAGATTGATTGACTCCAAAAACTGCTGGCCAATTTGGCCATACAAGCAGCGTGGCATCTCATCATGTGACATTTCGCAAAATTGGCGAAATTGGTAGTCAACCGCAAACTTAGTAAAAAAACTAACAAACAATAGAATAATGATGATGTTTAACAAAAACAGCAGGCTCAACTTCCGCTGGAGATTCAGTTTAATTTTCATCCATCTTTCCCGATAACTTATAGCCTAACCCCTTGATTGTCAGGATCAACGACTGATGATCATCGCCCATTTTTTTGCGCAAGTTGGCAATGTGAACATCAATAGTGCGATCGTAAACATCCATTTCATCATAATCATAGATCATCTCGATCAGCTGCTCTCTAGAAAAGACTTTGCCTGGATTTTTCGCTAAAGCGACCAGTAAAAAAAACTCTTTTTTAGTTAAGGCAACCGGCTCATCAGCCAGCCTCACTTCTACCTTTTCTAAATCAATTTTAAGGTCGCCCACCTCAATCATTTTTTCTGATGAGTTGGCCGATGAAGAGCGACGTAACACCGCTTTAACTCTGGCAATCAGCTCTTTAGGGCTGAATGGCTTAGTGACATAATCGTCAGCACCCAGTTCAAGGCATACCACCCGATCCACCTCCTCATCTCGAGAAGAAACCACGATCACCGGCACAGAGCTCTCTTTCCTAATTGCTTTTAGAAAACTGATGCCGTCTTCTCCATCAGATCCAGGCAACATCAAGTCTAGAATGATTAAATCCGGAAAATGAGTTGAAAATTGATTGGCAGCTAACTGAACACTCTTGGCCAATACAACATCAAAACCCGACTGGACACAGTAAAGCTTAATAAGATTGGCAATTTTCGAATCGTCCTCAACAACAAGTATCTTTTTCATGCAAAATAACCTGCTAATATTTTATACTGTCAGCGCCATTATATAGCGAGCTGAAAGGTGAGTTGGCAACTGCTGAGGATTTATAAACAAAAGCTAACTTACTCTAAAAGAAATCCCATCCAAACTAATGCTGTTGCTGGTGAAATTTATTGAATAATATGATCGACTATTGTATGTGTCTTGGGCATTGCCGGAGCTACCGCTGATCTTTATTTTTACTACTTCTTGATTTGAGCACTGAACTATGAACTCACCAGAGTTGCTAACGGGCTTTACTTCAAGATATTCTCCACCTGGATTTTCTCTTAATTGAAAACCTCCTTCAGCAAAGGAGCCAGAGTATGAGTACTGCTGTTCGTCTGCCCCTCCCTCGGTCATTTTAATTGAGCTAGGAGGATATTTTTTGGCTAAAGTATAACCAACCGCAACAATAATTCGAGCAATATTTTCTTGATTCATACTACAATTTTATCACGGGTTGAATAATGCTGGCTGATAGCTTTAAATAGTTAGAGGCAACACACATGATCAAGCAAAAAAAAGAACTTCTCCAGAAAGCGGTGCTCTTTGGGTCAATCATTCAGTATTTGATTTACAAATTCTCTAATTTGGAGTTTTATTTTGGAGATGGCAATGGTTACTTTTACATGGCTCAAGCAGTCAAAAATGGATTAGTGCCGTACAGAGACTTTCTTATTGCTGATCCACCACTGCTGGTTTATTTACTCGCCATTATCAAAACCCTAATAGGAAATAATTTAGTGCTATTTTTGGCAGTTCCACC
>CAYXBZ010000041.1:0-8879 GCA_964463605.1 uncultured Pseudomonadales bacterium | reverse complement strand
TATGCATCCTATGATGGTTTGGGTTATGAGGACGCTATTGTTGTATCAGACAGATTGGTTAAGGAAGATTTACTAACCTCTATTCACATCAGTGAGCATGAGGCAAGAGTAATGGATACGCGACTTGGTCCTGAGGAATTAACAAATGATATCCCCAACGTTTCAGAAACTTACCTTTCAAACTTAACTGAAGACGGAATTGTTCGCATAGGTAGCGAAGTTGAATCGGGAGATATTCTCGTAGGTAAAGTTGCTCCTAAAGGAGAAACTGAGCTAAGTTCAGAAGAAAGATTGCTTCGAGCAATATTTGGTGAAAAATCAAAGGAAGTTAGAGATACTTCTTTGCGCATGCCTCACGGAGAAAAAGGAACCGTAATTGACGTTCAGATACTTGATCGAGACGAGGGTGATGAACTAGACCCAGGAGTCTTAAAACAAGTTTCTGTTCAGGTAGCAGAGAAAAGAAAAATTAAGGTTGGTGATAAACTTGCTGGAAGACACGGAAATAAGGGAGTTATTTCTAAGATTGTGCCCGTAGCTGATATGCCTCATCTTGAGGACGGTACTCCAGTTGATATTATTATTTCACCTCTTTCGGTGTTAGCTCGTATGAACTTAGGTCAACTGTTGGAGGCTCACTTAGGTTGGGCTGCACAAAAATTGGGATATAAAGTGGCGCTACCAGTTTTTGAGAGTTTTGATGAAAGTATTATTTGGGACGAGCTAGAAAAAGCAGGCTTACCAAAAACTGGTAAGGCACAGCTTTACGATGGTCGCACCGGCGAAGCTTATCGAGAAGAAACTGCGGTTGGGGTAGCCTACATCTTGAAATTAGTACACATGGTTGATGATAAAGTACATGCTCGCTCTACAGGGCCTTACTCTCTAGTCACGCAACAGCCTTTGGGCGGAAAAGCACAAATGGGTGGTCAGAGATTGGGAGAGATGGAGGTATGGGCTCTTGAATCACACAAAGCTGCATATAGTTTGCAAGAAATGCTCACAATCAAATCTGATGACATCAGCGGTCGATCCAAGGCATTTAAAGCAATGGTCAAGGGACTCCCAATTCCAGCACCAACCATTCCAGAGTCATTTAAAGTTTTGATGAGAGAGCTTAACTCTTTATCGCTCAATGTCATTCCTCTTGATCTTCAAGAAGAGATTGTGGAAGAAGAAGAGCCTAATCAAATTGAAGAGGACGAGGATCTGTCACTAGATGATCTATCCGATGAAAGTGATCTGGATGAGGAAGTTGACGAAGAGGAAGCAGCTGAAAATCTCGAAGAGGAACCTTCGGAAGATGAGTTGCTTGGACATTCCTCTGAAGACGATGAGGAAGATATCGAGATCGAGGATGAAAATTAATCTCAGAAAATAATAAAACAAAAGATTTATCAACCAATATATTTAGATCATGATTACAAACATAGTCGATTTTACCGCTCTTCAAATTAAATTGGCTTCTCCAGAAGACATTCTGGAGTGGTCGAATGGTGAAGTTAAAGAACCTGAAACGATTAACTATAGGTCTCTCAAGCCTGAAAAAGATGGATTATTTGATGAGAAAATTTTTGGACCGGTTAAGGATTATGAATGCCACTGCGGAAAATACAAGCGACGTCGTTTTAAAGGTATTATCTGTGATAAATGTGGAGTTGAAGTGACTCACTCCAGTGTGCGAAGAGAAAGAATGGGACACATTGAGTTAGCTGCACCAGTAGCTCATGTTTGGTACTTTAAAGGTGCCCCTTCAAAACTTTCCAGATTGTTAGATATTTCTCCAAGAGACATAACTTCAGTGATGTACTTCTCTCAATACGTGGTGCTATCGGTTGACGAGGGTGCTCGAGCTTCAATTATTGATAACTTAGACATCGAAAAAGTTAAAGATGAAGAAAATTTAAGACAAACCGCAAAAGATAACATCGAACAAATCAAAGAAAAATTAGCTGATGATCAAAAAAATTTAAAGGAAAAGTTGGCTAAAAAGGAAGAAACGCTGCAAATAAAATTAGATGATTTAAACTTAAGAGCGAAAAGAAAGATTGTTGAGGTTAAGCAAGAGCTTCAAAAAGAAATCGAGAGAAATGACGGGATTTACGATGCTATCAAATCAATGGTCAAGCGAATTAAAAAGAGATCGGTCTTAACTGAGGATGAATATATAAAACTTATTGATTATCACGCCGAAAGTTTTTTGGAAGTTGGAATGGGAGCCGAGAGCATTTTGCGATTAGTCGAGGAGATTGATCTTGAAACGCTAGAAGATGAGTTAAGAAAAAAAATTGTAGACAGCACAAGCGTGGTGCGTACCGCCAATTATACAAAGAGACTCAAGGTGGTAGAGGGTCTGCGTCAAGCTCGGATTGATCCAAAATGGATGTTTATCAACGTGGTTCCGGTTATTCCTCCAGACTTAAGACCGATGGTTCAACTCTCAGGTGGGAGATTTGCCTCTTCGGATCTTAATGATCTATATCGAAGAGTAATTAACCGCAACAATCGCTTGAGACATTTAATTAATCTTGGTGCTCCTGAAATAATTTTGCGTAATGAAAAAAGGATGCTGCAGGAAGCGGTTGATTCTTTGATTGACTCAAAGGTTACGAGAAATACCAGATCAAATAGAGTACCTCTTAAGTCTCTTTCTGACATGCTTAAAGGTAAAAAGGGTCGCTTCCGTCGAAATCTTTTAGGAAAAAGAGTTGATTACTCAGGTAGAAGTGTAATTATTGTGGGTCCTGAATTACGACTTAATGAATGTGGCTTGCCCAAAGATATGGCTTTAGAGATGTTTAAGCCTTACGTATTTCATGAATTGATTCTTCAAGGAATTGCGCCAAATGTTAAGAGTGCCAGAAATCTGGTGGATCGAAGAGAACCAGAGGTCTACGATGTGTTGGAGAAAGTTACAAAAAATCATCCTGTATTGCTCAATCGTGCTCCAACATTGCACAAGCTTGGAATTTTGGCATTTTATCCTAAGTTAATTGATGGTCGGGCCATTAAAATTCACCCCTGTGTTTGTGCTGGTTATAATGCTGACTTTGATGGAGACCAGATGGCAGTTCATCTACCTCTGACAGAGGGGGCAAAAAAGGAAGCCATTGAGTTGATGATGGCTACTAAAAATTTATTGAAACCTGCAAACAGTCAGCCTATCACTGTGCCCAACAAAGAAATGGTGATGGGTGTTTATTACTACACAATTCTTGATAAAGATATCGATGAACATCCAACTGTTTTTGCCGATGTCGATGAGGCAATGCATGCCTTTCAAATTGGGTTGATAGATCTTCGTCAACCAATTAAGGTGAGAGTGACCAGAGATGAAAGAAATGAAATAATCACTACCACTTTAGGTCGACTTGAGTTCAACAGCATCCTGCCTCAGGAAATGGAGTTTATTAACCAATCAGTTGATTCAGAAAAAATTAAAGACATCATTGCTCAAGCGATTGAAGATTATGACGAAGAAATAGTCGCTCGCATCATCGATGACATTAAAGATCTTGGTTTCAAGGCAGCTACTACTAGTGGTGTTTCGGTAAGTGTGACTGACTGTCACTTGCTTGACAGTAAAGATCAAATTATCGAAGAGGCAAACAAACAATCAGAAAAGGTTCATGAGAATTTTCAACAAGGATTGATCACTAACAAAGAACGAAGAAAGAAAAACTTTGATATCTGGATGGAAACTACAGAAAAAGTGGCTGATCTTACCTGGAAGTCATACGATGAAAAGAACGCCCTAAAGGTTATCATCAGATCAGGAGGCACACGTGCCTCTAAAGATCAGGTTAAGCAACTGGCAGCTATGAGAGGTTTGGTGGTTGATCCGTTGGGAAATATTGTAGAGATGCCTACCAAGTCGAACTTCCGTGAGGGATTGAGCATTTTTGAGTATGTAAACTCAGCTCGTGGTTCAAGAAAAGGTCTAACTGACTCGGCTTTAAAAACAGCTAATGCCGGTTATCTAACAAGACGTTTGGTTGATGTATCTCATGATTTAATTATTAGAGAAGAAGATTGTGGAACCACCGAAGGAATTGCCGTAAGTAAGAACAAACGAAGAGAATCATTTGTTAAGAGAATTATCGGTAGATTTACTCTTGAAGATGTAAAAGTTGGCAACAAAGTTTTGGTTAAGCAAGGAGAGGTGATTACTCCTCAGCAAGCTGAAGCAATTGATGCAGAAGATAAGATTGCTGAGATCAAAGTTAGATCTCCGCTCACCTGTCAATCAAGAAAAGGTTTGTGTGTACATTGTTATGGTAGAGACTTTTCAAGTCGCAAGCTGGTGTCAATTGGGACTCCAGTGGGAGTTATTGCTGCTCAGTCAATTGGAGAGCCTGGTACTCAGCTGACAATGAGAACCAAACACTCTGCAGGAATTGTGGGGCTTGACGTAACTCAAGGTTTGCCAAGAGTCGAGGAGCTTTTTGAAGTAAGAAATCCAAAATCAAAGGCCATGATTACTACTATTGCTGGTAAAGTTTCTCTTGGTGAACAGGACGGTGAAAAAGTAATTGAAGTTCGCTCTACTACTGATGATGAAGTTCAAATTTACTCTCTTCCTGCAAATGCCAAGTTGGCAGTTGAAGATAAAGAGTTGGTCCACGCCGGTCAGCAGTTAACACTTGGTTCGATCGATCATAGTGAATTACTCAAAGTAAGAGGTTTATTGGTTACTCAGCTAGATATTGTTCATGAAGCTCAGGCAGTTTATGAATCTCAAGGAATTGGGATTAATGATAGACACTTCGAGGTGATTGTGCGGAAGATGGGTGATAAGTTACGCATCACCGATATAGGAGACACCAATCTTTTAATGGGAGAGGTAATCAGTCGCAGCGCTTTACTTGAAACTAACGAAGATGTAATGGCTGCGGGTGGCGAACCAGCTTCAGCTGAAGTATTACTTTTAGGTATTACTCGCAGTGCTTTGTTCACTGACTCGTGGTTATCAGCAGCTTCGTTTCAACACACCAAACAGGTGTTGACCGACGCAGCTTCTGTAGGAAAGATCGACTACCTTGAGGGACTCAAGGAGAATGTCATAATTGGTCGTTTAATTCCCACTACTCCTCAAAGATTAGGTTTGGTAAGTGAAGAGGATGAGGCCGGTGAAGATGACGATCATTCAAGCGAACAGCCGTCATCAGAGGTAATCGAGGTTGAAGATTTCGGGGCTGATTTAAATGCAATTGAAAATTAGTTCTGAAAAAAATATAATTGCGTGTTACAATTTGATGTCTGCAACTCAAGATTGCGGAGCAAATTGCAAAAGAGATAAAAAACTGTTGTGAATAACAACTTAAAAACAAGAAAGAAATAAAGAAGTTATGCCTACAATCAATCAGCTTATTAGAAAAGGCAGGTCACGAAGAACAAAAAGTGTGAAAGCAACTGCCTTGCGTCGAGACTACAACACCGAAACTGGTCAAGTAACTCGAAATCCAAACCCTCAGAAACGAGGGGTTTGTACCGTAGTGAAAACCATGACTCCTAAAAAGCCTAACTCCGCTTTGAGAAAAGTAGCAAGAGTAAGGCTTTCAAATAAGGTAGAAGTAACGGCGTATATTCAAGGAGAGGGTCACAATCTTGCCGAACACAGCATTGTATTGGTAAGAGGAGGTAGAGTTAAAGACCTCCCAGGTGTGAAATACCACATTGTGAGAGGAGTTTATGACTGTTCTGGAGTTGAAAATCGTAAAACGAGTAGAAGTAAGTATGGAGTTAAAAAGTCTTAATTATTTGTAGTTAATTTAATTTATCGAGATTATGAGAGTTAAGAAAAATTACACAAGAAAAATAGAGCCAGATACATTACATGGTTCGGTGCTGGTAAGCAAACTGATTAACCGATCAATGAAGGGTGGCAAAAAAACTGTTGCCGCCAAGCAAGTTTATCAGGCTCTAGAGCTAGTTGCAAAGGAGACCAAGAAAAAACCAACCGAGATAATGGATGATTTAGTTGATATTATTGCTCCAAAGATGGAAGTTAGATCGCGAAGAGTAGGTGGAGCCTCATATCAAGTTCCCACTCCCGTTAAAGGCAAAAGAGCAACTTCATTAGCAATCAGGTGGTTGGTTATTGAAGCTAACAAAAGATCTAACTCAAAGTATCACACCTATGCAGAAAAACTTGCTGCTGAGATGTTGGATGCTCTCAATCAAGAGGGAGGTGCAATAGCAAGACGCAACACTTCACATCGAATGGCAGAGTCAAATAAAGCCTTTGCTCATTTCAGATGGTAGAACTTAAGTAAGTTCTTTATCCTGAATTAGGAAGAAGTTGATTATAATAATTGTTTTGTATTAATTTATTTATTAACCAAACAGCATGCCAGATAAACCCAGTTATCACAAACAAGTACCTCTCAAGAGGGTCAGAAATATCGGAATTATTGCTCATATCGATGCTGGTAAAACAACTACGAGCGAGAGAATCTTGTTTTATACTGGTCGAAATTACAAAATTGGTGAAGTTCATGATGGCATGGCAACTATGGACTGGATGGAGCAGGAACAGGAAAGAGGCATTACTATTCAGTCGGCAGCTACCACTACTTTTTGGAAACAGTATTTAGACTCTCATTTGCCGGTTGAAGACTATCGCATTAACCTGATTGATACTCCAGGACACGTTGATTTTACTGCTGAGGTTGAACGCTCACTTCGAGTTCTTGATGGTGGAGTGACAGTTTTAGATGCAAGTGAGGGCGTTCAGTCACAATCAGAGACCGTTTGGAGACAAGCCGATAAGTACAATGTACCCAGAATTTGTTGGATTAACAAAATGGATAAACTTGGAGCTGATTTCGAGATGACGATCCAGGATATTCGAGACAAATTTGGAGTTAAGCCAGCGGTGATGATATTTCCTATGGGTGCTGAAAATAACTTTGATGGAGTTATTACTTTACTGGAGAGAAAGGCTTTGTTTTGGGAGGATAAAGTCACTGCAACCGAGCCAGTTATCAAGGAAATTCCAGAGGAGTACAAAGAAATTGTTGAAGAAAAAAGAGCCGAGTTAGTAGAGGCTATCGCTGAAACTGATGATGCCTTAATGGAGAAGTTCTTAATGGAAGAGGAAATTGAGGTAAATGAGCTTAAGGCTGCACTACGAAAAGCAACCATCAATTATGATTTAGTACCAGTTTTTGGAGGTAGCTCCTTTAAGAACACTGGAGTGCAAGTGTTACTTGATGCCATTGTTGAGTATCTCCCCTCCCCTCTAGATATTGATCACATTACTGGAAAAAATCCAGATACGGATGAAGATGAGGTAAGAGAACTTATTCCAGAAGAAAAGTTTTGTGGACTTGCATTTAAAATTCAAACTGACCCTCATGTTGGAACACTTACCTACATCAGAGTATATTCCGGTGTTTTGAAGTCAGGGAGTTATATCTACAACTCAAGCGTAGGTGAAAAAGAAAGAGTGGGTCGATTGTTGTTAATGCACTCTAATGAGAGAGAAGAAATTGATGAAGCTAGAGCAGGAGAGATTGTTGCAGTGATTGGTCTAAAAAACACTTCAACAGGCGATACTCTATGTGATGAAGCTCATCCAATTGTTCTTGAGAGAATTACTTTTGCTGAACCAGTGATCTATCTTGCTATCGAGCCTAAAACAAAGTCAGATCAAGAAAAAATGGGTATGGCTTTGAATAAACTTGGTGCTGAAGATCCAACCTTTGAAATAAAGGTTGATCACGATACTGGGCAGACTCTTATTGGTGGCATGGGAGAACTACATTTGGAGGTATTAGTGGAGAGAATGAGAAGAGAGTTTGGTCTTGATGCAAATATTGGTAAACCTCAGGTAGCTTATCGAGAAACTATTCTCAAGGAAACTGACGGAGAAGGAAAATACATCAAGCAATCTGGAGGTCGAGGTCAATATGGGCATGTTTTCATTAAAGTTGAGCCGATGGATCGAGGAGTTGGCTATGAGTTTGTTGATGCAATTAAGGGGGCTGCAATTCCTCGTGAGTTTATTGCCCCAGTTGACAAGGGTGTTCAAGAGGCAATGGAAAGAGGATATGTGGCTGATTATCCAATTACCGACATCAAAGTAACGCTTTATGATGGTTCCTATCATGAGGTCGATTCAAGCGAAATTGCTTTTAAGATGGCAGGTGCCAAAGCTTTGCAAGTTGCACTGTCAAAAACAAAAGTTGTACTACTTGAACCGATCATGAATGTTGAGGTAACCACTCCCGAAGAATTTATGGGAGATGTGATCGGTGATCTGGGAAGCAGAAGAGCTCAAATTAAGGGAACTAAAAATAGAGGTAATGTAGTTATCATTACTGCCGAGGCACCTTTGGCAGAAATGCAGGGTTATGTGACAATTTTAAGAAGCATGACTCAAGGTAGAGCTAGCAGCGTAATGCTTCCTGCTCGCTACGATATTGTGCCAGAGCAGATCACAAAACAGATAGCTGAAGAAAGAAAGGGTGCTAAATAGTTTGCTCAGGATTAGTGCCTGACAGGATTGAGAAAATCGGATAGAATATTATCTCTGAGAAATAATTTAATCAAAAATATATAAATTAATAATATAGGAGACATTATGGCTGACAAAGCAACTTTTAATAGAACAAAGCCTCACGTCAACGTTGGTACCATTGGTCACGTTGATCATGGCAAAACTACACTAACTGCAGCAATCACTACGGTGCTAGCGGCAAAACAACCTAGTGATATCAACGTTCCTCTTAAGTATGAGGATGTTGAAACTAGTGAGGAAGAAATTGCTCGTGGTATTACGATCAACATTAAACACGTTGAGTATGAAACAGAAAAGCGCCACTACGCTCATATTGATGCCCCAGGACATGAGGACTACATCAAGAACATGATTA
>CAYXBZ010000040.1:0-9032 GCA_964463605.1 uncultured Pseudomonadales bacterium | reverse complement strand
GGTACCTTATCTGGTAAGGAAGGAACCAGATATCATTGTCCTGTCTGTGAGGCGACGGTTGCTGAAAATGTTACACGTCGATCATAAAGTTTGTTTCTGGCTTTTTTTTGCATTGTTACTTAACTTTTGAGTTGATAGAATCAAGCTATCAAGAGTCCTTTGCTAGATTAATCATTATCAACTCATCATGCCTCAAGATAAATTTTCAGCCGTTTGGGTCTCACACAGCTCAATTGGAGACTACCTCAAATGCCCCAGAGCTTATTATTTAAATAACGTATATAAAGATCCCAAAACGGGGCACAAGATTCAACTGATGAGTCCGCCCCTGGCTCTTGGTCAGGTGGTTCATGAGGTGCTGGAATCTTTATCAACCTTGCCGGTCAAAGAGCGTTTTAAGACTCCTCTTACTAAAAGATTTGATCAACTCTGGCCAAAGGTTTCTGGCCAAAAGGGTGGCTTTTTTGATGATGAAACAGAACACTATTATCAAGAGCGTGGCAGAAAGATGCTACGCAAGGTTGAAAACAATCCTGGTCCTTTAGAAAGACTAGCGGTTAAGATTCAGCAGGATTTACCTTACTATTGGCTGTCGGAGAATGACAATATTATCTTGTGTGGCAAGATTGACTGGTTGGAGTATTTGCCAGAGGATGACGCAGTTCATATTATCGACTTCAAAACCGGTAAAAAAAGAGAAGACGATGATTCGCTGCAACTGCCAATTTATCACTTGCTAGTGACGAATGTTCAAAAACGTGAGGTGCAAAGAGCCAGCTACTGGTACATTGAAAGCGATGACGAGTTAACTGAAAAAGAGTTGCCCGATATCCAAGAGGCGCATATTCAAGTGCTACGAGTTGTTAAAAAAATTAAGACTGCTCGTAAACTGGAGCACTTTAAATGTCCTCAGGGTGAGGCTGGCTGTCGTCATTGTAAACCGTTAGAAAAGATCGTGAATCAAGAAGCGGTTTTGGTTGGGACTAGTGAATACAATCAAGATATTTATGTTTTACCAGCCGGACAGTCTGAAGAAGATAAAGAAGCGGTGATTTTATAGGTCGTTTTGGGTGAAGAAATAATTTTTAAAGAAAAGTATGAGAATTAATAAATGGTTAGCTAGCATGGGTGTCGCTTCTCGTCGAGCAATCGACGATTTAATCCAGGACGGTAAGGTGATGGTTAATGGCACCCCTGCAGAACTGGGTATGCAGATTGATCCCAAGAACGATGAGGTAACTGTTGATGGAGAAGCGGTCAACACACAAGACAAGCCAGAGCTTGAGTACTGGAAGCTTTACAAGCCTGTGGGAGTTGTTTCAACGGTCAGTGACCCAGAGGGCAGAAAGACGGTGCTAGATTTGCTCAAAGGTTCAAAGGAAGCCCAGCGCTTGTTTCCAGTGGGACGTCTGGATATTGATAGTGAAGGTTTGCTGTTAATGACTAACGACGGCAAGTTAACCCAAAAGCTAACTCATCCAAAGTATGAAGTTCCTAAAGAGTATTTAGTGTGGATAAATGGGCCTATAACTGGTACTGCTTTGAGAAGGCTGTCAAGCGGTGTAAAACTTAGCGATGGTAAGACCGCGCCAGCAACAATCAAGGTCATCTTTAGAGAACCGAATCGATCAAAGCTGAGCATGATTATCAGCGAAGGCAGGACTCATCAGATTAGAAGAATGGTAGCCAAGGTAGGGGCGACCGTAGTTAGGCTGAAAAGAACTAAGCTGGGCACTCTTGAGTTGGGCGAGATGGAACCGGGAGAAGTTAAGCAGCTTACTCTAGAAGAAGTTGAAGGACTTAAGCAGCTGGCTGAATCATCGGCCTGATATATAATATGGTCAAATGAAAAACATCTTCCAAGTATCCACCTTCAAATTTCCTTACGAGTACAGATTTCCTGGTCAGGCTAGTGATGAGAGAATCCTGTTTGTAACAAGAGAAAACAAACTAACTTTAGTTTTTAAACAGTTGTTCATCATCATGGCTGCGCTTTCATTGCTAGTTGCCGGAATTGTATTAAAACAGTTTTTATCAAATTTTTTTAGCTTGATAATTGGAGGACTTTTTGAGTTATTCTTACTGCTAATTATTACTGGGTTTGTGTTTCTTGGATGGTGGTGGGTGGTTTCTGTTTGGAGAAAAAGCTTAGCTATTGTGACTACTAAGCGGTTAATTAAATTTATCTATACCACTCCGGCGAGTCGCTACTCGCTTTCATTACCGCTTGATATGATTGTTGACACTGGTGCTTACACCAAAGGTTTTCTTCAAACTTTTTTGAAATTAGAAACATTTATTGCTCGCTCAAGCGCTAGTAGCTCAGGAGTGGCAACCGATGATCCCTCAAGAGTAAATAAAAAATATTTCTACATAGAAAATATCAAGCGAGCAGAGGATCTTCAACACTACGTGAGTAAGTTGCTCAATGCGAGGCAAGAGCAGAAGGACAAACTTCAAACTTTTCGTCCCTTTGTAATGGATTTGAAGGGTGACGCTAGAGCTAACTTCATTAAACAAAACTTCCCTGACTTTTGGAGCTGATTTTTTAAGTAGCAGTTTCATAAAGTAATTCAATAGACTCAATATTTAGTATTTTAAGAAATTTATGCAGCCCTTAGCCGATAGAATTAGACCAGCCTCACTTGACGATTTTGTGGGTCAAGAACATTTGGTTGGTCCTAACCAGCCTCTGCGAAAAGCGATTGAAAACAAACATCTTTTTTCGTTTATTTTGTGGGGTCCACCTGGAGTAGGCAAAACAACTTTGGCTAAAATTTATGCCAATGAGTTTGAGGCTGACATGATTGAGTTGTCAGCAGTCTCAGCCGGCAAAGCTGACATCAGAAAGTTTGTTGAGAAGGATGCTTTTTTTGATCAACCGAAAGTTTTGTTTTTGGATGAGATTCATCGTTTCACCAAAGCTCAGCAGGACTTCCTGCTACCCTTTGTGGAGCAAGGCAAACTGTGGTTGATTGGTGCTACTACCGAAAACCCCAGCTTCAGTCTTATCTCGGCTTTACTTTCGCGGCTGCGAGTTTTTGTTTTGGAGTCATTAACTGACGAGCAACTGGAAACGATTCTCAAAAGAACCAAGATTAAAATCCCAAAAGCAGCTCTAGAATGGATTATTAATTTTGCGGATGGGGATGCCCGTCAAGCGCTTAACATCTTGGATGGAACCAAACAGCTTTACGAAAAAATTACCGTCGCCAATCTAAAAAAAGCCTATCAAAGCAAACACTTGCGATACGACAAGCATGACGACGAACATTACAACACCATCAGCGCTTTTATTAAAAGCATGAGGGCTAGCGATGTAGATGCGGCTGTTTATTATCTGTCCAGAATGGTGGAGGCAGGCGAGGATCCCTTGTTTATTGCTCGGAGGATGGTGGTTTTTGCCAGTGAGGATGTAGGCATGGCCCAGCCTACGGCTTTGGTAGTGGCCAACGAGGTTTTTAGAGCTTGTCAAACTATTGGCTACCCAGAGTGCGCCATTAACTTGGCTCATGGAGTAGTGTATCTGGCTCAGGCAAAAAAAGACCGTCGGGCTTACGATGCCTTGAGGGCGGCTCAAGCTGAGGTTAGAAAAAGCGGTAATCTGCAAATACCTCTCAAGGTAAGGAATGCTCCAACCGATTTAATGAAAGATCAAGGTTATGGCGAAGGATACGAGATGTATCCTGGAAAGGATGTGAGTTTTTTACCTGAAGAAATAAACAAAAATTGTTTTTGGATTGAGCCAGACAAAAAAGAACGGAAGGATTAAAATTTTGTCCTTGTAGAGATGACCAAATATGCCGAACCAAGAACCAAACCTTTCCAGCCTGTACATTTCTCCTCTGGACAAATGCAATTTAAACTGCAAAATTTGCTATACGCAAAAAACTGCCAATTTTCTGTCTCAAGAGCAGATCTTGGATTTTGTAGATAGGTTTATGAAAAAAAATAATTTAGAAACGGTCACGTTTTGTGGCGGTGAAGTTTTTCTATTAAGCTGGTTTCCAAATTTATTAAATCAACTTACTGATCAGGACCTACTGGTAGAAGTTATCACTAATGGCACCATTAATCGTTTGGATGAGATTGCTAAACCGAACTTAGTAAATTTAATTATCTCTATTGATGGAGTAAAAGTCGATCACAATCTGAATCGGGGCAAAGGCAATTTTGACAAAAGTTGGAAATTTTTACTCAAGGCTATTGAGCTAGGATTTCATTTTGAGATCTTTACTGTGGTCACCTCTCATAACTTTGATCATCTTGATCAGTTTGAGGTATGGTTGACTGAGCAGCTGGGTGAGCTGCCAACGATAACCTATCATCCCAGAAAGCCACTGAAATATTTAGAGAATCATCCAGTGGATAATTTGATGGAAGATGAAGTAAAGAGCGATCAGTTTGGTTTTTTAAGTTCCAAACAGATGGCTCAGCTTTCTCAAACTAAAAAGGTTTTCCCTCCAGTCAATCTAGGCTGTCATCAGTTGTCTGTGATGAGTGATGGTTCAGTCTACGGCTGCTGTGAGGGCTTTACTCGCTTGGGAATAATATCCGACCCCATCGATTCTTTAATACACAATTACTCAAAAAATCTCCAGCAGCCGCCAGCCTGCAATAAACACTGTCAGGGTTGTGTGGAGCCTAACTTTGCCTGCGGTATAATGCCCAATCAATCTGAACAATGAAGAAAAATCATCCCTATCTTATTCGAGAACAAGTGGTTAAAGCCGTTCGCCTGTTTTTTGAAGAGCGGTCTTTTCATGAAGTTTTAGTGCCGGTACTTAATCGTGCTCTGCCATTAGAACCAAATCTTTACGCTTTTGAGACTCGCTGGCACCATCAAGACAAAACAGAAAAGTTGTATCTGCCCACCTCTCCCGAATCATCTCTTAAGAAAATATTAGCCAGAGGCTTTGAGAAGGTTTTTGCCATTGCACCCAGCTTTCGTAATCTGGAACCGGTTGATGTAGAGCACCACCCAGAGTTTTTGATGTTGGAGTGGTACCGCACCAATGCGAACTATGAAGCGATTATGGACGATGTGAAGGAGCTAATAAAATTTGTAGCAAATAAAATCAAGCTGTATTTGGATGATGAATCACAGAGTAGCGAGCTAGTTTATCAAGGAGAGGCAATTAATCTTAAAGGAAAGTGGCGCAAAGTTTCACTTGAAAAATTATTCAAAGAAAAAGTTGGTTGTTCCTTCAAAGATTTATCGTTATCTAAGTTAAAAAAGTTGGCAGAGAAAAACGGCTATCAGGTGTTAGATGCAACCTGGGAGGAGCTGCTTAATCAGTTTTTTATGGATAAAATTGAGCCTGATTTAGGTAAGCAGCCACTATTTCTGACCGATTTTCCCTCAAGAATATCACCGTTATGCAAAGCGTGCGCTAACAAGCCTTATTTAGCCGAGCGATTTGAGGTTTACTTGGGCGGATTGGAAATTGGTAACGGTAATAGCGAGTTAACTGACTCCAAGCTTGTTAAAAAGAAATTTTTAGAGGAACAAAAGTATAGACAAACTCCCCAACTGCCTACTCACGGCATTGATCAGCAATTTCTTCAGGCATTATCAGAAATGGACCAAACAGGACAATCATATGCCGGGATTGGTTTGGGAGTAGAGCGCTTGGCTATGATTCTAGCCAATCAAGAAAGTCTTGAAGAAATGCTGGTTCTTGGCTTATGATATGTAACAACATAAAAAACAAGTAAAAAACTTATGAACAAAACAAATATATTATATCGATCAACAACGGATGTAATTTTTGGAGGTGTAGCGGGAGGTCTTGCTGACTACATTGGTACAGATTCTGCTCTGATTAGAATAATCTTTATTTTTCTGACATTAGCTGGCGGATCCGGTGTTTTACTTTATTTTATTATGTGGTTAATTGTCCCCAAACAATCGAAGATTGATCAAGAGGCACTCACCAAAGAAACTTTAGAAGAAAACGCACGAGAAATAGAGTCAAAAGCAAAAGAGGCGGTGGAGTCAATCAAAAAAGGTTCCAGTAAGTCAACTCAGGAAAATCAAGATAAAAATTATGTACCAGAACAAAGAAGAAACTGGTTGGGAATAGGCCTTGTTGTGATAGGTGCACTACTATTGATGCAAAATCTTCAAATCATCAATCGAGGCATGTTCTGGCCACTTGCGTTGATGCTGGTTGGACTAATGATCTTGCTGCGCTAACTTTGCAAATTCTTCACAACAATTAAATTAAGCTTTTGCCGGTCATTAGTTTTGGTTGCTCAATTTCTAACAACTTCAAGATTGTTGGTGCCACATCAGCCATTGAGCCATTGTTGGCTGCAAGCTGGTCGTAGCGATCTGACACTAAAATAAATGGCACAGGATAGGTAGTGTGAGCAGTTAATCTGTCACCCCCATCTTCATCCAACATCTGTTCAGCGTTACCATGATCAGCGGTGATAATGACATCATAGCCATGTTCTTTGGCAATCGGTAGCAGCATCTTCAAAGCATCATCGATCGCTTCAATACCCTTGATAGTGGCAGGGATATTGCCGGTGTGACCTACCATGTCTGCGTTGCAGAAGTTCACAAAAACGGCCTCATATTCTTCTGTGGCTAATTGTTGACTCAATTTTTCAGCAATATCTGGAGCTCTCATTTCCGGTTTCTCGTCGTGCTCTTTAATGTCAGAGTTAGACTCAAGCATCACTCTTTCTTCACCTGCAAACGGCTCTTCCTTCTTGCAGTTCATAAAGAACGTAAGGTGAGCAAACTTTTCGGTTTCGGTAATTCTCAACTGTTTTAATTTATTGCTGGCTAGCACTTCGCCCAAAGTGTCTTGAGTGCTAGTGGGAGGGAAAGCTACATGTACCTCATAGTTTGGATTGTACTGGGTCATGGTAACGTAGTAGAGATTTTTTGACCCTTTTTCTAAAAATCTTTCCACAATCTGACGAGGACGATCACTGCGGAAATTGAAAAAGATAACTGCATCATTGTCTTCAACCAAAACCGGTGCTTCGCTGTTAGTTATCAGCGTGGGTTCGATGAACTCGTCGCTAGTTTCTTGACTATAGTTACTTTCGATGGCTTCTGAAATCGAGGAATATCTGTGTGGGGTTTTGCCTTGAGTGATCATCTCAAAATATTTGTCGGTTCTGTCCCAGTTGTGATCACGATCCATGGCGAAGTAGCGACCGCTGACACTGGCCACTTGACCTGCGCTTTCTTTTTGTAAAAAAACTTCTAAATCCTTGATATATTCTAAGGCACTTTGAGGCTTGGTGTCTCTACCATCGGTGATTAAGTGCAGATAAGTATTTTCAGCTAAACCGGCTTTTTTGGCAGCTTTAATTAACTCTTTGAGGTGATTTGAATGTGAATGTACCCCTCCTGGGCTGTATAAACCCTTTATGTGCAGTTTAGAGTTATGTTTCTTAACATGCTCAAAAGCGGCTTGAAATTCTGGATTACTGGCAAAAGAGTTCTCCTCAATAGCCTTATTAATCTTGACTAAATCTTGGTAGATGACGCGTCCAGCACCAATAGTCATGTGATTTACTTCTGAGGTTCCCATCTGTCCCTCTGGTAGACCGACAGCTAGTCCGGAGCACTCAAGAGTGATATGGGGATATTTTTCTAGAAGCTGATCATAAAAAGGAGTGTTAGCTAATGTAATAGCGTTTCCCGGATAGGGTTTATTAACACCCCAACCGTCAAGAATAATGGTGAGCACTTTATGAGAAGTGGACATGTTGATGATGGTAGCTAGTATGTTTATTGATAGCTGAGTGGGGAGGGTTTGCGCGGGCAAACCCTCCCAATTTTCAAGACTTAACTTTTTTCTTACTTAGCAAAAGGCATCTTGGGAAACTTTGCCTTTTTACCAAGTTCTCTTTCAATTCGCATCAGTTGATTGTACTTGGCAATTCGCTCGGAGCGGCTAGCGGAGCCGGACTTGATCTGGCCGGTGGCTGCGCCAACAACAAAGTCAGCAATGTAAGAGTCTTCTGTTTCTCCTGATCTGTGTGAGACCACTGCGGTCATATCTGCGCCGTGAGCCATTTTGATACAGTCTACGGTTTCGGTGACCGTGCCGATCTGATTTAGTTTGATCAAGATAGAGTTGGCTGCTTTTTGCTTGATACCTTTTTCCAGTCTCTTGGGGTTGGTCACAAACAGGTCATCTCCCACTATCTGGATTTTGTCACCAAGTTTCTCCACCATCATCTGGAAGCCTTCCCAGTCATCCTCGGCATGACCATCCTCAATGGAGACGATGGGATACTTCTCAACCCATTCAACGTATCGGTTAACCATTTCTTCTGAGGTTAATTTCTTACCCTCTACGTCAAGATGATACATACCATCGTGGTAAAACTCGGTGGCGGCTGGATCCATAGCAATGCCAACCTCTTCTCCAGGCTTGTAACCGGCCTTCTTGATAGCCTCCATAATCAGCATTAAAGGCTCTTCATTTGAGCTGAGTTTGGGTGCGTAACCTCCCTCATCACCAACGGTGGTTTGCTGTCCTTTTTTTTTCAAAATTTTTCCTAAGTGATGGAATATTTCTGCTCCCCAGCGAAGTGCTTCCTGAAAGTTGGGTGCGCCAACAGGCATAATCATGTATTCCTGCATATCACTGCTGCCAAGGGCATGTTTACCTCCGTTAAGGACGTTCATCATGGGGGTGGGTAAAGTGAAGCTGCTTGTGTCGTAGTCAAATAAGGTGGCGATGTATTTGTAAAGAGGAACTCCTTTTACTTGAGCGGCTGCCCTGGTGGCGGCCATCGAAACTGATAAGATCGCATTTGCTCCCAGTTTGCTTTTAAGCTCAGTACCATCAAGTTCTAGCATTTTTTCATCTAAAGCTCTTTGGTTTGTGACATCCATTCCTACCAGAGTCGGAGCGATGACGTCATTTACATTGGCAACTGCTTTTAAGACTCCTTTGCCTAAATATCGGTTCTCGTCTCCATCTCTTAACTCTAGTGTTTCATGGCTGCCGGTTGAGGCACCAGAAGGAACTGCAGCTTTGGCGGTGATTCCA
>CAYXBZ010000039.1:0-9127 GCA_964463605.1 uncultured Pseudomonadales bacterium | reverse complement strand
TCCTGCCTCTTTTACTCCACCCTCAGTAAATAATACCCATGTAGAGGGTATCTTTCTAGCCGATGGAGAGATTACTATTGAAAGTAACAACAATCCAAATGAATCTGATAAAAAGTTTATTGGAGCCGGTACTTTTGTTGGCTGGACTGGAGTTAATCTAGAGCGTAACTTTAGTGATAACAATATCGGAAGAGCTTGGCACAACTACAATCCAACAGAGACATTCATTTATCGACCTGATTTCTTGGTTAATACCCCCAGAACCATGAAACACTTCCTTCACGAATGGAGAGAGGTAGCACCGAGGTTGTTGGAGTAGGTTGGAGAAGGGGGAAACTCAACTAAATATATTATATTATGGCAAAAATTATTAAAAAAAAACTGCAGAAACATCAAGGTTTTACTCTCATTGAGGTATTGGTTATCACCGGCCTTACAGCCATTATTATGTTGGCCACCGTGAGCTTGTTTATGACTTTTCTGGTTAATCAAGGTAAGATTTCACAGAGACAAGAGCTAAAGAATGCCGGCAACAATGCTCTCAAACAGATCACTCAAGTATTAAGAGAAGCAAAAGAGATTAATCCCTGTGAAGCAAATCTTAATAATCAGATATCTTTCGTTGATTTAAATAATCAAACCGGAGCATTTAGTTTGAATGGTGGGGTAATCTCTTTAAATGCCGGCGTACCAATTAACCTCACTCCAGACCATCTTGAAGTAACCGGCTTTTCAGCAAACTGCTATCAAGGAGACCCTTCACAATTTATTAGAGTTAATTTTACTCTAAGCAATCCTAATCCAAGCGGTTTATCTGAGTCAGACTCGCAAGATTTTAGTACCAGCATTACTTTGAGAAATTAATCTTTCTAAAAACGCTTAAGCTTCAATCTTGAAACACTGTTCACTTCAACGTTGTTGTCATTTAGCCAGGAAACTGTTACTACTACATCGATCTCATTGGGATTTTTTGTCACTACAGCTTCGCGTTTATAATTAGTTGTTCCTCTTTCAATGTTATAGCCGGAACAAGAACCAAGAAAACCAAGATAAACATGGTTGTTGGTGTCTTGTGAAAAGTTATTCAAGTCAGCCAAACAATAAGTAGCGTTATCAGTTAAAATGCTAGACAATCCGGCCCACCCTAAGATGTTTCTCTCTTGCCTAAAAAAGTCGGCTCCTTCTTGAGCCAGCTCGCTCGCTACAGCCCGATTTCTGGCTTGATCGTCAGACTTTACACTGTAGCTAAGCAACATCACCAAAGCAATTAAAACAGTTGAAAGAACTGCTCCAGAAACTAAAACTTCCAGCAACGTAAAGCCTCCGTTGTGACTTTTTTTTGAGAGAGAAGAGGAGAGCTTATTTTTCATAGTCATTTCTTATCTATATCATCAAGAGTAACCGCCCCATTTCGGGTAACGCTAATATCTACAGTGCCATAATTATTTTGCAAAGAAACAGTATAGGGTGCGGCACTATCATTAAAGTTAGGAGTATTAAACACAAAACCATTCAAAGGCGAAATATAAAGAGTATTGCCGCTTACAGTAACTCCCGACGGAAGAGTAAAAACTCTAGCTGCATCAGCATTACCTAAGGCACACTGTGATTGGATGTTAACCGTTGTCACAGAAAAGCTTACCTGATATGACGCCAGCTCATCACAACCTCTTAACTTACCGCTTCGCGCAGAGTTTTGTGCATCGGCCACTGCTTCACGCACCTGTTCTGCACCCTGAATTAATGCTTGACGATCATTGAAAGAGATGTAGTTAGCCAACCCTAACCCTACCAATAACAACAGCACTCCCACTGCCACCAGCAACTCAATTAGGGTAAAACCTGCTTTGTTCATTTAAGGATTTTTCAGTTCGTATGTACCGCTTGGCTCTAGAGTTGCAGTAAGAGTGAAGCCAGTGCAACTTGGACCCGAGCAACCACTTCCTGCATAGACATATGCAGCCCCACTAGGATCACGAAAATCAGTGGAGTCATCACTGAGATAACCATCATTTTTCAAAGTTGTAACCATTGCAGAAAAATCTCCTGTGGGATAACCTCCTGTATCGGAACGACGCATGACCAACGCTTGCCTGATAGTTTCTAGATCAGCTTTGCGCTTACCGTTGCGACTACTGATCGAAGCCTGACGATAACTAATAATTCCAATAGTAGTCAACAAGATAATAATCGTAGCCACTACCAATAACTCGATCATGGTAAAACCCAGCTGTTTTGTTGAGTGTTGTTTTCTAAATTTGGTCATAGTTTATTGTAAGTTGGTAAGACAATAATAGCCACTTGCAGTTGAGAAGTTACAACTTGCGTTAGAAGCATTTCCGTCATCAGCTTCCAGTGAAGCACAAACACAATATCCAGCGGCGGCAGAAGAACATGGATAAGCACCTTCTCTCGGATCCATTGGCGCTCCAGCCGGGAAAATATCACTGGCATACATATCTGCACAATCACCATACCCATTCTCACTAGCATAATATTGCTCAAATCCGTCTTGAATTGACTTTATATCAGCTCGGCGCTTGGCATCACGACCTTTGCGCTGCGCCGTGGTAAAAGCCACTACTCCCAAAGCCAATAATATTCCAATAATTGAGATCACCACCAACAACTCCAACAGAGTAAAGCCGGCTCTTTTTTGATTAAATAAAGTACCTTTTTTCATATCAAGATAAATAATTAATTAACCTGAACTTGAATGATATTTTGTGGACCAGAATATGACTCTATCTCATTATTTTTGATTACTCTGATCGTAGCATCATAAATACAACTTTCACCAAAGCAGTCGTATCGATGCTCAACTTGCCCCCGCAAACCCGAAAAAGGCTCTGTTTCGCCATCACCAAAATCTATTGTTACTTCCACTAAATCTTCTTCTTTTTTTCTGCTAAAGATGACCTCAATCGCCGACAGCATTTTTTGCACCGGGTCATCACTATCATCAAAACCGGTAAAAACAACCTCTTGATTAGGAGAGACTAAAAACGAAAAAGTGACCGGCTGCTGACGAGTCAACTGTAAAGTCCGAGTAATCTTGTTGTAATAAGGTTGCGTATTGAAGCTTAATATCAAAGGCCTGTCCTCGCAATCTTGATAACACCCCTTGGGGCAATCTAGCGCAGAATTAGCCAGCTCTCCAATTCCCATTTGCATATTAACATCGCAACATTGATATCCATAAGAATCACAAACACTTGGAGGACCCATAGCTCCATCAATCACCGCTGCCTGACGTGATGTAATTATTTCACGATCTACAATCGCTACAGAGCCCACTCTGTTAAGAACAATAAAATTAATGCCAGACTCTTCATCCCACCTCCAGCCAGATTTGCCAAGCTGTCTTTTGGCAAAAGGTGGTAGCGTATCGCTGAAAATCTCAACAGGAGCATGATCCATTTGATTACAGATAGCTTCAACAACATAACTATTTTCATCAATAAACCTCAACTGCGTATGATGAACCCTCCCATCCAGATCTCGATCGCTGCCTTTACTCAAACACTCGGTGGCGTAGGCTTGTCTCCTGTCAAGATCCCTAACTTGAATCAAGCTCTGTTTAATTTGATAGGTTGTCATATACAAAACTACTTCTCTAAAGACTAACAAAAAACCTCCACCCACAACAAAGAGAATTAAGAATGAGGTTAGAAAAGCTTTTAAAATTCTCATATTTAATCAATTGAGTGCTTGATAGCTAAGCTCAAAAAAACATCGCTTAGTCAATAAATTCGCAAATTAGTAATGGTATTAGATATGAGCTCATTTCTGAGGGGTTTCACCCCTCAGCGTTTTGTCTTGCTTTGCAAGATCAAAGCCTGCACCCCTGTTCCCGCTAAGCGGGACTACGGGGTGTAATCAGAATAAACTCATAACAAACTCCAGTATAGTTGCCACAGTTCTTGACCCCAACCTAAAGCGATAAAGGCTCCCAGCACTAACAAAGGCCCAAATGACACCATCTGTCCAACTTTTGCTTTACGTGAAACTAATAAAATTATGCCCCAAACTCCACCAATAATAAAGGCACAAAAAACCCCAATAAGCGACCGCTGATAGCCCAACAAGAATCCTAAAGGTGCAATAAGTTTGACATCACCCCAGCCCATACCTTCTTTTTTCACCATTAACAGTGGCAAATATCTCAAAAGTAAAAAAGCAGCAAACAATGACAAAGCAATTAATAAGTCTATCCACACAAGTTCATATCTTTTAGAAATAAGTGAGACTGCAAGCTTAATGATAACCAAACCTACCAAAGCAAGTACTAATGAATCTGGGATGATTAGATACTTCCAATCAAATAAAAAAATTAGCCACAAGATCGATAAAAATAATAGAGAAAAAAGCAATGCCGGCAAAACTGATAAAAAAGAAACGAATCCTTTCTCCAGCACAACAAAAGCTGAGAAAATAAAAACACACCCAGTTAATAATTCGGTTAAAGGATAAGATAAACCAATTTTCCCCCGACAAAATCTGCATTTTCCCCCCAGCCACATATAGGAAAGCAAGGGGATGTTGTCATACCAAGCTAATTGCTGACCACAATGATCGCAACGTGAGCGCCCCTGATGCCAACTTTCTGAAGACTGTTTTTTTTGCCTTAACAAATATTTTTTGCAAAATAAGTTGATCTGCTCACAAATTTTATCTTTAAGCGAAAGCGGTTCTTGCTCTTGTTCATAAATTTTGGCAGAGCGATCAACTACCACTTTAAAGAAACTTCCAAAAATTGTGCCAAAAATAAACAGGGTAGGGTAGAGAACAAAAGGAGTGGAAACAATCAAGTTAATAGTTGGCACCAGTGCTTGAAGCATGTATTTAGTGTAACAGATCTTGCGTTAATATTGGGATTCTTTGCCTAACAAAAAAATTAGTAACTGTCTTGAATTAATTGGTTCCATGTTTCAAAAAACCCCAGACCTAAATCTGGGGTTTTAAAGTTTTTGTTAACTGCTGTTATGGGAGACAGGACATGGGGACTGAGCTATTTACTCCTACTCCTGCTCTTAAATCCTCTCCAATTTGTCCGCTAATTTCTCGAGCACAAATAAATGCCTGTGCGGGAACACCAATATCTTCAGGTAAACCATCATCACACCTATCTGAAGCAGCTACTTCAAAAGCTCCAGATTGTGGAATAAAACAAACATAAGTACTTCCTCCAGAAACACCGCTGTTATAGATAAACAAGTCTCTGGTTGAAGGATTATGAATTCTTGTTACGAAGCTATCCTTTAACTCTTGAGCACCCCTGCATTTGCTAAGAATCGCTTGATCAGTAGTATCTCGACCACTACTCAACCTCTCCATAATGGAGCATACAGCATCATTTGTATCGTCATCTGGAAATATTTCCGTAGTAGGGAAAGCAACATCTCCGCCATAAGTCACTGGAACAGGAAGACCTAAAGCATTATCAACAAGTTGAGTTGGGTTAAGTTGACGAGTCCAACTTGGAGGAACAGCTTCTGTATTATAGGCACTAGCCATCATGCTTGTATCAGTATCATTAGCATCAAGCTGCCACGGATAATAACCCTGAAAAGCATTGTATCTGTCAATAGCACTTAGCAACTGCTCAGCATCAGATTGAGAACCAGTGTCTCTACCTCTGTTAATCTGCTCAATTGGGTTAATTGCTGACAGTACGGCTACCGCCAAGATACCAAGAATGGTGATCACGATCAGCAGCTCAATCATTGTAAATCCCAATTGGGAAGAGAATTTTCTCATATTACCTTTAAACATATTGCTAATGAACTAATTGTTATTTAATAACCAATCTGTAATCTAATTTACACTACTTGAGCTGCATGTTGCAAGAGGCAGTTGTTTATTGTGAAAATTGCTAGGGTAGTTTGATTAAAATTGAGTTGTTAAGTTATAGATTGGCATAATAATTGAGATCACCATAAAGCCCACTCCTACACCTAAAATGATCATAATTATCGGCTCAACTGCTGAGGTTAAATTTTTCACAGCATACTCACTTTCTTTCTCATAATATTCCGACAGTTTTTCCAAAATTTCATCAATTTGACCGGTTTCTTCACCAACCGAGATCATTTGTGGCAGAATTGGGGGGAATACCTCGTGAATTTCTAAAGCTGTTGACAAATTAACTCCACGTTCAATCTCTTTTTTTGAGTCAATAACGGCATTTCTGAAAGTCACACTATTGAGTGCCTCACCCACAATATCCAATGCTTCCAAAAGCGAAACTCCAGACGACAACAGTAAAGATAAAGTGCGAGCAAACTCGGTTAAGATAATCTTGGTTCTCAAGTTTCCGATAATGGGTGTTTTGCGTATAATTTCATCAAACATCTTTTCTCCAGGCTCGGTTTTGATCCAAGTACGCAAAGCAATAAAGCCACCAATCGCCAACAGTATGATCAGCCACCAAAAGTTTGCCATAAAGTTTGATACGGCAATTAAGATTTTTGTAGTTATTGGTAACTCCGCTCCAAAGTCTTTGTACATCTCGGTCATCTGGGGCATCACAAAAACCATCATGATGAAACCCACCACGATCATCGCTATCAAAACGATGATGGGGTAAATCATAGCCGATTTTGTTTTTGCAGCAAAATCTTTTTGTTTTTCTAAAGTTAGTGCCAAACGATCAAGAACATTGTCCAAAACACCTCCCACCTCACCAGCTCTAACTAATTGAGTATAAACTCTAGAAAAAACATCGGGATGCTCTTGTAACGCCTTGGCAAAACTCTTGCCACTTTCTACATCTTTAAGTAGTTTCGTTACCACTGCCGACATAGCTGGCTTCGACTGTTCTTGTAAAATTGACAAAGAAGTTGCCAGTGGCAAACCAGCTCCGATCATAGTTGATAGCTGTCGAGTGAAATTAACGATATCGTCTAACTTCACTCCCATCATCTTGCTCTGCAAATAACTGAAAGATGTTTCAGAGATCGGTTTGATCTCGATCACCAACAACGATCGACTGATGAGAGCACTTGCTGCCTGATTAGTATTGCGAGCCTCAACCTTACCCTTTACTGTTTCTCCATGTTCATTTTTCGCTGTATAGCGGTAGATTGGCATAAGGAACCCTCAACTTACATAATACTTAAATTTAAGCCTCCCCAAAAATTCTTTGCATCTCGTTGGGTCTAAAGGCATGTCTTAAAGCAGTATCTTTTGTGATCAAACCCTGTTGCAACAATTGACTTAGATGGGTTTCAATCAGCATCATTCCTTGTTGACCGGACGTTTGAATCACGTTATCAATTTGAAATGTTTTTCCTTCTCTAATTAGGTTGCGAATAGCATCGTTGGCAAACATCAACTCAACTGCCGGGATTCGGCCTCCATCAACTCTGGGAATCAGGCGCTGTGATACCACCGATACAATGGTATTTGCCAGCTGCTGCCTTACCTGACCCTGTTGGGTGGCGGGGAAAACGTCGACTATTCTATCCATTGTTTGAGCAGCTGTCCCAGTGTGCAATGTTGCAAAAACTAAGTGACCAGTTTCAGCCAAGGTTATAGTTGCAGCAATCGTATCATAATCGCGCATTTCACCCACCAGTACTACATCTGGATCCTCACGCAAAGCAGCCTTTAGAGCAAGTGTCCAATCTTGAGTATCATGATTCATCTCTCTTTGAGAGATAATGCTTTTTTGCGTTTGATACACATACTCAATTGGATCTTCAATCGTAAGAATGTGCTCAGCTCTTTGTTGATTAATTTGATCAATCACAGCAGCTAAGGTGCTCGACTTACCTTCACCTGTAGGACCAGTCACTAACACCAACCCCTGATTGTACTTAACCAGTCGATGCAAATCTTGCGGTAAATTAAGTTCCTCAATAGTTTTAATTTTTTGTGGAATCAACCGCAACGCTGCAGCCAGGGTACCTTTTGTAAAATAAACATTTATTCTAAACCTGGCCTTGTTTTCAAACTGATAGCCTAAGTCAAGCTCTTTATTCACTTGCACCATCTCTTTTTGTTCATCACTTAAGAGGGGATTGATTAACACCTCAACCGATTGAGAATCTAAAATGGGTGTGTTTTCAACTGGCGCCAGCTCTCCATCAACACGAAAGTAAGGCTGACTGCCCACAATCAGATGCAGATCAGATCCCTCAAGTTCAACTAATCGTGATAAAAGATCAAAAATGTTCATATGGAAAAATAATTAGTCATTGCATTAGCTTTCTTCAAAAATTTTTAAAAGTTATTAAATATCTTTACATTTCTTCAGCTACTCTCAGCACCTCCTCAACCGTTGTAATTCCCTCTAATACCTTTATATATCCATCTTGCTTCATTCTCAACATTCCATTTTTCATCGCCTCTTCTTCTATCTCGTCTGAGGTTGCACTGTTATTAACTAGACTTTTTATCGAGTCGGTAATCTCCATCACCTCAAAAATTCCAATCCGACCTTTGTACTCAGTTTCTGTTTGAGGTCGATCTTCCCTCGCCCTGAAAAGCTTGATATTATTTGGATCTTTTTGATTTTTTTGACACCACTCATCAAATCTTTTTCCAAGAACTTGCTTAATATCGTCAATAACAGCCTTGTCTGGTTGATACTCCTCCTTGTAATCAGCGTTAATTTTTCTAACCACTCTTTGTCCCATAGCCAGGACCATTGACGAAGAAAGCAAAAATGGTTCAACTCCCATGTCAATCAATCTCGGCAAAGCCCCTGCAGCCGAGTTTGTATGTAACGTAGAGAAAACTAAGTGACCTGTTAAAGATGCTTGAACCGCCAACTCAGCAGTTTCCTGATCACGAATCTCTCCCACCATAATAATGTCTGGATCTTGACGCAAAAACGAACGCAAACCTGTAGCAAATGTTAGTCCTGCTTGAGGATGTACCTGAACCTGAGTTACTCCTTTCATTTGATACTCAACTGGATCTTCAAGAGTCATGATATTAACCATCGGAGTGTTAATAATATTCAAGATTGAGTAAAGACTGGTGGTTTTACCAGAACCAGTTGGTCCAGTTACTAAAAATATTCCGTGAGGAATGCGAATTAATTTTTTCACATTTTGAAGAGCCAATCCCGATAAACCCAGATCTTCGAGTTCCGGCACTCCCTCATTTTTCTTAAGCA
>CAYXBZ010000038.1:0-9482 GCA_964463605.1 uncultured Pseudomonadales bacterium | reverse complement strand
ATCAAAAACAAATGAGAATTAACTCAAGAGGGATATATAATCATAAAGCTACAAAGCACAGTGAAGTAGCACTAGAGAGACTTTCTTATATCGGTCCAAATGGAAATAAGGCGGATTTACCAAAAAAACATCAGACGAAATCAATTCACAGTGGAACATGGACTAGACTTAAGCCAGATGGTTTTGCACGAACAATTACTACGCGATTTGACACACCTTCCTCCGGCCAATTCACCCTTTACAATCAGGATAGATGCATGACCGTTCGCGAAGCTGCAAGAATCCAATCTTTCCCTGATAATTATATTTTCTATGGAACAAAATCAAGTCAAATGCTGCAAGTAGGCAATGCTGTTCCTCCAAAGCTGGCCTTTGAATTAGCTAATATGATTATAAAAGACGACTCAGATACTATGCAATAAATTTATGGTATGACAATAAATCTTTAGTTGAATACAAAAGGTCATAATACCTACTTGGGTTGCTAATATCAAAGTGGATTAGTTTTTTATTCTCAATTAAGATGTTAAATTTTTCTACTTTATTTAGCATTTCTTCAAAAAGTGCTGGGTAAACAAGAATTCCAGATGGCGAATATGAAAAATATTTAGAATATTTCAATATTTTATAAAACCTAGCATCCATTGTTGATTTTTGCTTAAGAAACTTCTCTAATTCATACTTTTCCTAATATTCTCGATACTGAATAATTCTATCAACAACCTCCTCTAATTGATCATGCTCTCTTGTCAGAGATATAAACGTATTTATTTCAAATGTTGATAAATGATTATCCGTGTATCCAGCCTCATTTAATTTTGCGATAACTGAATATACAAAGAAAAGTGGGTAAATATGAAATATTTTATTTACTTCTCTTTTTTTGCCAGATTCAGAGTGCCTATTAATTAGGCTAAAATTGTCATTCCAAAAATAAAATTTTTCTAATTGGTCAGATAAAATCTCTAATAATTTTTCTCGATTATTTTTTGATTGAATTTTAAAATAAGCATCTGATAACTCAAATGGGTTTGTGCTTTTTATTAATCCTATTAACTTGCTAAAAAACAATGCTCTGATACCCTCAATTGTGTGATTTGGGAAAACTTTGACTGATTCGTTTTTTAATGCCTCAGATAGTTCATTATTTGTCTTAAATTTTTCTTTGTTCTCAACAATATATTCTAGTGCCCATAAGTGAATATCTAAGTTGTTATTTTTCTTACCTACGCTCCAAAATAAATTTACCCCTGCTCTTGTGTTTTCGTATAAATACTCACCATATGCTTTCCACTTATCAGTTATCAAGTCATCTCTCACTTTTTTACTTGAACGACTAATCATAAATCTAAAAATATCAACAACTTCGCTTTGGAATTCAACTTTTCTACCATTATTCTCGTAGTAATATAAGTTCTTATTTCTATCCTTCTTTAGTTCTTTAATTGAACTAATTCCCAAGCTTTCTAAAATCCTTGGTGATGTTTGATAGTTACCAATAAAATCTAAGACCAATAATTCATCTTTATTTGGATAAATTCTTAAACCTCTTCCGATTTGTTGGGTAAGAATTGTGTTTGATTCTGTGGGGCGAAGCATTAACAAACATTCAATATCTGGAATATCAATCCCTTCATTTAACATATCCACAACAAAAGCAACCTGATGCTCCCCCTTGTCAAATGCGCTAAGCACTTCACTTGCAGATTGGTATTTTGATTTTTCATCCTTTAATCCTGTTTTTGAATGAATAGAAATTGCGTCAATACCATGCTCCCTAAATTTATTGGCACACCAATCTGCATGCTCAATCGATACACAAAAACCTAGTGTTTTTTTATTTATGGCTAATTCTTTAAATTTACTAATAACAGCTTTGTCTCTTTTTTCGATCATTAAAGTTTTATTTAAATCATCAACGTCATATTGGAAACCATTATAAAAAATGTTTGAATAGTCAACGTTATCTTTGAATCCTCTATAATCTAATTTTGCAAGATATCCTTGTTTAATAGCATCTGATTGACTCATTTCAAATACTAAATTGTCTTCGTAAAATTTTAAAATATCTTTTTCATCCATTCTATCTGGAGTAGCGGTTAAACCTAAGAAAAAACTTGGATTAAAATATTCCATTACGGTTTTATAACTTGGAGCCGCAGAGTGATGGGATTCATCCATAATTACATAATCAAAGAAATCTTTTGGAAATTGCAATAAATTTTTTTCTCTATTTATTGTTTGAATTGTTGAAAAAATTATATTTTTATTATTTGTATCTTTTATTTTTCCAGTAAAAAATCCCATCTCCTTAGCTCTACTTGGCATTAGTTTTTCAAATGAATTTTGAGCCTGTTTTAGAATATGATCAACATGAACAATAAACAAAATTCTATTAGCTGACATTGCCATAGAATCAAATACACTCAGATATGTTTTTCCTAGTCCTGTTGCTAAACTAACCAATCCTCTCTTATGCCCACTCTCTCTAGTTTTATTTAACGATGATAAAGCTTTCAATTGAACATCATGTGGAGAAATTTTGTCCTTATTCCATCCTAAAAATAATCTGTATAAATCTGGGTCTGCGTTAAAGGCTCTTCTTAATTGAAAAATTGCTTCATCTGGATTACTAACAATCTGATCCCTACTTAGGCTAATTGGCCAAAAACCTTGTAGAATTATTTCATTTTTTTTATTTTCCAAATCATTGAAACGTTCTCTAGAAACCTTACCAGGCGCATGATAATTAAAACCATCACATTCTATTGCATATTTTCTGTTGTTTGTCGTAACAACAAAATCTAAACGCCATTTTCTACCTGATCCATCATTTCGATCTATATTTACTTCTGGTTCAATTAAATCAAGCCCATCCTCGCCATAATCTTTGTAAAATACATTTTGCAAAAATTGTCTCTCTAAATAGCCCATTGTAGAGCCAAATTTCTGCATAAAATTTATTAATTTCATATATATTTATATTCCATCAACTAAGTCGGGTATAAACTACATCATCACCACAACATAATATTTAATTTATTAATCAATTTTCATTATTATATAGCAATCGTCTTGACTACTCCACAATGATTTTGTTCTATTTTGATACACATCTGATAAATTTGACTTTCCCAAGTCCCTTGATATAATTTGAGCCAGATTCAATTAATTAAACTAATTGAACAGGAGAAAAGCTGCCCACGTTGAGGTGGCTTTTTTATTAACAATTTTTCAGTCTGCCCACTGATCAAGAAAGGGTAAGTATGAAGAAAAAGATTGTTATCCCAGCATCACTGATGACATGGTTGATGGTCGCATCACCCGTAATGGCGCAGACTGATGATGTGGGCAAGATCCAAACCTTTATTCAAAGTGTGATTCAAGTGCTTGTTACTCTTTCTGGTTTAGTAGCTGCTGGTTTTATCGTCTGGGGCGGAGTTGGCTATATCACTAGCTCAGGCAACCCAGAAGCTTTGGAGAAATCCAAGAAAACTATTCTTTATTCTGCCATCGGCCTTACTCTTGTTCTTGGCGCTTTTGTTCTCTCAAATGTTGTGGGTGACTTGGCTGGTACTGCTTTTGGATCTGGTCAGTAAAGAAAATTAACTTTTCCTGCCCAAACAAAAGAAATAAATGAAGAAATTGTTTAACACTATCTTTGTCAACCTCTTACTCCTTGCTGTTTTCACTCGTCCTGTTTTTGCTCAATCGGCTAGCCCTGGAATACTAGAGTACACAAGTAGCACTCTTAATATAATCACTCTAATATCGACCGCAGCCGCGGTCTTTTTTTTAATCAAAGGCGGTTACGCCTACATTACCTCAACTGGTCAACCACAAGCCTTAGAATCAGCTAAGAAAACCATCAAAAATACTTTAATCGGCCTGATAATGGTTTTATCTGCTAACGTGATCGTCTCAGTTTTTAATAGTTCACTAAATGCACCTACAAACTCAACTGGAAACAACAATCTTGATATCATGGCGATCGAAACAGTTGAGCCCAGTGATGGCTTAACTCAAGTTTTAATTGACGCCGTATCTGGATTTATCCAAAACATCGTTGAAAGCTCAACTGAACCAATTGTTAATGGTGTCCTTGGATATTTGACCACCACCCCTAGTTTGCTCGAAAACTCTGTCATTCGCGAGTATTGGCTAGTAAGTGTCGGGATTGTAGATGCATTGTTTGTATTGATAGTAGCCTTACTCGGACTGCAAATCATGAGTGCTAGTAGCTTTGGCTTTGAGGAAATGGAACTAGGACAACTCCTACCTCGGATTGGTTTGGCTTTCTTAGGAGCTAATGTATCTCTATTTTTGGCTAACTATCTAGTGATTACTAGCAATGCTCTGGTTAACGCCATACTTGAATCAACTGGAGGTCTTAACCATGCCTGGGTGGTAGATGCGATTAATCCCACAGCGCTCATTACGGGTACCGCCCCCTTAATTATTTTAATTTTTCTGATTCTCTTCTTAATCGTTTCCATTGTATTACTACTGATGTATATCAGTCGTTTAATCTTAATTGCTCTGGGAGCAGTATTGGCACCTTTTATTTTTATGCTCTGGGCACTACCAAAATTCTCTGACTTTGCCACTATCTCGATCAAAACCTATTTTGTAAATGTATTTATGGTGTTTGTACATGTAGTGATAATTCAACTAGCTGGAGCATTTTTAGCCTTACCTGAGCACACTGAGAACTCGCTCATCTCAATTGCTGTAGCAATCGGTCTTTTCTTTACTCTCCTTAAAACTCCATCTTTGATGATGCAAATGGTTTTTTACACCGCCAATAACTCAACGCTTAAGAAGATGGGCAATCAGGTAGTAAATGTGGTAAGTGCTGATAACTCAGCTTCAACAACTAGGACTGCTACCGGCAAAGTAAAACTACCCAGAAAGGTCATCGACGGATGAGGACAAGAGTAATTCCAGCCCAGATCACCACCGTGGAAGATAAGATTGTCGGGAGTCTTAACTTGATGCAGATGGTGATTTTGATGACGCCAGTATTTTTTACCACTCTTATTTATGCAGTAATGCCACCCTTAATGAGCTTTGTAGCGTATAAACTCACTATCTCCACTATTTGTTTTATCTTGTGCCTAATTTTGGCAATGCGTATCAAGGGTAAAGTAGTTGTAGATTGGCTCTCAATTTTATTGCGCTATAACTTGCGCTCCAAATACTATATTTATAACAAAAATGAAGCTAGCTTCAGAGAGATGCATCTTCCAGTTCCCCAAATAGAATCTGCGGTTAAAGAAACTTCCATTAAAGTTAAAAAAACTACTTCAGTGATCCCGATTACGCAGCGAGTCAAAAACTTAGTTACTCTAGAAAATATCGTAAACGGTCAAAAAGTAGCGTTTCGCTACAAGGTGAACAAGAAAGGAGGTCTGAATGTGGCTTTTGAACAAATCAAAAAGTAAAACTAATTCTCGCAAACAAATCGAGATCAAAGAAGTCAGAGACGGTATCTTAGTACTACCCAACCATGAGTACCGTTTGGCTATCAAAACCTCTTCAATTAACTTTGAACTCAAGAGTGAAGAAGAACAAGATGTGATTATTGATAGCTACCAAAACTTTTTGAATTCTTTGCCTTGTAATCTTCAGATCTTAGTACGAGTCAGAGAAGTTGATATAGATCAGTATCTGGAAAAAATGATGCGATCAAAAGATGAGGAAAAACAAATAGTATATAAGAATCAGATTACTAATTATTGTCAGTTTATTAAAAATCTAGTTTCGGGTAACAAGATTCTCTCTCGTCATTTTTATATTATCGTTCCTTATCGGCACGAAGGCAGAGGCAAAGACTTTGAACTAGTAAAGGAACAACTAAACATCACTGGAGACTTGATCATGAAGGGCTTAGAGAAAATGGGGATCAAAGCCAAAATCCTAGACAGCTTGGAGTTGTTAGATATGTTTTACAGTTTTTATAACTCTTCGCAAGTTAAAACCCAAGAACTCAAAACTGAAACTATCGAAGCGCTACTGAGGAATAACTATGTTTAATGACAAAATCCAGAAAATAAAAAAGGGGCACGCCAAAAGAATCAGGCGAATTAAAAAGAAAAAGGCTCAAAAACTACTTGAGAAAAAAGCCGTACAGTTTAATTTTGGCGGTCAAGACCAAATTGACCTAATCTCATATTCGGGATTATCTGAAGAATCTACTTACTTACAGATGGGTAATAAGTTTGTTCGCACTCTATTTATTTCCGGCTATCCGTATGTAGCTAATGTAGGTTGGCTTAACATGTTGATTAACTTCAACCACAATATTGATATTTCTCATCATATTGAGCAAATTAACCCACTTTTGGCTCTTCCCAAGCTCAACCGTAAAATCACCGAGCTTGAATCTACTAAGCGCACCATGCTTAAGCAGGGCAAGGTGATTGGCTCTGAGATTACCGACCCTCTCGAATCAGCCATTGAACTTAAGGATAAAATTCAGCGAGGACAAGAAAAACTGTTTCAGGTTTCAATCTACATGACTATTACAGCCGACTCAGTCTCAGAACTTGATAAAACCACTACTATTTTAGAAACAGTCATGTCAACTCGTCTCTTTTATATTAAAACCGCTACCTTTCAGCAACTAGAAGGCTTACAGACTATTTTGCCAAGGGCTGAAAACAAATTAAGCCAAAATAGAAACCTAGATAGCTCGAGTGCCGCTCTCACATTCCCCTTTGTTTCATCTGAACTGGTCCAAGAATCAGGTATTTTATATGGAATTAATAGATCTAATAATTCTTTGGTGATAGTTGATCGTTTTTCACTCAATAACGCCAACGCCATCATCTTTGCTCAATCAGGTAGTGGCAAAAGTTACACTGCCAAGGTAGAGATCTTACGTCAACTCATGCAGGGTACAAGAGTTATTGTTATTGATCCTGAACGAGAATATAAACAACTAACTAAATCAGTTAAGGGCACTTACATCAAACTCTCGGCCACCTCCAAGGAAAAAATTAATCCCTTTGATTTTTCCCTGAAATCATATAACGGCAAAAATAATCTAGCAGAACATATTCAAGATTTGACTGAAATAGTGTCTCTACTAGTTGGATCACTTAACTCTGAGGAGAGGGCAGTAATTGATAAGGCACTGATCACTACTTATAAAAACTTTGGTTTCACAATGAGAATGAAGAAATTCGATGAAAAACAAAAGTTCCCACTTCTAAAAGATTTTTATAAAACCATCAAGAAGATGAAGCAAAAAGATCTTTGTAATAGACTGGAAAAATTTGTCTCTGGATCACTAGCAACAGTTTTTAATGGTCAAACAAACGTTAATCTTGATAACCGCTTAGTAGTTTTTGATATCAAGGATCTAGATGAGTCGCTTAGGCAAATAATGATCTTAGCGACTGCTAACTTTGTTCACTCACAAGTTAAGGCTGACCCACAAAAGCGCATTCTAGTCATTGATGAGGCGTGGATCCTGCTTCAACATGAAGAGAGTGCTAGATTTCTCGCAGGACTTACTAGACGAGCTCGCAAACACTATCTGGGAGTCACTCTTATCTCTCAACAAGCTAATGACTTTCTTAATCAAGAATATGGCAGGGCAATTGCCTCACAATCATCTCTGCGAATATTAATGAGACAAGATACCACCACGATTAAAAAAGTAGCTCAAGAATTTAACTTAAGTGAATATGAACAACGCTACCTACTAACTTGTGACAAAGGTGAAGGATTAATCATCGCTGATCAAAACCATGTGGCACTCAAGGTAGTAGCCAGTGAAAAAGAGCACCCTCTCCTGACCACTGATCCAAGAGAAATCTATCAATAGCCATGAACATCTATGCCCAAGTAGCGACAATATTTTCTTTTAAAAAAGAGTTTAAATTTGTCTTAATGGCATTTCTCGCAGTCATCATGCTGCCAGTGATTGCGGTCTTTATCTTGGTTCACACTGGTATTAATGTCGTGTCGGATGCTTTGGTTGGAGTAGATAGTGAAACTAAAAATGTCCAGATCCTCGACCCCGCAACAGGTGAGGTGGTCACAGAAGTTGATAAAACGATTGCCTGGCCAGTACTAGGAATAATCACCCTAGAATTTGGTCAATCTAGTGGCTATCAGGTATTTCATACAGGGATTGATATTGCTAATTCTACTGGCACGCCAGTGACTCCATTTATGCAAGGAGAAGTGGTTTATGCAGGTGAGATCTTCTGGGGGTATGGTAAACACATAATTATTGATCATGGAGACAACATCAGATCAATCTATGGACACTTAGACAAAATATTTGTTTTTGATGGCCAAAAAGTAAATATTGGTGATGAGATTGGGCAAATCGGCTCAACAGGTTGGTCAACAGGACCACATCTACACCTTGAAACGAGGGTTTATGGGCTGCCTGTGAATCCGAGAGTGTTCTTTGGAGAATAAAGTAAAAATTAGTTGATATAATAAGCATATGGATAGAAAAGTTGAACATCTGAAAATGATCCAATCTATAATCACACGAATGAGTGGTAACTTGTTTATTTTAAAAGGCTGGACTATCACTCTTATAATAGGATTATTGACAGTTGCTTCTAATAATGAAGAGGGTATTTACATATTGTTTTCTTTTTTCTTAATTTTAGTTTTTTGGCTACTAGATGGGTTTTTCCTTTCAATTGAACGATGCTATCGTGATTTATACAACTTTGTTAGAAAGCAGAAGGATAAAGATATTGATTTTTCAATGGACTATAGAAAATATAAAAAGGGGAGAAATACGTGGATTCGCTCGATATTTTCAAAAACTCTCACTCCATTTTATGGATCATTGCTAATAATGATGCTATTTGTGACACTGACGCTCAAAATTAATACAATGAAAATTCAGTTTTATATAAATTGTGACAAGAAAAATTCAAACAATGTTATTAATGTAATTAAGGAGTAATAAACATATGTCAAGAAAAGTTTTTTTTAGTTTCCATTATTCAAGAGATTCCGTTAGAGCTGGTCAAATCAGAAATAGCAATGTTATAAAAACAAATTCAATACAAACGTCTGACTTTATTGACAAAGCAAAATGGGAGCAAGTAAAACTTGGAGGAGATAGAGCGATTGAGAATTGGATTAATGAGCAGCTAAAAGGAACGTCTGTCACGGTAGTTCTTATCGGAGCAAAAACATCTACTAGAAAATGGGTAAAGTATGAGATTGATCAAAGTATTACTAAAAATCCTAAAAATGGTTTATTGGGAATTTATATTCATAAATGTCCCCTTTTTGACCATAGCACTGACGCCAAAGGAAGAAATCCATTTGACAATCTATACCTAACTATAAATGGTGAAAAGAAATACCTATCCCAGATATATAAAACATATGATTGGGTTGATGATAACGGAATAAATAATTTAGGAAAATGGATAGAAGGAGCTGCAACTAATGCAGGTAGGTAGACAAATATGGGATCACAAAAACAATTTGGC
>CAYXBZ010000037.1:0-9691 GCA_964463605.1 uncultured Pseudomonadales bacterium | reverse complement strand
CTTCACTTTATCTCCAATTTCTACCAGCGGTTTTTGTGAATAACTGGTGCTTTGAGAAGTGCGAGCAAACTTCTCAATTCGGTAAATCTCTTTCTCGTCTTCAAGTGAGATGTTTTCAATTTCACTCAACTCATCTTGTTTCTGAGCATCCTTAAGTTCAGACTTATTAACTTTTATTTCGATTTTATCTCCATCAACATATTCAACAACACCTCCATGTTGGGCATAAACAGTGCGATTCATTGAGCTAGCAACTGCCTCTTCCATACCTGTGCCAACCACTGGAGCTTCAGCTTTCACCAATGGAACAGCCTGACATTGCATATGACTTCCCATCAAAGCACGGTTAGCCTCGTCATTTGCGATAAAAGGAATAAGTGAAGCAGAAGTACCAACCACCTGTCTTGAAACAACATCAATAAATTCAACTTCATCTACCGGACCTTCCATAAATTGATTTTGAAAGCGGAAGGGAATCCAATCATTTTTTATATAACCATCCTGATCAATCTCAACCTCAGCATGAGTAATTTTATAGTCTTCTTCCTCATCGGCAGCCATATAGGCAATCTCGTCGGTTATCTTCATCTTTTTTTTGTCTTTTACCACCCTCAAGTATGGAGCTTCTAAAAAACCATACTCATTCACATGAGTGTACAAAGCCAAGTAAGTTACGAGTCCAATGTTCTGTCCCTCTGGAGAACGAACTGGACAAATTCTAGAATACTGAGAAGCGTTAATATCACGCATCGAGAAAGAAGCTCTTTCTCTGGTAACCCCACCTGATCCAAGTACCGACAAACGTCTTAAGTTATCAATCTCCGCCAAAGGATTGGTTTGATCCAAAATCGCTGATAATCTATTTCTTCTAAAAAACTGTGAAACGGTAGCAATCAGCGGTCTAGCATTTACTAGAGCTGAAGGGGTTAAGCTTGAGTCTGTCTTGGTTAAAGACATTTTTTCTCGAATAGATCTTTCAAGCCGAATTAAACCAATGCGAAACGCCGTATCCTTCACCAATTCGCCAACACAACGCACTCGACGATTGCTTAAGTGATCAATATCGTCAACTTTTCCTCGACCATTTTGCAGTTCAATTAAGTATCGAAGGGTGGCAACAATATCTTCTTTTGCCAAGACGGTATGATTTGAGTCAATCTCAACCTTCAATCTTCTGTTAAGTTTATATCGTCCAACTTTACCCAGGTTGTAACGTCTTTCATCAAAAAAATGAGTTTTAAAGTATTCGCGAGCGGTTTCTACTGTGGCTGGCTCACCGGGTCTTAATTTTTCATAAATCTCAATTAGCGCTTCGTCTTTTGTGTGAGAGTCATCTTTCTCCAGTGTGTTTTGCAGTAAGTTGTACTCATCTTGATCAATTAGATCGCGATAAAGATCCATTATTTCCTCATCACTTTCAATCCCCATTGCCCTCAATAAAACAGTCGCAGACATTTTTCGTCTGCGATCAATTTTAACGGTAATTACATTTCTCTTATTAACGGTAAACTCAATCCAAGATCCTCTTAAGGGTCTAAGCTCAGCCGAGTAGTAAACTTCACCAGTTGCCTGATGCTCCTCGCCTGAAAAAGACACTCCGGGAGCTCGCACTAACTGCGTAACGATTCCTCGCTCAATTCCATTGATAATAAATGTTCCCACTGGAGTCATTTTTGGTAAATCGCCCATAAAAACATCTTGGGTTCTGCGTTCTCCAGTTCTCTTGTTGATCAAGGTAGCTTCAACATACAAGGGAACATCATAAGTTAAGTTTTTCTCTTTTGCCAATGAAGGAGTATTTTTTGGTTCACCCAATCGATGTTGTCCAAACTTTAACAACCAGTTTTTTCCTGTGTAATCTTCGATTCCTCGGCCCGCATTTACTTGGTCAAGCGCTTCTTGAATACCGTGATCTAAGAAATCCTGATAACTACTCTGCTGAAGAGCAATAAGATCTAGTTCAGGTAGAACAGCGTGCTCCTTTCCCAAATATTGACGTTGGCTGGTTGGCATGTAGACTCTCCTTTATCTGGTTAGTATCTATCTGGCCTCAGATCAAAAAGTTAAATGACTAAATACAAACAGAGACTCAGCTGATAGTCTCCTCAGTTTTATTACTTAAAACTATAATGTTGAAATGTCACTAATTGGCAATTTGATGAGAACCTAAAATTTGCTAAAAATTCTAACTTGCGCAAACTGTGAAAAAAAGTGATTGAACCTGTCAATCAAAGATCTCATAAAAGCGACAAAAAACATCACCATTTCTGGCTTTTGTCACACAACTTCGCGCATAAGTGGCAATTTTAACAATTTTTTTTGATTAACGCAAGTAGGTATTTACGTTTTGATTGTGTTCTTCTAGTGTTCTGGCAAAATGAATCTGTCCCGAACGATCATGAATGTAAAAGAGATTGTCTGATAACAGAGGATCAACAGCCGCTTGCAAGGCTTCAAATCCAGGATTACAGATAGGTCCTGGTGGTAAACCAGGATTTTGATACGTGTTGTAGCGAGAGTTAAGTTCTTTATCAGCAGACAGAGGAACGGTCCACCAACTTTTTGTCTGCTCATCAAATCCCTTGGCGTACTGCAAAGTAGCATCAACCTGAAGCGGCATTCCAATTTCCAATCGACGATAAATAACTCCAGCAACTCGTCTCATCTGATCAAGCCCTTGAGCTTCCCTTTCTAACAAAGATGCTATCGTTAACAACTCTTCTTCAGAATAATCAGAGCGACTAATTTGATCTGAAAGTTGAGCAATCTTCTGATCAAAAGTATTATTCATTAAGGTAATAATTGCCTGAGTTTGAATCTGTTTTGGAACTAAATAAGTATCAGGAAACAACCGACCTTCCATACCCACAGTCTGAAGTAGAAACTGCTCTGAATCAAAGTTCACTAACTGATATTCTTGCAAACTTTGGGAGATCTCTTCTCTTCTTAAGCCCTCTGGAAAGGTAATCCAGATATCATCAGCCCCATCACTCAAGGCCTCAAGTATCTCAGAAACAGACATGGCGGGAGACAGTTCGTAACTTCCTGCCTGAACTGTATACTTTTCTTGATTGAGTCGATAGTAAAGTTTAAAAGCCGTTGAGTTCTTTATTAATCCTGATTCAAATAACTTATCTCCAATATCTGCTACCGATTGCCCTCGTGTAACAACAAACTTCACCAACTGTTTATCGCCAAACTCTGCCGGCCTCAGCAAAAAGGAAAAAATAGTCCAAACCAACCCCGCCATCACTACACAAAAAACCAGTAATGATATCAGTATATTTGCAAGAGTGGTGTTTTTTTTCATAGATACATAGTGTAACATAAATTGCTTAAAATATGCTTTTTGACTGATTTACCAGAATAAGAATGATGTTATTTTGAAGAAGAGTGATTGATGTCTAACCACTCTTGAAGAATTAAAGCAGCAGCAAAATGATCAATCGGTTCGCCTCGCAATCTTTTTTTTCGATCCTTTAATTTTTCCAAAGCATCTTTTGAACTTAATGTTTCGTCAATAAATTCTTGTGGCAAACTGACTTCCTTTTTTAATGCTAATGCAAAATTCCTTGTTTGAACCGCCATTTGTTGTTCTGAAAGACCAATAATCAACCGCTCAACTTGATGTTCATCGCATACTTTTTTAATCTCTTGGATGACTGATTGCATCTGATCATACTCAAGCACCTTAAGAGGAACCGCTAATCGAGACTGAGAAATAGCCAGTCCGATGCGCTTAGTACCGTAATCAATAGCCAAAACTATCTGATCTTTCATATTAATTATTTATAATCAAACTGAATAACGATTAATCATCTCTTATTAATTGAGCAGTAATTACCCCTCGACGCAAGTATGTTCCTTCAGGGGTACAGGTCACTAACTTCAACTGCCTGACTCCATAATCTTGAGACAAAATGTAGGTATCGGTTGGTTTAACCTCGGTTTTACTTTCAACTATATAGGTGTAACGCACGTCAGCATAATGAAGGTAGATTTTATCACCTTTTTCAAGAGTCATGATGGTGCTAAAGATTGAGTTATAACGACGTGGATTAGACTCTTTTGGATTGTAAAATTGACGAAGCAGTGAGTGACCAAAAACCACCGGAGATCCAGGCTTACCTGGCAAGGAAGTTCCTGGATATTGAATCAAGCTTTCTTCAAGATCCACCCCACCAATTTTCACCACAGCATTGTGAATATTTAAATCAGGTATTTCGAGAATATATTCTCCACTTTGCTTTGAAAGTAAACTGGTTCTATTAACTAAATCAGACGCAAGTTGATCTTCAAACCAATTTGACAAATTAGTGTAATCAAGTTGAGCATCAACTATCACAGGACCTTTTCTCAAACGAGAGATTGGCTCGTCTTCATCTAGAGAATTACTTGCTGTTTGTGATATCACCAAAGGTGTTACATCAAGCACTTTTTCTGAGGGAATTGGAACTATCATTTTTTGGGCTTGAGTTTGAGGAATCATTTTGATGTAGTAACCAACCACCGGCATAACAGCGCTTCCCAACAAGAGGATGCCAACAAAAATTAAAAGCGCGGGTAAAAAGTTAGCTCCATATCTGACTGCTTTGGGCAATGCATGCGCCAAAGCTTGAGTTTGCTGTTGATCGTGTCGTTCCTCTACAGATTGTGACACTACCATTCGGGTATACTTATCAGCAACTTTTTTTTCAACACCCTCATAGCTACCCTCTTTCAACAAAGCTTCTCGATAAAGTTCTATCAGCTCTTTGTGATTTAGTCCAACTGGAGATAGTTTGGGCATATGATTACTCTTGAATCTTAATCGCAACCCTGTCTGGTTGGCTTGGCACTGCATTAAATAGCCAGCTTGCCAACTTAGGAGTGATTTCAATCTCAGACTTTAATATAAGTTCATTTTTATTTAGGAAAGAATAAACCTCATCTTCTTTCATGCCCAAGAGCTGTTGCTTAAGCTCATCTTCTTCAATCACTCCTTGGACAATTCCTGAAATTTTTGCCTCGATTGTAATTTGATTGCTGTCTCCATCTGGTTGAGAAGATTGGGTTAACAAATCTGGCTGGTCATCCATAAAACGATAGCCCTCTGGAGTTTCTTCATTTAGAACAGCTTTGGCCAACTCCACTAAGTCACTATTGGTGTATGCTAAGCCTTGAAGTTTTAGACTTAGGGTTAAACTCACGCTGTCTTCCTCATCTCCAATTTCGGCACTATATTTTTGATTAACAATTTCATGTTGATCTGTAGGAATGACTGGTTGCTGAGAAGATTTTTTTTGCTCAAGTTGCTCTCTTGCTTGTTTGAGTAATTTTTGCCTTAACGAGACCAAAAGTTCTTGAAGATCTGCTTCAGCTACAACTCTTATTTCTCGACTCGAGCCGCCTTCAAAATTATCTACAGCCTTGGCAGAGTAAGTATTATCACTAAAAGACTCTATCTGAAAAGAAGTATCCTTATCGATATTTCCTTCAGTTCCAATTTCTTTTGCAATAACATTCACTTCTTTTTGGCCATATTTTTTCTCTTCGCTGTCACCACTTGAACTAACTTCTGTAGTAGAGGCAGGAACTTTTTCTTCATTAACAAGCTCGAATTCAAGATCGTTGGTTTTCAAGACTGTTCCTTGAGCAAAAGTTTTGTCTGCGTCAGTTTTATTGAGAATTAAAACCTTTCCTTCGGCCTTTTCACCCACCAAAGTTACCCCCGTAGTTTTTACTGAAGCAGTATCCTGAACTTCTTCATAAACCACATCTGCTTTCAACAAATTTTGCTGTGGATCAGAAACAGAAATCTGTGGATCCAATACAATATTAACTTCCTTATCAATTACTTGAGTGTTTGGAAAAACCTGAATTACAGCTTGATAGTTATTTCTAAGTAAAAAGTAGGTTAGACCCATAGAGACCACCAAACCAAATAAAACCGCAACAATTACAATCAAAATAATTTTGCTTTTTTTGGATTTATTTTTGTTTGATTTTCGAGAAGTATCACTTAAATTTTCTCTATTTTGACCCACAGAAGATTTTGGTTTCCTTTTTTTTCCAAAAAGACCCATAACGCCTTTGGGCTGATTGTTTTTTTCTCCTACATCGTTTGTTTGGATGGTTGCTGTTGAAGAGCTAGCAGAAGATTTTCCAGCAAACGATTCGGAAGAAGATCCTTTTTGAGGATCGATTGGAACTCCAAAACTAGTAGGCAAACCATCTTGGCTCTCTTGTTGAGAGTTAGCCAATGATTCAGCTGTTTGATTATTCTTTTCAAGATTGTTGAGAGATGTTTGTTTATTAATTTCTGCTCCTTGAGCAAAATCTTGTGATTTATTTTGTGTTGGCATTAATCCCTGATCTTGAGCAATCGCTACTCCAGCATGCTTAACTACCATATCGAGCAATTCTTCAGGAAAAACCAAATCAACCAAAGGAGTTTGAACCAACCCAAATTCTTGAGTCCAATCAATTGCCAATAACTGTTGGCGATACTCAGAAAGCTGTCTTTTTTCAACCGAGGCTGCAGCCAAAACTATGTTAAGAGGGAGCTTTTGTCCATTTGCCTCTGATTCTCCTCTGAGTCTAGCCAGCACTTCCTTGACATCAGAAAAAATATCTTCCGATCTCCCCACAGAAAGAGTTTGCTGAATTTTGCCTTGATGTGTAACCGTAAGCGTTAAAGTTGTAGCGCCAATATATAAAACTAAACTTGATAAATAAGGATTGTCTGACAACAAATGGCTGATAAGAGCTTCTGTAGTTAAAGCAAAACCTACTGCTTGGAGAGATAGATCTTTACACAACTCCTGAAGTCTTTCATCATGCTCAGCTTTTATTTGTGTTTGTGAAGCCCATTCAGGCTCAAGAGCAAACAGCACTTGATCTGTTTGTTCAGATTCCTTACCCAGATCTTGCAAACTTTCGTCACACTGAATTAGCTGCTCCTCTTGAGTTTGAAAAAAACGCAATCGAGATTGATTCAAGATTGAAATCTCTTGATTTACCACTCGCCACAAAGCAGAGCTGACCGACTTCTCGGTTAGTAAAACGCTAATAAATAACTCATTTTTATGAGTTTGTTTTTTAAAGAAAACGTTTGGCAGGCCCATAATAAATTCTAGATGATAATAACATCGATTGAATATAACAAAAAAAACAGTTCACCTAATCCAGTGTCTACATCTATTTAAGCAGACATTATTGAAGATGAAAAGAGGAGAGAAACATTTTCTTGAGAACTAGCCTCACAAACTTAAGATAAACTTACAGTTTTCAGATATATGCGCCTTACCCCACTTGAAGCCGACTTCTCTTTAACAATCTTAACTGGTCCAATCTCTCCAGTAAACTTCACATGAGGACCTTGACATAACTCCTTGGAAATTAAGCCTGATTTGTTATTCAAAGTCTTATCAGAAAGTTTGTCATTGGAAAAATTGCCAATTAAGTACACCGATACTTTCTCTGGATATCTGTTCGCAAAAAAAGCAAGAGCTCCCGAGTTTAATGCTTCTTTTTTGTTCATGGTTATTTTTGAAACAGGAAGATCTTGATCAATCCACTTATTGATCAGCGATTCAACTTGAGAAATTTCTTCACTTGTCAGTGCTTGAGGATGAGAAAAATCAAATCTGAGTCGCTCAGCTGTGATGTTTGAGCCTTTTTGTTCAACTTGATCTCCCAATACTCGACGCAAAGCTGCATGAAGTAGATGGGTAGTTGTATGATATGCAGTGGTTTGTTTTGAGTGATCTGCTAATCCACCTTGAAATTTCTCTTGAGCTCCTAGCCTAGATGCTTTTTGGTGAGCCTCCTTGGCTTGTGAAAACTCTTGGTCAAATTGAGCAGTTGTGCTGATTTGATTAGTACGAGCTTCCTCAATTATCACTTCAATTGGAAAACCATAAGTTTCGTAAAGATGATAAGCCATATCACCCGACAAAGTATTGGATTTATCGGTAAGTTTTTTAAACTCACGCAGCCCTTTGCGAAGAGTGAAAGAAAATTTTTCACACTCTAATTTAATTACTTCTTCAATGTCAGTCTGTTTTTTTTGTATATAGGGATATGGTTGGTGATACATTTGAGCTACAGACTTAACTAAAGAAGGAATTAGCTGACTAGAGTCTGAGAGATAGCTAGCTTGTCTAATACTTCGGCGAAGTAAGCGCCGCACCATATAACTTTGATCTTTATTTCCTGGCTTCACTCCATCAGCAATAAGCATCACCGCTGCCTTTACATGATCCGTGATCACCCTAAACTTAGATAAATGATCTTGATATTTCTTGCCAGTAAGTTGCTCAAGTTGAGCGACAAGAGGATAAAACAACTCCGTTTGAAAAACATCAGGCTGATGATGAGCAGCTGCCAAGATTCTTTCTAAACCTCCTCCAAAATCTATATTCTTTTGAGGTAGCTCCTTGAAGCCTGTTTTTGTTTTTTGATATTGCATAAAGACACTATTGCCAATCTCTAAAAATCGTCCGCAATCACAGTTCACGTGACAGGGTTGTTTAGCATAAGGAGAATTTTCATGAAACTTAAACTCTGGTCCAAAATCATAAAATACTTCACTGTCCGGTCCTCCAGGTTCTCCCGGAGGCATTTTCTTAGGTTCTCCAGCCCGAGACCACCAGTTTTCATACCGATAATGAAAAATCCTGGCATTATCTAGTTGATTAATGTCAGTCTCTAGAGGATGCTTAATTTCATCAGCTTGAATTCCTTTTTGAGAAAAAAGATCTTTCCATATTGTCACAGCCTCTTGATCTGACTGAATTTGATACTTTTTACTCCCGGCAAACACCGTGACATATATCCTAGCTGGATCTATTCCCACCACATCAGTTAAAAACTCAAAAAACCAAGCAAGTTGTTCTTTTTTGAAATAATCTCCAAGCGACCAGTTGCCCAACATCTCAAAGAAAGTAGTGTGACGATTATCTCCAATCTCCTCGATATCTTGAGCTCGAAAACATTTTTGTGAATCGACAATTCTTGTTCCCTTTGGATGCTTCTGACCAAGTAAGTAAGGCATCATGGGCTGCATGCCTGCCGTTGTAAAGAGAGTGGTGGGATCATTCTCAGGAACTAATAGTGAAGAAGGTACTATGGCATGTTTTTTTTGAACAAAAAAATCTAAATAGGCTTGACGCAATTCATCGGCAGCAAGTGAGAGACTATTGTGAGTTGGCATAAGAGTGCTGCTTATTTAATCTCATTGATCGAGCAAGCATTTTAATCATAATAAATATTCCTCCAAAAAATAGATCTCCTAATAAAGTGTTGCGATAGAAAGGAAGAGCTAAAACATAACACGTCATCAAGCCAGATAATGTTCTTTCATACCAAAACCACCAGACTCCTAAATTAGAGATGAAGAAAAACAAAAAGCTGGCTAAAGGCAACATCAACACCTGACGTTTTATTTTGTTGCCTGCCAATCGTCCCAATAACCAATAGCCAAAAAATCCCAGATAAGTAAAATAGAATCCTGTGTAAACACCACCGAAAAAAAGATCAAAAACAACAATTTGAGCAAAAAACAAAACCAAATTTGACTGAAAGAAACCGAAACTACCCACTAAACTAAAGTTTGGTAAAATCTTGATGAATCTAGAAAATAAAACTCCCAGTCCAGCTAAAATTTTTTGAGGATAATCATCAGCAATTATCTTAGTTACTTTGGATT
>CAYXBZ010000036.1:1725-9912 GCA_964463605.1 uncultured Pseudomonadales bacterium | reverse complement strand
TTAGTGACAACAATATCGGAAGAGCTTGGCACAACTACAATCCAACAGAAACATTCATTTACCGGCCTGATTTCTTGGTTAATACCCCCAGAACCATGAAGCACTTCCTTCATGAATGGAGAGAAGTAGCACCGAGGATATTAGAGTAGGTTGGAGAAGTGTTATTTTTGTATAGTTTTGATTAGTCATCATCATCTACCTGATAACCAAGAGCTTCGATCTTGTCTTGAATTTCACTCTTCTTAATTACTTGCGAATTATATCTAATAGCCGTTTTTGCTAAAGAGAACTTTGTTGAGGAAGAATAAACCCCATTGAGCTCTTCAAGTTCGGCATCAATGCTCATTGCACAACTTACACAATGCATGTTTTTTATTTTGAAACTGAGCTGATCTCCCTTGAGTGCTTGAGTTTTTTTGCCAAATATCATATTTACTAAAATAATTATTAGCCTATATTACTTCCATTACTCCAGAGTACATTCCCATCGAACAAGCATAAGTGTATCTACCTTCTTTTTGTGGAGTAAAGTTATAAACATGAATGTCGGTAGGCTCTAAAAAAACATGAATATCAAGGCCACGGAAAACAAAATCTAAAGCACAAGTGTAAGTTTCATCACTTTTTAAAGTCAGTTCAACAGGCACTCCTTTTTGAACAGCGATATATTGAGGTTCATAACCATAGTTCATTACGTTGATGGTAACTTTTTGTACTTCTTCTTGATTAATCTCTTTTGGTGAAAAGTTAGCCTTAGAAGCTGAGTTGTTAACCACAATTGAACTCAGTCGATGAAGAGACAAAGGAGAATCCATGACTAACAAAACACCATTGATACTGTAAACGAACATCATTATCAAGGAGATGGCTGCAACTTTGCTAAATATATTATTCCAACCTTCACTTAATTTTGCTGTAGCTACTCCCAACAGAGTGAAAATGGGAGTTGTTCCCAGGATAAATGAAAACATTATTAAAGCTCCAGCAATAGAACTAGCTGAGTTCACTGCCAGAACCATCATCGCTTGAGTTACTCCACAGGGAATAAACACTGTCATTAATCCTAAGGCAATTGGAGAAAAAATGGCTTCGCCTTTGCTGGTGTTTCTAATTATTTTTTGAAGAAATTTTGGAGGTTGAAAAACCACAAATCTAAAGATCTGATGAACATTAAGCAAGTTCATTGCCGTTGCCAACATAAAAAATGCACTCAATGATTGAAAAATCAATCTAACAGTCAAACTTAACATAATAGTAGAACCAAGCCAACCTAAAAAGAATCCTAAAATGGTGTGAGAGATTAACTTCGCTACCATAAACATACTGGCCGGTAGGATATCCATCTTGTCAAACGAGTTTAAACGAAAATTATTTATTGCTGAAGCTCGATTTTTTTCATCAACATCAGTTGATTCAATCATCTTTTTTTTCTCCAACTTTTTTTGATTTGAAATAACGCTAGCCAACAAGCCTCCTTGCATGGCCAAACATGATAAACCTCCCGTTGTTAATCCTGTTAAAAAGATCGCAAATAAGTTCATAGTTAGATTTTTAGACTATTGATAAGTTAGCTTTGTTAAGTCTCAGAGCGTTTGCTACTACGCTTACACTTGAAAAGGCCATAGCAGCTCCTGCCAAGATTGGATTAAGCAAAATTCCAAAAAATGGATAAAGAATACCAGCTGCTACCGGAATCAAGATAACGTTGTACGCAAAAGCCCAGAATAAGTTTTGCCTGATGTTTCTCATAGTAAATCTTGATAGCTGAATTGACTTTGGTACAAGAGATAAATCTCCTCTCATAAATGTGATATCCGCCGACTCAATGGCAATATCAGTACCTGTGCCCATACCCATACCCACATCTGCCAAAGTTAGAGATGGCGCATCATTGATACCATCGCCAATCATTGCCACCATTCCATATTTTTGTTGAGCACTTTTAATTACATCAGTTTTTTGATCAGGCAGTACTTCTGCTATCACTTGAGTAATACCGGCTTCTTTAGCAATCGCCTCAGCCGTAGCCTGATTATCACCAGTAAGCATAATGCTGATAATGCCATTTTTCTCAAGCCAACTTACTACCCTTCTAGCCTCAGGCTTGAGTGTATCGGCAATCGCTAAAGACATTAGATGCTTCCCATTTACTGAAAAATGAATTACGCTTTTGGCTTGCCTTTGCCATTGATTAACTTGATCTTTTAGTAGCGATGATAGCTTCACTTGATTTTCACGAAGATAGTTCTCATTGCCGACCAATAAATCCCAACCATCTGTAGTCGCGCTCACTCCCTTGCCTGGGTGATCAAGAAAGTTTTGCATAGACAATTCTTGGTCTTGATACTCTTTTAAATATGAGGTGACCGCTTCGGCAAGAGGATGTTGGGATTGAGACTCAAGTTGATAAAGCAGCTTTTTCAAATATGTTTGTGTTTCTTGATCATCAGAATTATCAGACATAAATTTCTTTTTTTGAAAAAGTTGACTTAAATCTGGAACAATCATCTCTCCAACTACTGTAGGTTTACCCGTAGTTAAGGTTCCCGTTTTATCAAAAACAACAGCCTTGATTTGATTAGTTGATTCTAAGGCTTGAGCATCTTTAACCAATATTCCAGAACGAGCTCCTTTGCCCACGCCTACCATCAGCGATGTTGGTGTAGCTAAACCCAAAGCACAAGGACAAGCAATAATTAACACATTGATCAAACTTATTAAAGCAAATAAAAACCTAGGCTCAGGACCGAGTATCATCCACAAAGCAAATATTATCAGTGAAATAATAATTACCGCCGGAACAAATTTTGCAGCCACCTGATCAACCAACGTTTGAATAGCAGGCTTAGAACCTTGAGCTTGTTTCACCAATCGAACAATACCTGCTAACACAGTATTACTTCCCACCTCGGTTGCTCTTATCTCTATTGCTCCCAGTTGATTCACGGTTCCCCCTACCACTCTATCTCCTGTTTTTTTTGCTTGAGGCAGACTCTCTCCCGTAAGCATACTCTCATCAACTGTGGTTGTGCCAGATAACACCAATCCGTCAACAGGAACCTTTTCTCCAGGTTTGATCAAGAGTCTATCGTCTTTTTTTACTTGAGCAAGATTAACTCTGACCCAATCTCCATTTTCTTTGATTAAAGCAGTAGGAGGCTGCAGGTTAAGTAGTTCCTTGATTGCTGCAGAAGTCTTGTTCTTAGCTTTTATTTCCAAAAATTTTCCCAACAAAACAAAAGTAATTATCGCTGCCGAAACTTCAAAATAGATAGCTGTTTGAACTCCTCGATTCTCAAACCATCTTCCAAACACAGTAACAATCAGAGAATAAATGTAAGCAGTTGAAGTACTAATCGCCACCAAAGTATCCATGTTGGCAGTAAAATTTTTAAAACTCTGCCAAGCTCCTTTGTAAAAATCTCTTCCTACCCAAAATTGAACCGGAGTCGCTAGAATTAACATCAGCCAAGGGTTATGAAAGAAACTCCCAATTCCAGGAATCATGCTGAGCATCAATAAACTTGACAAAATACCACTTACCCACAACTTAGTTTTGTGGATTTGAAGAACTTTTTGTCGATGTTCTTGGGCCAGATGTTCATCTTCGTTGACATCAAATTGAGCTTCATAGCCCAAAGACTTTATTGTTTGTGCTAACTCATCCAAATTAAGCTTTTCATGATCAGATTCAATCGTAGCCTGTTCGTTGGCATAGTTAACCGAAGCTTCTCTCACTCCTCTCACTTTTTTTAATTGACGAGTAAGATTAACTGCACAACTGGCACAGTGCATACCTGCTATATGGAAAGAGAGTGTATTTGATTTTGTCACAAGCTATAGATGATGTTTTTGTTTATATTTTTTTAGACAACCACTAGCACAAAAGTAATGATCTTTCCCCTGATGATTGAGATGAAAACTGGCAGTTTTGGGAGAAAGTCTCATTTTACAGATAGGATCTGTAACTAGTGGCGTAAGTTCTTGCATATCTAAAGTTGAATGTTTAGTTAGATCGCTGTCTTGATGAAGGTCAATTAAGTATTCTCGCATCAAATCACTCGCCCTAATTACTCGAAAATCAGCTAAACGATAATAAATTTGCTTGCCTTCGCGACGTTTATTCACTATTTTGGCATCTCGCAAAATCATCAGGTGTTGACTAATGTTGGCTTGGGGTAAGTCAAGCATAGTGTGAATGTCAGTCACAGGAAGTTCTTGATCTCTTAATAAGTGAATAATTTCAAGTCGACGAGGATGAGAAATCGCTTTCAATAAATCTGACTGTAAATTAAAAAGTTTTGAGTATGAAGACATATTCGTAATATAGAATATGTTATCTTTAAAGTCAACTTTTTAAGTCAACTGCTTCTTTGTCATCTGGAAAATAACTGCACAATGAAATTTGTGACTTACTTTTATTGATTATCTTTATATCGAAGTCAGAGCACTTGTTTTATCAAAATAAATAAAGGCATCATATCTTTCTGGCAAAACTGTGGTTACATATTGTCTTGCATCCAGATTGGGTTGGTAAACCACCCCTTTTGCCCTATGACCCAAAGGCTTCTTTAATGCTGGTGGTAACGGCTCATCTAAGAATAGAATAAACGAATCAAGTTCTGCCTTAGAGAGTAAATCCTCCAGACTTCCTGTTCTGGCTGGAGGCATCTTCATTACTTGCATTGGAGAACCCCACTCACTTCCTGCTACAACCTCACCTTCATAGGTTCCAAAACCTACAATGAAAACTTTTTCATGACCATATTTTTCTCTAAGTAGTTGACCAATATTCCACATCCCAGAAGATGCCATTTCCGTAGCTCTTGCATCTCCCACATGCGTATTGTGGGCCCAGACAATTCCCTTGCCTCTTTGTTGATAATAATCACCCAATCTATTTATCGTCTGCTTCATATGCATGACTCTGCTATTCCAACTATCATTCCCCTGAGTAACTGAAAGTCGATAATACTCCTCGCCATTTTGGACCACCAACGCATTTTGCTTAGCGTTTAAAAAAGCTTTTTTGCTAGTTTTTGCTTGATAAGTTGACGCGTTTGAAGCTAAATACTCAACCACTCTCTTGATATTCTCATGACAAGATAATCCCTGATAAAAAACATCGTGCAAATACTCTTCGTAATCTCCGTTGTAAGCTAAAAGACAGTTGTATGCGTCTTTTGTTTGCATTAAATAGTTGCTATTTGCATTATCAAGAAAAGTAATTAGTGCCTCAGCTGACTCCTCAATTCCATAAACATCTTTACCATACACTCCTATTCTACTTTCAAGAGATCGATCTTGATTATAATCACGCAACCATTCCACTAATTCTAAAAATTCTTCATTAGCCCACATCCATTGAGGCCAGCGATTAAAAGTTGCTAAGATTTCTTTGCCCGAATCAAACTCGTTAGACAAATGTTTTACATACTGATTAACTCGACACAAAGAGGCCCAATCACCCTCTACCACCACATAAGAATAACCGTGATGTTGAACCAGTTCTTGAGTAATTATCTTTCGCCAATAATAATATTCATGGGTGCCGTGAGAAGACTCACCCAATAAAACATAATCTGCGCCGATGGCCTTATTCAATAAACTTTGTAAGCCTGATTCGTCTAACGACGTAGTAGGTATGTTTTCAATTGATATTGTTTCTAGATTTAAAGAAGAGGAGTCACCACCAAACGTAATTGCTATTACAAGCAATATCAAGGCAACTATTCCGCCTAAGGTAATTTGAAAAATTCTACTCTTGTGATTATCCAGACTCATTTTAATACTGGTGATCTATTTAGTTTTTAATTGATTAAAAGTTTTTAGCAATAGGTAAATCAAGAAGCTAGAATAGGGATATAATTATTTTATGTCCTATCAACAGCTGCGCTCACAGATGGTGAAAACTCAACTGATAGCGCGAGATATCACTGATCCCCATGTTATCATGGCCTTTAAAAAAGTTCCTAGAGAGAAATTTGTGCCCTCAAGGTTGATGAATCAAGCCTATCACGATCGCCCTCTGCCAATTGGCGAGGACCAAACAATATCACAACCATACGTTGTGGCGAAGATGTGTCAGCTATTAAAGCTAAAAGGTGATGAAAAAGTGCTAGATGTTGGCACTGGATCGGGTTATCAAGCTGCAATTCTAAGCAAGTTAGCTAAAAAAGTGATCTCTCTTGAAACTATTGTGTCACTAGCACTAAATGCCAAAAAAACCCTTCAAGAAATTGGTTGTAATAATGTTGAAGTTTATCAGCAAGACGCGAAATTTGGATTCAGTACAGAAGCTCCATTTGATGCGATTGTGAGTGCTGCTTCTTCTGCAAAAATTCCTCAAACGTGGAAGAGTCAATTGGCGGTTAATGGCAGAATAGTGATGCCTCTCAAGCGAGGATCTCATCAAGAGCTTGTGAGAATTACGCGCCTGGAAAACAAATGGAAAGTTGAAAATTTCGGCTCTGTTGCTTTTGTCCCACTAGTGTGATGACCCCTTTCGTGCCGATGATTGGGATGTAATTAATATCACATCTTTTGCTCAAAAATACAGAGATAATTTTATTAAATTGATTCAGCAAACATTAAATGAAAAAAAATCACTTCGCTATACTTTCAGCAGCAGTTTTTTTCATATTTATCACACTCATTTTTATCCGCTCAAATAGGAACAACATAACCTTATTTAATTCTGATTTTAACAACAAGATCAATAATGAGTTTCAAAATAATCAAGAAGCCATTTCCTCAGAGAGTACATCATTAATAGCGAATGATCAGTTGCAACAATCACCAATCCAAATAATTGCTCAGAATCTAGATATTCCCTGGGAAATTGTTTGGCTTCCAGACGATTCAATGCTTGTAACTCAAAGAGGAGGTACTCTTTTGAGAATAAGTAATGATACTCGCATCGAGATTGAAATAGATAGAGTCACTCATGAAGGTGAGGGCGGGTTGCTTGGAATGACTTTGCATCCGAATTTTTCACAGGAGGAAAACAGTTGGCTTTATCTTTATTTTACCGCTCAACAAAACGATGAGTATCAAAACCAAGTTGAGCGTTATCGTTTTGATTTAGACACTAATAGTCTAACTGATAGAGAGGTTGTTCTAAGCAATATTCCTGGCGATAGATTTCATAATGGTGGCAGAATTGCTTTTGGACCTGACAACAAGCTATATATTGCCACTGGAGATATTTATGACTCTAGTACAGCTCAAAATCTAGATTCACTTGCAGGAAAAATCTTACGCATTGAAGCCGATGGATCAACTCCCCAAGACAATCCATTTAATAATTTAATCTATTCGTATGGTCATCGCAATCCTCAAGGTTTAGCCTGGGACTCACAAGGTCGACTGTGGTCTTCTGAACATGGTCCTTCAGGCTACGATGAGATTAACTTGATAATAAGAGGTGGCAATTATGGTTGGCCCATCGTAGTGGGAGATGAGTCTCGTCCAGAGCTAGTTTCTCCCGTGATTCATTCTGGAGTTGATGAAACTTGGGCTCCTTCTGCTCTCGAGATTATTGATGATCGTTTGCTGTTTGTGGGTTTACGAGGATCTTCACTTTACTCAGCCATCATTTCTGACAATAACTTGATAAATTTTGATCGATATCTTTCACAGGAGTTTGGTAGACTCAGAATAGTTAAATATCATTCTGATTATATTTATCTAGCAACCAATAACACCGACGGCAGAGGAAGTCCTCAAGAGGGCGATGACAAAATTATTAAGATTCACCCTTCGTTTTTTGAGCAATAATCGTGGTCACCCTGTATTTAGCATCTTTAAATCGATCAACCTATAATGAATTCGCAAATTAGTAATAGTATTAGATCAGAATTAATTTGATAATATCGGTCAATTTAGTGATAGACTATTTATTATGATTAATCTTATCCTTCAGCCTTTACTTATTTCGCTAATTATTCAACTTCTTTTTTTTGTCTATGCAGCCGTCAACAAAACCGATAAAGTCACTGATTTGTCTTATGGCTTAACCTTTATTCTGATTGCTTTGTTCTTCTTAGCCAGATCAAGCTTCCAGTTTGTACAAATCGTTCTCTTTTTAATGGTCTTGGCTTGGGGATTAAGGTTGGTTAGTTATCTACTAACCAGAATCTTAAAAATTAAAGCCGACAGTCGCTTTGATGAAATTAGAGAAGATTT
>CAYXBZ010000036.1:0-1625 GCA_964463605.1 uncultured Pseudomonadales bacterium | reverse complement strand
TTTGGAGAGATGCTTTGTTGGTGGGGTATTTATATCTTTGCGCTACCATTTTTATCTGGATGGAGTTATTTAACTATTGTTAGCCCGCTCTTCATTTCGTTCATGCTGCTGTTTGTGAGTGGAGTTCCACCTTTAGAAAAAAGATATGACGAAAGATACAAAGATAATGAAGAGTATCAAAAGTACAAAAAAAATACGTCACTCATCATTCCGTTTATTAAGTGATAAATATGCACCAATGAAACAACTCCCAAAATTAATCGCATCTATTCTACTAACTTTATTAGTGAGTGTTGCTGCCGCCACTGCTACAAGCTCCTCAATCTCTAGCTGGTATGTGGGCTTAAGCAAGCCTTTTTTTAATCCACCCAATTGGTTATTTGGGCCTGTTTGGACAGTGCTGTATATTGCGATTGCAGTTGCTTGGTACTTAGTTTGGAAGCAAGGTTGGGAGAAAAAAGAAGTAAAACAAGCTGGATATCTTTATTTGTTCCAGCTGTTGCTTAACTTTTTGTGGTCATTCTCGTTTTTTGCTGCAGAATCTCCACCACTGGGGTTGATTAATATCGCTGTGCTGCTGGTAGCAATCATTCTCACCATGAAAAAGTTTAAGCCTTTGTCTAGAACTGCTTTTTACTTATTTATCCCATATTTAGCTTGGGTTAGCTTTGCAACAATACTGAATACAGCAATATTAGTGTTAAATTAAAAAAAATCCACTCAAAATCAAACGTTTTGTTTTGCAATCAACTTTAAGCCTCGTTGTTTTTATATTCTATCCGTTCAGTTTGTTACTTTTTGAGTTATTACCTTTGAACTCACATCATGCTATGCTAAATGCAATATGCTAGACGATGCCCAACTTCAAAAAGCACTACTAAGTGGTAAAAAAATCAACGAGACTGCTCTCAAAGAAGCTCAAGCATTTGCCAAAGAAAAAAGTGTCTCTTTAAGAGAAGCTTTGATTGAACTTAAACATGTTGCCGATTCAGACATCGGAGCCCTTGAAGCAAAAGCACTAAAGGTTCCGTTTGTTACCCTCACTAAACTTGATATCCCCCCCGAAGTTATCAACATTATCCCCGAACATATTGCCAACAAGAAACAGATTGTTGCCTTTGAGCGAAATGATAAGGAAGTCAAGGTTGCACTAACAGACCCAAGTAACACCACTGTCGCTTCTTCAGTATCAAAAAAAACTGGATTGCCGGTCAAGATTTATTATGCTACCGCCCAGGATATCAAAAACATCATTGCTCTTTATCGGCAAGATCTTCAAAAAAAATTTGAAAAACTACTCAAAGAAGGCTTAGATACCGCTAGCAGATCAGAAAAAGAAGTCGATCCTCCAATTGAAAAAATAGTCAATCTCTTGATCACTTCTGCCTACGATGAAAAAGCATCTGATATTCATATCGAGCCAAAAGAAAATTACACACTGGTTAGGTTTAGAGTTGATGGAATTTTGTTCGACTCTCTTCAAATCCCCATTCAGTTACACAATCGAGTGGTCACAAGAATTAAAGTTTTGTCTAACCTTAGAACTGACCAGCACTTAAGTGCCCAAGATGGAAAAATGCAACTTTCCTTGAAAGAGGAAAATTTAAATCTTCGTGTTTCAATCC
>CAYXBZ010000035.1:0-10503 GCA_964463605.1 uncultured Pseudomonadales bacterium | reverse complement strand
GGAAAAATGCAACTTTCCTTGAAAGAGGAAAATTTAAATCTTCGTGTTTCAATCCTCCCTGTTGCAGAAGGTGAAAAGATTGTGCTAAGACTATTATCATCTCGAGCTAGATCATTTACTCTAGCTGATTTAGGAATTAATGATAAAGATCTAGAGAAGCTAACCAAAGCTTTTAGTAAACCAAACGGAATGATCCTTTCCACCGGACCAACCGGCTCAGGAAAAACTACCTCAATCTACGCTATTTTAAAAGTTATCATCAATCGAGAAAAAAATATCACCTCAATCGAAGATCCTATTGAGTACAAAATCCAAGGAGCAAATCAAGTACAAGTTAACACTAAAACTGACCTAACATTTGCCAACGGCCTCAGATCAATTCTACGACAAGATCCCGACTATATTTTCGTAGGAGAGATTCGAGACAACGAAACTGCCGCGATCGCGGTAAATGCAGCCTTAACTGGACACTTGGTTTTCTCTACTCTCCACACCAATGACGCCCCATCTGCTGTAGCCAGGTTAATTGACATGGAAGTTGAGCCATTTCTTGTGGCCTCTACAGTGAATGTCGTGATTGGTCAGCGCTTAGTCCGAAAAATTTGCCCAGAATGTCGCTACTCTTTCACTGTTACAAAAGAAGAGTTGCTAGCCGACTTTTTAAGCGAAGACATTGACAAACATTACGTACCCGTTGGAGATAAAAAAGAGATCAGATTATACAAGGGAAAGGGCTGCCCTCATTGCCATTTTAGTGGATATAGTGGAAGAGTCGGCATCTATGAAATTTTTGAAGTTACCAAAAGTATCAGAGAGTTAATTTCTCAGAAAAAAGATGCCGACGTCATCAGAGAAGCAGCGCGCAAAGAAGGAATGACAACCATGCTTGACGATGGTTTGGAAAAGATTACTCGAGGTTACACCACGATTGAAGAGGTGCTGCGAGTCACCAAGGTCGAGGCCACCTAAAATTGCTTAATCAGCTAAATATGAATCAAAATCGAGTTCGAGTATCAGTCAAAGATAAGATGCAGCTTTTTGGAAACTTGAGCACCATGCTCAAGGCAGGCATTCCTATTTTGGAATCTGTTGAAGCTCTTCTTGAAGAAACCAAGGGTAATACTCAACAAGTCTTAGAAACAATCAAAGAAGACTTGCAAGCAGGAAAAATTATCAATGAGTCACTGGCAAAATATCCAGAATCATTTGATAAGGTTACAGTCAACCTAATAAAAGCTGCCGAGGAAGCGGGAACTTTAGAAGTGGCGCTGAGAGATTTGCAGGAAAGCCTTAAAAAAGAAATGGAGTTTTCTGATAAAGTCAAATCATCTTTGATGTATCCGGCTTTTGTTCTAGTCGTATTTATCGGCATGATGATCGTAATGATGGTGATGGTCATACCTAAGATGTCTCAAGTTTTTAGACGAATGAAGATGGATTTGCCGCTCGCCACCAGGATTATGTTTGCTGCTTCAGATGGACTCATGAATCATTACTGGATAGTAATCGGTGTGATAGCAACATTGCTAGTTGGTATTGGGCTTTTTTACCACTTTAATCGAAGGCTCGTAGCCAACATTATCTTTTCCTTACCAGTTCTGTCCAGCTTGATGAGAGATATTGATCTTACCAAGTTTACTCGCAGCATCTCCTTACTTCTTGGGTCTGGCATTCCCATAGTTAAGGCACTTGAACTAACTGAGGATACTATTATTAAAAAAGATTTAAGAGAACTATTGGTTAATGCCAGAGAAAGAATCAAGGCAGGAGATAAATTTACAACTGGGTTAAGAACAGAGAAGCAACTCATTTCGGGAGTTTTGATCAAACTAATCGAAGTTGGTGAACGAACTGGTACCTTGGACAGCTCAATGAAAGATGTAGCAACCATGATGGACTATGAGGTTACAAAACGATTGCAAAAAGCTACTTCACTCCTGGAACCACTGATGCTGGTTTTTGTAGGGCTGTCGGTTGGAGGAGTAATGATCACCATTATCGGACCAATTTACGGCTTAATCTCCAGCGTAAGTCCAAGTTAGGAAATTTATTCGATAACCTCTGATCAAACTGACGGGAAAATAGTGTTATTTTTGAGGACTGTTTTCGCTTTCTGAAGAGGAGTTAGATTCTTCTCCCAGCGCTCGCTTAACATGCGCTAACAAATCTTCAGGAGTAATATCAGACTTAATGAGACATGAGTGAACACCTAGCTCGAGAGCTTCTTTAACCACAGGATCATGAGCCAAGTTAGTCAAAAACATAATTGATTTGAGAGAAATGCTGCTTTTTGCTTCCTTTAATTTAGTAATAATTCCGATGCCATCAAGCTTGGGCAACATAATGTCAAGCAGAATTAAATCATAGGAGTTGGCCAAAATCATGTCGAGACCACTCTTTCCATCAGCAGTCGTTTCTACATCAAACCCTTCACCTTTGAGAATTTCATCGTATAATTCTCTTATATATAGATCATCATCAACAAGTAAGATTTTCTTTGACATATTAATCACTACTGTAAACAACTATATAGTTAAAATCAATATTCATTTCTCAAATTTTATTGGAAGAATCCTATAATTATTGTCCTGCTATGTGCGCTGAAAGACTTAATATCTTAGAATTAATCCCTTGGCCTAAAGGAGTCGTTGATGCGCAAGGAGAACATCTTGACCAAATAGTTGAAATGTATATTGGGGCTTATACTACTGGAGAATGGGAGGATGAAGAACATGAACCAGGATCAGTTCGAAAAAAGTTTACTGAATGGATTGAGTCACCAACTCATTGGGTAAAAGTAATGATGGTAGATGGGAAGGTGGCAAGCTTTATAATCTATAGAACTATCCCCCTGTGTGAATTTTCAGAAAACTTAGCTAACGAAATGGAAGAGGTTAGTGGAGTTAGAGTTAGTTTTGAAAAAAGGAAAGAAATGCAAAATATTGTTGATCAACTTATAAAAGAAGATCAAAAACAATTAAATTATCCCCAGTCCACCAATAAACTTGCGGGTGTTGTTCAAGATATTGTTGCAGTAGATCAAAATCAATCAAACTCACTTCATTTAATCGTTGCTTCTCTTGATAGGTTGATCAAAGAACAGCAAGTTGATATCTTAGCAATGTACACTAAAGAAGGAGTTTCAACCAAATCTATTGCTCAGAGACTGGGTGGAACAATAATTATTCAAGAGGGCCCGCATGTCGCCCACGCCGCTTTAAGTTCAGTCGTTCAAGAAAAAATGACAAGATATGTAAGTCGAATATAAATATTTAGTAATAAAATCCAAATTCAATTATTAATATGTCAAATCATGCTCAATAAAATTCCTACTAGCAACTACGATCAGCATTGTACTGGTTATCAAAATCCCGAAAATAACAACCATGGCTATGTACTAGGAGTTTGCCTGAGCACCGGCACAGCGCCCATTTCTTTCAAAATTCCCGGATCAGAGATGTTAGATAGAATCAACGCTTTTGATGTTGCCGAAGCCACTGGCAGTTACTTGGGTCAAATTAACATGATTGAGGTTTCTTCATTTTGTGGCTCTCAAGGATTGATCTGGGGAATGGACATTGCTAAACATCCAGATTTTGACAATAAAAAAGATTTGCAGATTGGCTCTCTTAAACGCAATGATGGAGTTAAGATACCAGTTTACAGCGCAAAACCTCTCTTAGAGGCGACTGCAAAACTCTTGGGAACAAAAGATAAAAAAAGATTTCCTATTCTTCCAGGATCTCATGTACCATGTGCCACTAAAAAAATTGTTAAAGAGGGACCTTGTCATTTGTATTGCGCTCTAGCTATTGGTATTCCTGAAGATAGAACTTTCGATGCATGTTTACTGATGGAAGATATTGGGGAGCTAGACAATCAAGCATCTGATAAGAAATCAACACAAAGAGCCATTAATCAAATAGCTCTTAACGCTGCCACAAGTGTTTTAAAAGTGGGCGAAAATCAAAACATTAAGTATAAAGAGGTGTTTGTTAGCGTGGCCAACACACCAGTGAAAAAAGGCGATATTGGATGTGCCTTAATCGCCGCTCCATATTTATCGTTAGCTAAAAAAGCATTGCCTGAAAAGGCTTCCTCATTGGCATCAATGCGAAACATTACTCTTGATCAATGGGAAAAAGCTACAGCCAAGTCTAGCCTGTCAGCTCCTAAAAAAAATGTTACTATGGAATAAGTGCCACTGCCTACATTTGTAATCTATTTACTGTCTTTTACCTGCACCGCTGCATTAAGCACGGCGGTTTTCTTTAGAAACCCCACCCACAGAATAAATCGTACCTTCACTGTTTTACTTTTAAGCATTATGGGTTGGCAAATCAGCTTGTTTCTTTTTTATTCAATCAACAATCCAACTACAGTTTTATGGCTTGGCAGAATAAACTTTGTGTTCGCCCAGTTCATTGCTTTTACTCTTCTTGTTTTTTGCTTTCTTTTTCCCTCTAAAACTTATCAAGGTAAAAGAAAGTTGTTCATAATTTTAACTGCAATTACACTATTTCTAGCCGGAGCAACACTTTTTTCTCCACTATTAATTGAGGACGAGATTATTTTGGGACCGCTTGAAAGAGAGACTGTTTTTGGCATGCTCTATCCATTTTTTGTACTTCACTTTATGTCTCACACTTTTGGAGGCATGGCCCTGCTTGTTGATAAATTAAAACAACTTAAAGGAGTTCAAAGACAGCAAACGATATATCTGCTAATCGGCTTCTTATTAAGTATTATTTTTGGTTCATTAACCAACATTTTTTTACCATTGTTACTCAAAGTTTATGATTTTCAACAAGCGGGGCTCTTCGCTCCACTGATATTTGTAGCTTTTGCTAGCTATGCCATCATTAAACACAGACTTTTGGATATTCGTCTGCTTTTAGCGAGAACAATTTCATATTCTTTTGTAGTTTTGATACTCGCGACCTCTTACTCTCTTGGCTTATTCCTGGTCGGCAGCCTGATTTTGCCAGGAACAACTACTCTCAACAATCTTATTCCGTCAACTATCTTGGCCTTAATTATGGCATACACCTTTCAACCAATTAGAAGACTGGTTGAGGAGGCTACCGATAGTGTTTTTTATCGAGGTAGATATGATACTCAGGAACTAATTAAAGAGTTGAATAAACTTCTCGTTTCTACCTACCTTGTCAAAGATCTTCTGCAAAATATTTCTGAAAAAATTCAGGAACAAGTTAAAGTCAAAGACATAGATGTAGTTTTATTCAAAGACTTTAAAGTTGAACTTCATTATTCATTAAGTGAAGGAAAAAAACGAGACGAATCAGCTTACACCTACCAAAAACTAGCACTTCTTAAAAAGTACTCCAATCAAAAAGAGATTATTTTTGAAGATTTGGAAGAAGGAAGTGCAAAAGATTTACTGCGAGAATTAGATATTAAGGTTGTCTATCCCTTAAAAACTAAAGACAATTTTATTGGTTTTTTAATGCTGGGAGACAAACTTTCTGGAAATATTTACTCCAAACAAGACATCGAGTTATTTGAGTTGTTCGCTCCTGAATTATCTTTAGCTTTACAAAACGCTAAAGCCTTTGATGAGATTTCAAAGTTCAACATTACTCTTAAGAAAAAGATTGAAGAGGCGACAAGAGACCTCAAACAAGCCAATGAACAGCTCAAAGAGTTAGATCAATTAAAAGATGATTTTGTTTCAATTGCATCTCATGAGCTAAGAACTCCAATGACGGCCATTAAGTCATACTTATGGATGGTGCTAGATGGTAAAAGTGGACCAATATCAGACAAACAAAAAAAGTATTTGGAAAGATCTTATCAATCAACCGAACATCTTATTAAGATGGTCAACAATATGCTTGATGTGTCCCGTATTGAATCTGGCAGAATGATTCTTGACGCCGCCCAAACAAACTTAAGAGGAATTTGTTTAGAGGTTGTTTCGGAGTATGAACCAAGAGCAAAAGAACTCGGACTAGAGCTCAAATTAGAAACTGAACCAGAAGCTCAAAAAGAAAATAAATATCTTGTTGCAGCCAACAGCGACAAAATTAAAGATGTTATCATCAACCTGGTGGGCAACAGTCTGAAATTTACTCCTGAAGGAGGTGCTATCACTATTTTGTTAAAGGAGAAGAACGATCAAGTAATTGTTTCTGTTAAAGACACAGGAGTTGGAATTAGTCAAGAAAGTCAAGAACACCTGTTCGAGAAGTTTGGGTTTATTAAAGGTTCTTATCGCACCAACCAAGATGCCTCAATGGGATCCGGTTTGGGACTATACATCTGTAAATCAATTATTGAAATGCATGGAGGGGAAATATGGGTTGAATCAGAGGGTAAAAACAGTGGAACTACCTTTAGCTTTTCTTTGCCAACATATTCAAGAAAGACATTAAATCGATTAAAAAGCAACAGTCACAACATAAAATAACAGATTACAGATGATCTCTACAAAACAGTTTTTCTTACACAAGAAAAACCATAGATCTAGTGGTTTCACCCTCGTCGAGCTTTTGCTGGTGATGGGGATTATTGGAGTTTTATTTACTATATCTTCTTTATTGCTATTAAACTTAATTCCCAAAGCTTCGTTTACTACTCAATCAGAAGTGCTCATCAGCCAAATTCGTCAGCAACAACTGAAAGCAATGACTGGTTATACTGAGGGCTTTGATGAGAGTGATTATTACGGAATTCACTTTCAAGATCACTCATACTCAATTTTTAAAGGTCAAGATTATGATCCTCAAGATCCCAATAATTATGTAGTAGGTGTTGAAGAGCCAAATCAACTATCAACAACCTTCCCTAATCAACAAGTGATCTTTATACCTGGCAGTGGAGAAATATTTGGTTACTTATTTGGTCAAAATAGTATAACTTTATCAAACTCGAACACAAAAGAATCACTAACTATCAGCTTGAACAAGTATGGCGTCACAACAGAATAGCCAGCTATTTTTTAATTTCACAAGCTCAACAAGGCAAAATCTTGGATATTCTTTTGTAGAGTTATTAGTCGCTATAGGTTTATTTTCGATAATGGTACCACTTTTGTTTGCTGGCTTTATTGCGACTAGAGATGGCAAACCACAACAACAGAATCGTGTTCAAGCTGCTTCACTGATTCAAGAAACCATCGAAGCCATTAGAATTGTTCGAGAAAGAGGTTGGGAAGAGTTTGCGGTAGATGGGGTATTTCATCCAGTAGTTGATGAATTAAGTGGAACCTGGACACTTGAACCAGGGCCAGAAGTGATTGATCACTTTAGTAGACAACTTACAATCGAGCCTATCTATCGCAACGAAAATGGAGAGATTGTCTTGTTGGGAGGAACTCCAGATCCTTCAAGTAAAAGAGTCACAATTGAGATAATCTGGAACCAACCCTTAGTGAGCAATCTTACTACAACAGTATTTATAACAAGATATCTAGATAATCTCTCGTTTACCCACACAAACTTTGGTGATTTTGACACAGAGGGTCATATAGCCAACAGCGTGACAATTATTTCCGATCCCAATCAAGAAGAACCAGATAACGCCATTGTCCAGTTGAGTCCTTGGGGTACAGGACGCGGCAACTGGTGCGAACCAAATCCTGAATTTTTAGAAATGGATCTTCCAGGGCAGGCTCAGGCTAGCGGTGTGATGGTTTACTTCAACAGCAGCCAAAATAGAACAGAAATCTTTTCTACTACTGGAAAAAATGCTTCAGGCCAACCATTGTCGTTTGTTACCATGAGTAGCGACTATCCCCCTGTTTTATCATTGGAAGGAACCTTCTCTCATAGTCCTCAAATTAAAGCCAATAGCGTGTTTGGTATCCCAGGCTACGCTTTTTTAACTACTACCAGACCGGGTGAAGAAGTTATCATTGTTGAGTTATCTACCATGAATAAAGTTGGTTACTTTGATGCTCCAGGTTCGGTTGATGGAGATGATGTTTTTGTAAAAGACGGTGTGGGCTATCTAATTCAAGGTAACAATTTGCGGCTATTTGATGCTAGTTCTCCACTGGGACAACGCAGTCAACTAGGCACCGTTGGTCTAGCAGCAAATGGTTCAAAAATACATGTAGTTGATCAATATGCCTATGTGGCCGTTAACTCAACTAGTACTCAGCTGCAGATAATAAACGTAAGTAATCCCTCATCACCCGCTATTGTCAAAAATTTTTCAGTTAATGGTCAAGGAGGAAAAGGATTATATGTTTCTCCCTCAGGAGAAAGAGTATATTTAGTGACATCCAGGTCAACCACTCAAGATGAGTTCTTTTTAATCGATGCTTCAGATCCAGCAAAAAATAACTTAAATGTCATCTCGTCACGAAGTACAGGCGAAATGAACCCCAATGCAGTTAGTACTGTTATGAACAGTTACAGGGTAATCATTGTTGGCGAGGGAGGAAGTGAGTATCAAGTTTGGTCAATGGCTAGTGAAAGAAATCCAGTTTTATGTGGAAGCCTTGGCAGTTTAGGCGGAATCTATGATCTAGATACAGTGGTTAAAGATAACGGAGACGCTTACGCCATCATTACCACTGGGCAATCTAATAGTGAGTTGAAAGTAATTGAGGGAGGTCCAGGCGGTTCATCAGCCACCAGCGGTTGGTATGAATCAGCACCATTTGATGCTCAAGCAGTGACAGCTTTTAATCGTTTTGTAGTCGATGACTATGCCCCTGAATCCACTACCGCTCGCTATCAGGTGGCAGTTAGCAATCCCAGCAACGGAGATTGCTTTGGTGTCGATTATGAGTTTGTAGGGCCTGACACCACATCTGACACTTATTTTACCGAGGGAGGGGCAGTGCCCTATTTAACAAATGGGAGTGGCTATCAAAATCCTGGGCAATGTTTTAAATATCGAGTTTATTTCGACAGAGAAGAGGTGAGCCTATCCCCTTACCTTAATTCTATAACTGTCAACTACTCACCATAAATGAAAAAAAATATTTACAATAATATTAAAAATCAGTATGGAGTCACTCTAGTAGAGTTGCTCATTTACATGGGTTTGTTTGCTGGATTTTTAATTCTTCTTTCCGGTCTGTTTATCTCGATCCTTGATGTGCAGCAAGAATCGGTTGAAACAGCCAGATTGGAACAAGATGCTCAATTTCTATTTTCTCGGCTTCAACACGATATTTATCAGGCAGATGAAATACTTCAACCTACAGTAGAGGGAGAAAGTAGTGACGTTTTGGTTTTACTCATCAATGAACAAGAACAAATCTATATGCTTGAAAATTCTAAACTATTTTTATCTTCGAATTTATCTGAACCCGAACCAATTACCAATCCAGAAGTTATCGTCTCTGAACTTTCTTTTCATAGACTTGGAAACGAAGATGGTTTCCCTAGCATCAGAACCACACTCACTCTTGAGAGCATCATCCAAAATCGATCTAATCCTGAAAAAAGAAAACTATTTTATACATTTGGCACTAGATGATAAATAAAAGCAAAAATCAATTCTATAAACACAATCTAGTTCATAACTCTGGAATGGCATTGGTAACGGTGATTATCTTCTCTGCCGTAGGGATAATCGTAATTGTCGCCGCTCTAGCTCTTACCAGCATCACGAGCCAATCTAATTTGTATTTCCTTCAAGGACAACGGGCATTAATAATTGCAGAAGCTGGAGCAGAAAACGCTCTGATTAGATTGCTTAGAGATCCCGAATACAGGCATGAAGTCTTGACTATAGGAAATGGAACTGCCAGAATTGATGTAAGCAGTGACTCAAGCACTAAAGTAGTTCGCGTTGAAGGAAGAGTTGGTTTAGCCAGTAGAAGAATTGAGATTGTCACAGTTGATACCAATGGCATTACAACCGTAGATTCTTGGAAGGAAGTTTTTGATGACTAACAAACCCCAACCACAAGCATGTTTTTTTGTTAGCAGAAACAAGATCTCATTTTATTCGTTAGAGAGAGAAAGTGTTATTGATTTGCCACTTTCGGCAGAAATTACTCAAGATCTTGAAATCATAAGTAAAAATAGTTTGGAACGTATCTTGCGCAATTGGCTTGAACAACACAAAATATTCCCTGATCAAGTTGCACTTATTTTAGATAGCACGGTTTATTTTCATCAAACGCTAGACGCAGTTCCAGAGTCTAATGTTGACCCAGTAGTTCAAAACTTTTTAGAGATAGTTCCTTTTTCTGAAGTATTAGTTGAAACTTTCCCTCTCCAAAAGGGCGCCTATATTACCGGTATTAACCGCAACTTTATCAATCCTTTGGTATCAACTTTAGAGAAGGTTGGATTTGTGATCGTAAGCATATCTCCTGCTTTTATTTTTGGCATAGATTTAACTAAAAATCCTTTCTCTCCCGATATAGCTGAAAAAATGCTAAGCAACGAAGAGCTATTATTAAGCTATAGTTTTTTGTCAGAAAAAGAAGTAGAGATGAAACTTTTCACACCTCAGCCTTTTTTATCTGTTCAACTGAATGCTAAATTAATTGTGTTGGCAATGATTTTTATCGCT
>CAYXBZ010000034.1:0-10827 GCA_964463605.1 uncultured Pseudomonadales bacterium | reverse complement strand
CTAAATTCTACGCCAACTATTTACACTCCGTGTGCACGAAAAGGGACGCTTGACAGTTGCAAAAATACTTGATATATTGGATTAGGTAATAAATAGCCATTCAAACGTTGTGTGGAAGGGCAAAATAATCTATGCTAAAGGTAATGTTGAAAAGTCTTTTTTATCGTACCAAAAAGCTTAGCTTTTTAAATGGTTTTAATAAGCTAATTATTGGGTTGATTATATTTTCTGGAGCTTTGTTCTTTTCTACCAAATCTATTAGTGCTGCGACTTATTATGTAGATGCGACAAATGGTCTAGATACAAATGCCGGGACTAGTACAGATCAAGCATGGCAAACATTAAATAAAGTCAACATAAGCTCATTTTTACCTGGAGATCAAATACTTTTTAAAAAAGGTGAAATATGGAGAGAGGAGCTTGTTGCACCCTCATCGGGAGAATCAGGCAATCCCATTACCTTTAGTGCATATGGAGATGGTGATAACCCAATTTTTGATGGATCTGAAATCATAACTGGTTCATGGACTCAATATGTATCTAACGGTTATTTAACTGGTTATAGTAACAGTATTCCCAATCAATTATCCGATGGAGCTTCAAGAAATTACAGAAATATTATTCCAGCTGATAGTTCAAGTGTAGATGGAACAAAAATTAGAATTACAATAAAAGCATCCGACTCAGGAGACGGAGGAACGATTGCTGATGCTTCGATAGCTCCTATGACTACTGGAGCAACCTTTGATAGTTCGCCAATTCCAATCACTTGGGATGGTGGAAGTGCTTCCGTAACCGTATCTTCAGGACAAACAAAAGTTAGTGATGAGATAACAATATCATTTGACAAGACTAAAAGATATGGAGTTCATTTTTGGACAACAGATAGAGATTTTTTCCTTAGTGGGTCTGCTGGTGGAATGTATGGCATGTCAAATAATTCGACTTCTGAGGCAGATACACTAAGTCCGGCTAGTACATCTCTTATAAATGGACCATTCGCACTTTCTTTGTTAGAAGTTTATACCACATCCTCTCCTGAAGGAGTCTGGTATCAAGCTCTTGAGTCAGATCCTCTACTAATATGGGATAACGATACAGCTTTGACTAGAGATACAACAATTTCAAATGTTGTATCTAATCAAAATTATTCTGCATATGTTGGCGGAAATATCTATATACATACTTCTGATAACACTAACCCCAATACTAATGGTAGAACTTATGAGTATGCAGCTAGGACAGAAACATTTGTTGATGATGGAAACGACTGGTTAATTTTAGACGGGATTGATCAAAGAAAAACGTCTGGTGATACTACAACAATAGGTGGAATAAAGAATACTGGATCTAACAACATATTTAGGAACCTAAAATCGTACGATCATTATAGACACAGTTTTTGTTTTTACAATGGAGCTCAAAATAATTTGGTAACGAACATAGAAGCATACAATTCTCACAGCACTTCACCTATATGTATTTATCAATCTGGTGGAACTATTACAACAAATAATCTTTTAACAAATTCCATAATTCACAATGAAAACGCGACTCTCGGAGGTTCTTGTATTGTAGCTCATGGAGGTTCGACTGGTAATACAGTGTCAGGCAATAATATTTATGGATCAGATTCCTCAGTTGCCACAGGATTAATCAATATTTACGATACCGATACTAGTCTCAGGGTGACAAAAAACTACTTACATGGAGTTGCATATGGTGGAGGCATTTACATACACAATGGAGCAGACTCAAGTCAAATAGACTACAACATCATTGATATGAGCCAATTTGTTAATCAATTTTCGGTACATACCGCGATACACTCCTTAGGGGCAACAAATACTAAAATTTATAATAATACTATTTATGGCAATAATGGAAACTCTGCAATCCATTTATCAAACAATTCAACTGGCACAGAAGTAAAAAACAATATTATATATGGGACAAATGCATACGCATTTGTTGATTCTGGCTCCATTACAAACACAACTTTAAATAATAATTTAGTTTATAATCTTGCCAATCCAACAGGTTCGTGGAATGGCAACACTTACTCTTCCTTTAGCGATTGGCAAACCGGCACTAGTCAAGACTTAAATTCGCTCAATTCTAATCCTTTATTCACTGATTATGGTAGTTCAGATGTAACTTTGACAAGTTCCTCACCAGCCATTAATACTGGTACTAGTGTTAGCCTTACATCTGATTACTCAAATAATCTATTTTACGATGAACCCGACATTGGAGCATATGAATATCAACCCCCTTATGAAGTTTCAACAAATGAGATAGATATTGACGGTGATATTCGTATTTATGCAGATGGAAAATTTCGTAATACTCAAACTGCTTCTGGCACAACTGCAAATTTGAGTATTAGTCCAAGTGGGGGATTCAATAGTTCTGATTCATCAGTTTGGATGGATCTATCTATCAGCCAATGGAACACTTCAGGTGATTATGCCAAGACTTGGACGGAATCATCAGATACTATTGGAACAGATTCTACTGTTCACACTGTGGGTGACCTGGAAGCTAATGGACAGTATGTGCTGAAAGTAGATGACGTGCAGGGAGCTGATATCACAAGTAGTGATTGTACGGATGGAGTTTGTACTGCTAATGGTAGTGGAGAGATTGCCTTCACCTATACTGGTGGTTATTCATCTCATACCTTCAGCATTACCGAGTATGTAGCACCGACACCTACTCCAACGCCATCACCTTCTAACAACTCAAATGACAACTCATCTTCTAACAGTACTCCTTCGGCTCCCACCTGTACTGATACAAGCCCTGCAGGCCAGCCAGACCTCTTCCAAATTGATCGCACAGGTAATCAGGCCAAGCTCTACTTTACTCCCGTAAACGACCATGTAGAAAGCTACCACGTTATCTTTGGCTTCCATGATGGAGATGAAAGATTTGGTGGCATCAACATGCCAGCTATGAATGAAAATGAAGGGGTGCAATCTATTGTGGTAGATAACCTAGATCCGAAGGCTACCTACTCCTTCAAAGTGGTATCTGTTAATGGTTGTGCCGCTGGTGAATGGTCTAATTGGCTTGAAGCTGGTAGTCGCCAAGCCTCCACTTCTATCTTTTACCGTTATTGGGATAAGGTAAGAAATATTTTCCGTTAAGTAGAACTTACAGTAAGTCAAGTCTGCATTTTCTCTAATGTTCTATCTAAGAAATGATTATATTCTTCTTCAAATGGGTTAGTAATTGTACTTAATTCACTAGGGAATTTGTCATATAAATATGTTCTGATGTGCCAGAGTGAAAGGTTTGGATCTTCAAGTTTAGGTTGGAAAATATCTTGAATCGTTCTTTTTGTTAATAACTCCCCGAGAATTTCAATATTTTCAGTTGAAATAATAAAATAATGGTATTTTTTAAGATAGTTACTATCTAATCCTTTTTCTCTAAATATGCTTAAAACTTCTTGCTCAAGCAGTAATTTTGTTTTGTCACCAAAGAGGTACCATTCCTCTAATGTTGCTATGATAATGTATATTTTCCGATAAGGACTGTTGTCCCGTTGAGGATACAACCCATTTTCATAATCGATAGTAGTTTCATAAGTTTGAACTACGGCTTCTGCAATTTTATTTAAGTCAGCTTGCAATAACTCTAGGTTAGTTAAAGCAGCTTTAGCACCAACTGTCATTCTTTTAGTTTTACACTCTATGAATAACGCAGAATTTTCCTGATCAGTTACTATCCAATCTATAGTTTGTTTTTTATGTCTGCGTGGTCCATATGTTTGTTCAGGTAGTACTTCGCAATATTGGTTTGTTCGTTTCTTTAAGTAGCTACCTACATAATTTTGAAATGAATTACCAAATGCGTTGTCAAATCCAGGAACATTTATTAGATCATAGAATATTCCTTCAGTAGTTCTATTAAGAAGCAGTGTCGGTAATGGGCAGGTGACATATTCATTAGTTTGAAAGTCCGCCTTGACTAATGGATAGGCTTTTAGGCTGTGGTATGCATAGACATAGTCCTGATTCATTTTCAGTTGGGATTTTAACTCTGATTCAAGCTCTGATGCCTTTCGGCAAGTGTACTTTAAGAAATTGTCAAAATATACTTGTTTTATTTGTCTTAATTCAATATTTGGTGGGTAAATAAGCGCAAAATGATCTAAGTAAAATCCAAAAAGCATCATGCTTATGGTCATATACACATCAAAGTCAATTTCATATTTTTGTTTAAAATAATCTTGCAGAGGTTCGTAAATTTTCCAATATCTAATCAACTTATCGCTTGTAGGCAGTGTTTGCCAAGGAAATTGTCTATGTGAGATCCGGTGAAGTTCAAGTAGCACATTTTCCTGTGTACTAAATATTTGAGCAATTGTCTCTTCTAGCTCTTTTAGTCGATTCACAGTTTTGGAAAGATACCGCCAATTTGCCAAATTTTTATTTGCTCCTAACTCTGGAGAATTAATTAGTATTTCTTTAGTAACAGTTTCTAATTCCCAAAGGTGCATATGGAATTTAATAAAATCATGAGTATTGGTAGCATGCCTATATCCAATTGGGCAATTGATAATATAAGGAGGTAACTTCCGATTAAACTGTTGAAAAACAGAATGGGCCCAGACTGCCTGGAGTGATTTAAATAGATCCATTTTTCTTAATAGATTCCGAAAAGGTGTATAAGCAGAAAAAACTTGGTTGTTTGGTGTGTAATTATCAGGCATTTAAACAATTATACTTCTTTACAAAAAGGGGTCTTACCCCTCGTTTTGACAAGGGCTATGCAAGTCACTCCCTGTGGTCGTGACCCTTGCAAAACTCACCCCGCTATTAATTCTTCTGTTAAGGAAGCAGGACGCCTGCTTCCTAGAAAATATTAAAAAATAGCAGGTAAAAGGGGGTGAGAATATGAAATTACTCACAAAAGAACTAGTAAAACAATTCGCAAAGGTAGGAAGACAAGAAAATGTCTCTGATCCATTAGTCATAGCCAAGTTTTTCAATCCTACCGGGGCCGGTACTTGGTACGCCACGGAGTATTACCCAGAAAGTCGAGAGTTTTTCGGGTATGTTTCCATCTTTGGCGATCACAATGATGAGTGGGGATATTTTTCTTTGTCAGAGCTGGAAAGCTATCGAGGAAAATTTGGTTTAGGGGTTGAGCGAGACTTATATTTTGATCCTTGTCCCTTTTCACAGATCAAGGGAGGCAGCCTTTAGGCTGCTTCCCAAGTTTGGTCATCGATTCCTTGATTTTGGATTCTTTTTCTGTTTGCTAAAAAGATGGGAAACTCAAGGTCGTGCTCCTCAAACTTTTCTTCTATGGTTCGAGTAAGCCACTTTTTGGCTTTCAGATTTGGGTAAATGATAAGAAGTTTGGGGAATGGATAATCATAATGATTTTGCCAGTAGCCTTCTTCAAAGTAGCGAATATATTTATTGACCAAACTTAAGACCGCAAAGTATGGATCAGACGGGTTTAAGACTTCCAAAAAGTATCTTTTTGTTTCATTCTTAGCTTTAACCACAATGTAAACATCTGGCTGTTTAAGAGGTGTGAAGGCATAGTTTTTAAGGTCAGTGGCAGTTAAAAACTGAAATTTTGCTTTATGTTTCTGGGCAGTTTCTAAAAAATGAAAATATAGCTCAGCTATAAACAACCAGTGATCTTGAAAGGCTTTTGAGTTATCTTTCTCCTTGTAGACGCGTTTAAGTACTGCTTCATCAAAACCATGCTCGATTAGGATTGGCCTACTGTTAAGACTCAGAAAATAGGTAGCTGGTCTGTAAATGTTAGGAATGGTTTTTGAGTAGTGGCGGCCAATAATGTTTCGGTCGGTGAGATCTTTAAGGTAAGTAGTAATAAGGGAGTGGCTTTTGTGGTTGAGGAATTTTTGGATATGGTGACGATTAAGATAACGGAAGCGGTAAAGGAGAGTGAGAATTTCTAGTTGTTTTTTGGTAACTGATTCTGGTTGAGATTTCATTTTATTTCCTCCCCTTTCTTAGAAAGGAAAAGAAGAGAGAGTAACAGATACTTTTAGCCTGAAAAATACTAAGATTTTTATGACAACCGGCTGTCACAATTTTTAACATCATGGTAAGTCTTGCTTGTGTGCCTTTTTGATAGTTGTTATTGCTTTCTTAATTGGCTTTTTGTAAATAGTCTTTTTAGGTTTAGTAGTAGCAATAAACTGCTTGGCAAAATGCTCACGGGAAACTTGAACTATTCTTTCCATCTTGCTTTCATCCTTTGGGGTTTCAATCAAAATGGTTTGACCTGAAAATGGCTCCTGAGGGTGCAGGGCTGAGATCTTAATATAAAAGTGAAATGATGGCAGGTTATCAATCTCTCCTGGCTGAACGTATGGAATAAATTGGGGCAGGATTAGTCTTTCATCTTCTGGGTTGGCAGTCCTAAAACAAATGACAGTACCGGTATTAGCCAAAGTAACATTAACCAGGGATTTGTCCTCAAGCTGGGAGGTTGTTTGGTGGGCCAAGATAGCATTGAGTTTGTATTTTCTAGCTTCTGATAATATCTGAGCAAATGAAGGGGTGGCAAAATTTTGAAACTCATCTACGTAAAGATAAAAATCTCGGCGATTGTCACTTTTTTGTTTGGCTCGCTTTAAGGCAGCTAGTTGAATCTTGGTCATAATTAACGCCCCAAATACTTGAGAATTATCTTCACCAATTCGGCCCTTAGAAACGTTACACAAAAGAATCTTGCCCGAATCCATGATGTTATCAAAGTCGATGGTGGATTTTTCCTGTTCTAAAATACGCTTAGCGATGGGAGAGAACAAGAATCGACCGATTTTATTGGTGATGGGTGAGATCATTTTGACTTTTTGATAGTCCCCGGCTTTGCTAAACTCATATTTCCAAAAATCACTTAAGTTTGGATCATCTAGGTTCTTAGTTACTTGTTTTCTAAATTTTTCATTGATTAACAGTTTGTAGATGGTAAATAGCGTTGGGTTGTTAGTAGTAAAAGCCGTGTGGATGGTATTTCGCAAAATATATTCCATCCTGGGACCTGAATATTTTTCGTCATAAACCTTGTGAAACATTGAAATGATGCTCTCGGTAACCAGCTCCTTTTCTCGTAGCAGCAAGTCGCCGTCTAAATCTTTAGGCAATTCCAACAGATTAAGCCCTACCGGATAGCTAATATCATCAGGGTTGAAATAGACCACATCTTTAATTCTCTTTTCCGGAACTAAATTAAGAATGCTTTCTACTAATTCTCCGTGTGGATCGATTACACATATACCCTTGTCATGATCTAAGTCTTGCTTGATCATTGACAACAGCATGGTTGATTTACCAGTACCTGTAGCACCTAAAATATACATATGCCGTCTGCGCTCATCCTCAGTCAAACCAATCTTGGTAGTACCACCGCCATAAGTATTTTTAGCAAAAACTACATCCAGGTCAGTGGCTTTTTTAAGTGAAACTGGCGCAGGTAATTCTTTAGAGTGAATTTTTTGGATATCTTCGGTTCTGGTGGTTTTGGTAAAAGGAAAGTGGTAAAGATCAGCTACTTCAGAAACGGCCAAAATCGAGTTACTGAAAGGATTTAGTAATCGTTTATTAAAACTAGACTGTTTAATTTTGTTTACCCAGTTAATTTTGAGGCTTTTTGTTTTCTTAATGTATTGGTACGAAGCATTACTAAATGAAGAGAGTGACGAGCTAAAGCCACGAATACGTTTAGTAGTATTAGCTTTGCTACCAATTACAGCCAACCTAATTGAACTTTCAAAAAGCGGCTGATCAAGTTTTTCTTTAACCATCTTTTCCAGCTCTTCTTGGTATGGGTTGGCAGTTTTGTCTTTGCCAGAGTTAAATGGCATATCCAAAAAAGGCCCTTCTTTACCGTCAGATGCGATAAAGACAAGAATGCCTAGTGGCAAAGTTAGTAAGTAAAACAAGGTAAACAAAATATATTTAAATAGTGAGAATATTACGAAAGCTGAGACAGTATTTTTAAGCCCAGAAACTAAATCTTTGTTGGTGTAGATTAGTTTCGAGATTCGTTTAATATCTCCCAATTTATTTTTATCAGCTGGTGAGCAAACCAACTGAAAAGCAATCGTTTCTTTGTCAGATAGCTTAGTCATACTGCCGGTGATGTAAGCAATTGGGTCATGCTCTTTTAGATCCTCCTGCTTTTTAAGGGGAAAGGCAAAGTGGCGAGCTAATTTAAACTCCACTATTGCACTTTTTTCTTCTAATAACTTGGGTAAATAATCCTGAGCTTCAGTAACATTAATGCCAGGTAAATATGAAAGTAGGCTTTTTTTGATTAAATCAGCGTCGTCATCATTTACTCGTAGCAGATACCTAATTCCATCATTTTTAGTTGAAACAATTTCTAAGCCATAACTTTTTTTAAATCCAGCTAATTTTTCAACCCATGACCTTTGATTAGCAATACCATGGATAAGAGTAAATAACTGTTGAGTAGTATATGAGCTTTGTAGCGTCTCTTGAGGTGGTTTAACTTCCAGAAAGGTGTAAGTTTGCTTGTATTGCCAGTAGATGGTGAATAATTTATGTAATAAACGAGAAGCAAAAAATATACCAATGACAACAGTTAAGACAGTCACAACAGGTCTAATGACAGGCAGGTATGAAGAAAATAACGTATCAATTAGCGACCAGTTAATGGCAAGATTTATATTTTGAACAATAATATCTAAAACAAGGTTGTTTTGAATAATGTCTGTGATTAGTTGAGTAATATTGCTCATACAACCTTTATGGGTTTAATATGGGCAGACTGGCTTGTAGTCTATATCAAAAGACATCAGGTGTAAATAAAAACTTTGCCTGGTATTTTAGGAAGTTTCTCTTGACACTATCATTATATTTATATAAACTATAAATATATTTATAGTTAGGTAGCAATGAGTATAATAGCCAGCCCATACCAACCACCCATAAACAGAGAACAACTTATTCAGCCATTCTATCAAGAGTTTGATCAATCAGCTTCACAGTTAAAAAAACAATTTTCCATTACAGAATCTCTAGACATAATGTTCCCGGAGCAAAAAAGGCAGGACAAAGATGTTGCTAGAGCTAAAGAAACCCTGGGAGAACTTGCCAAAGAGTTTTCAGCTAAAGAAATCAAAGAAATAGTAACAGATATTGATTGTCTAGTAGCTAATTGGCTTGATGACTTCGAAAGATCGATTTTTGAAGGAAAAACATTAAAAGAATTACTACACGAAAAGGGAGGTATGTTATGAGAAAAAAATCATTTTCAAACGATGATGATGGGCCTAAAAATGCCCTAATTTATTTAAGGGTTTCCAGTGAAGAACAGGTCGATAATTTCTCACTTGAAACCCAAGAAGAAATTTGTAGAAAAGAAGCAAAAAAAAGAGGTTATGAGGTTATCGAAACCTTTAGAGAGGAGGGCCGATCAGCTAAAAACATTCTTGGCAGGCCAGTGTTAATTAGCCTTCTTGAATATGTCAGAAAGCACCGGAAAGAGATAGGAGCATTAATAATTTATCGTTTAGATAGAGTCTCTCGCCAAACTGCTGATTACTTAGCAATAAGAAAGAAACTTGCGGAATGTGGCGTTACCATTATCTCCGCCACCGAACCAACGGGTAACAGTCCCACAGAGAAGCTCGTAGAAACAATTTTGGCAGGCTTTGCCCAGCTAGATAATGATATTCGAAGCGAAAGAGCTAGAAATGGTTTAAGAGCTAGATATATGTCTGGTTTGATTAGTGGCAGACCGCCACTTGGTTATAAATTCAAAATGGGTTTGGCTGTAAAAGATCCAGACACTTGGGATCAAGTTAAATCGGCATGGGATATCATGGCAGCTGGCAAAACTAGTCTCACTCAGATAGCAAAGATTATGGATGACAGTGGCATTAGAATTAAAAGAAAAAACCGAAAGTATAAAATCAGACCCCAAACAGCCAATCGGATATTCAGACTAAAATTTTATGCCGGTGTTTTAACTTCTGATACCTACAAACAAGAAGTTAAGGGTCAACACGTACCAATGATTACCCTAGAGCAATTTTACAAGGTTCAGGCGGTCTTAGATGGTCGTAGAGTTAGCGACATGGTACTAGTTAGAAGAACTAGAGAAAGTGAGGATTTTCCGCTACGTAGGATTGTTAAATGCAGCATTTGTGATGTTGGATTAACTGGAGGTTGGAGCAGGGGTAGAAATAAAAGATACCCGTACTATAGATGCGCAGGTGGCTGTACAAAGTCGATTAAAGTTTCAGCTATAGAATCTGCCATGAAAGATTTATTATCTCAGATAACCCCTAAGCCAGAGGCGTTAGAGCTGTACATTTCTAGAATGTACAAGGTTTATCACGAACGATATTCACGATTAAAAAAGATGAAAGATGCCGCAGACACTGAAATAATTGGCTTGCAAGAAATGAGAAAACAGTTAGTTGAGAAAAACTTGTCAGGGATTTATTCTGATGCGATTTTCAAAGAACAAAACGAAATCATTGAAGAAAAAATGATCAAAGCTCAGATTGTCAAAGAAGATTCTTTCATTGAAAAATACAACATAGATAAAGTAACTGACTTTATGAGAGCTAAACTGGCAGATCTTGGAGAAACATATAAAACCTCGAGTATCCCACAGATAAAGGTGCTACTTGGTTCAATCTTCTCCTCAGGACTTGCTTGGGACTACAATGGTACATTGAACCATGAAATTAGACCTATTTATAGGTATATTCAGGATCCTAATGACCCTGCTATCCCGTATGGAGCGGGAAACGGGACTCGAACCCGCGACCTTCTGCTTGGAAGGCAGACA
>CAYXBZ010000033.1:0-10904 GCA_964463605.1 uncultured Pseudomonadales bacterium | reverse complement strand
TTTAACATCAATCTTACCTCCTAAAATGACTGCTTAACTGTATTGGATTAATTGTTGGTATAATCAAACTGTATGGCAGACTCAGTTCCGTTGATCTCTATTATCATTGTTAATTATGACACTTCTGATTTAACTCTGGATTGTCTCAAATCATTATCTAAAATCTATCATCCTGATTTTGAGTTTAATGTGGTTGTGGTTGACAATGGTTCGCAAAAAGAGTTCAAACTCCCGGTTAAATTGAGAAAAGATAATCTGGAAATTATTAGAACTGATAATAATATAGGTTTTACTGGTGGCAATAATCTTGGTATTACCTATGCTGCCAAGCAGTACAATCCTGATTATTTTCTACTGCTTAACTCTGACACGACTGTGACTCCTTCGTTTTTACATGAACTGCTGCTGTCTATTCAAGGTGATGATCGAGGTATAGCGGTGAGCAAAATACTATTTGAAAAAGGATATGAGTTTTATGCCAAGAATTATGATAAAGATCATCTGGGAAATGTGATCTGGTTTGCGGGAGGAACTATTGACTGGCCATATTTAAGAGCTTTTCATCGCGGAGTTGATGAGGTTGACCGAGGCCAGTTTGATCATCTCGTTGACACTGATTTTGCCACAGGCTGTTGTATGTTGATTAAGCGCGAAGTGATTGAGGAAGTAGGATTATTAGATAAAAAATATTTTTTGTATCTTGAAGATGTAGATTACTCAATAAGAGCTAAGCGAAAAGGTTATAAAATTATTTTCTCTCCCAAGTCTGTTATTTATCATAAAAATGCAGGATCCTCTGGAGGAGCTGGCTCAAAATTACATGGATATTATCAAACAAGAAACAGAGCCTTATTTTTCTTTCGCTACGCTAAAATAAGATATAAAATCACTCTAGTTAAGCTGATGATAAATCAGTTGATGACAGGAGATGAAATTCAGCGACAAGCAGTCATAGACTCTATTCTGGGGAGATATGGTAAGCAACCATTCATTTAAAATTTTGAAGTATTATGCAGCCAACGATTAGCGCCATCATTATCGCCAAGAACGAAGAAGCCATGCTTCCACAATGTCTGAGCACCTTGGGTTGGGTTGATCAAGTCTTGGTAATTGATAATGGCTCAATTGATCAAACCACAAAAGTAGCCGAGAATTTGGGTGCAAAAGTGATTCATTTTGAGCACTCATCTTTTGCCAGAGTCAGAAATGAAGCCCTGAAACACGTTGAAACAGACTGGATATTCTACATTGATGCTGATGAGCGGGTGACTCCAACTTTAGCAAAAGAAATCATGGTTAATCTCGAAACCGAATCTGGACATGTTTTCTCAATCAAAAGAAAAAATATTTGCTATGGAGAAGAGTTTCAGTTTGGAGGATGGGAGAATGATGAAGTGACTCGAGTATTTTTAGTTAAAGCTCTAGACAAATGGCAGGGAAAGGTGCATGAAACCCCGCTTTATGAGGGACAGCCAATTATTCTGCACACACCCCTAATTCATTTGACTCATCGAAATACTCAAGAGAATTTAATAAAATCGGCTTCCTGGACCAAAGCTGAGGCGCAGTTGCTTCACAAGGCTGGGGGTAAGAAGGTAAACTTTTTAACGATATTGCGCAAGGGCATAATGGAGTTTATCCGTCGTGCTATCTTTGCGAAGGGATATCAGGATGGCCTAGCAGGTTTAATCGAATCATTGGTTCAAGGAATTAATAAAATGTTAGTTTATATCCAAGTTTGGGAATTGCAGCAGGTTCCCTCATTAGAAGAAAAATATCGCAGACATGAAATTGTCATTCAAAAGCAGTGGGAGAACGATAAGGTGGTTAAACCTCAAAAAAAAGAAAAACATGAGGGCAAAGCATCATGAAGATTTTTCTTTACAGCCCATATATTCCTGAGCATTTTGGAGGAGGAGAGAAGTATTTACTAGACATAGCAAGAACGCTTGCGGCAAATCCTAATCACCAGGTTAATTTGGCTATCAGTATTAAGCATACTTTGAGTGCGGTCAAACTCAAGGAGATTAAATATCAGTATGAGCAATACTTCTCGTATAATCTAAAAAAAGTTAAGTTTGTTTCTACACCGCTTGGATCAAATACTAACTTTTTTCGCAAACTATTTTGGACAAAACACTATGATTTGGGTTACTACCTAACTGATGGCAGTCTCTTTTTCTCGATGGCTAAAAAAAACATTCTTCATGTTCAAGTACCATTAAAACTTGATAAATCCTCATTCATCGAAAAGAAAAAACTTCAAAGTTGGAACGTTATTACTACCAACTCAAACTTTACTAAGAGCATCATTGAACCTAGCTGGAACACGAAAGTGACTCAAGTACATCAACCGATGATTGAGGTGGATCAGCTAATAGCTCAATCAAATTTTGATCAAAAAGAAAAAATTATTCTAAATGTAGGTAGATTTTTTCCTCAGTTACATAGTAAACGTCAGGATATTCTGGTCACAATTTTTAAACGTTTATTTGATCAATATAAAAAAGATCTGGATGGTTGGCGGTTAGTATTAATAGGTACAGTAGAGGATGACCAATACGCAAGACGAGTTGCCAAGTTAGCCAAAGGTTATCCGATCACACTTAATCATCAGGCTGCTCGGGCTGAAGTTTTAAAGTGGTATCAAAAGAGCAGTATTTATTGGCATGCGACTGGATATCGTATTAACGAATTAGATGAGCCTCATAAAGTTGAACATTTTGGAATCAGCACTGTTGAGGCAATGGCCTCAGGAAATGTTCCACTGGTGATTGCTAAGGGTGGGCAAAAAGAAGTGATTGGAGATCAACTGCTTGATTGGAGCTGGCTTACCCAAAGAGAGTGTATTAAAAAAACGCGGCAAGTAATTGTCAATGAACAACTGAGACAGAAATTACAAAAGCAGGCTCAGCAGCAATCTCGAAGTTTTAGTCCACAGGTGTTTATCTCCAAACTTAACAAACTTATTAGCAATTAAGTTTACCCATCATGACCCACACCGCTGTTAGCGTTATTATTCCCTCTTATAACGGTCAGGAGCTCTTAAAAAATAATCTCCCAAAAGTTATTAAACAACTCAGAAATCATGATGAGTTGATTGTCATTGATGATAAAAGTTATGACGACACCTTGAAATGGTTGCTGGATGATTATCAACTGCAGTTAAAGACAACTAAAAAAGATAAATATGGGGAATATGTTATCTATGAATCAAAACTTGATTCAGGATTAATTTTCAAACTAATTTCAAACAACGACAATTTGCGATTTGCCGCCAGTTGTAATCGAGGGGCTGCAGTAGCTCAGAAGCCTCTTTTATTCTTAATGAACAGTGATGTGGAGTTAACTGCCAACACCATCAATTCACTGATTAAAAAGTTCGAGCAGAACAACATTAACAATTTATTTGCAGTGGGCTGTTTAGAAACAGAGCCAAACGAAGGCAATATATCTGGAGGAAAAAATAAACTTTGGTTTGAAAAAGGAATCTTTCAACATCAACGGGCAGATGATTATGAATCTGGTTCAACGGGATGGGTGAGTGGTGGCAGTGGCATGTTTGATCGAGACAAGTGGCATCAGTTGGGCGGTTTTGATCTGTCTTACTATCCAGCTTATTGGGAAGATATCGACCTCTCGCAAAGAGCTAAAAAAAAGGGATGGAATATCCAATTTTGCTCTGAATCGAAAGTTATTCATAACCATCAAACTACCAATAAAACCGTTTTTAAACAAAATCAGCTTCAACAGATTAGTTGGAAGAATGCTGATAAATTTAGTTGGAAACATTCTAGCGTTCAGCAAAAATTAGAGTTTATACTTTTTAGACCATATTGGTGGTGGCAGCGATGGAAGTCTCTTTCAACAAAAAGTTATCGAATAGGATTAATTTTAATTTTACTGTTAGCTGCAACACTGCGATTTTTTAAGTTGGCACAAGTGCCGGCAGGCATGACTTGGGATGAAGCCGCCATTGGTTACAACGGCTACAGCGTGGTTCAAACTCGTCGCGATGAATGGCTTGAGAAATTGCCAATATCATTTCGTTCCTTTGGCGATTATAAAGCTCCTTTAGCTATATATTTAGTCGGTATTTTCACCAGTATTATCGATTTAAATTTATGGGTGCTCAGACTACCTTTTGCCATTAGTGGAGTGCTGGGAGTATGGGGAATGGTGGTACTAACTAAAAAATTGTTGCCAATTCACCTAGATTTAAGTGAGTCAAGCAACCAGGGCTGGATAGAAAAGATGGGTTTAATTGCTGGATTAATTTTGGCCACTTCTCCTTGGCACCTACATTTTAGTAGAACCGGCTTTGAATCTGGGCTAGCTTTGACTTTTATATTGTGGGGAGTTTCATTTTTATTAAAATACTTGCAACAATCTGCTATTCCAAAATATTTAACCCGTATCAAACCACTCTTTGCCGGGATCGTGTTATTGGTACTTTCGATGTATACCTATCACAGTCCAAAACTGTTCGTACCACTGATTGGATTTACGTTGGTGGCAGTTCACCTAAAATTGATCAAAAAACGAGTTATAGATTTGACGTCATCATTAGTATTGCTGCTGACTCTCTTAGGTCCAATGATTTACGACTCAGTTTCTGGAAATGGTTTAACTAGAGCTGGCAGCCTATCGGTTCTGGAGGCAAGCTCATTTCATGAGGCTATGAAGATGATTTTAGTAAGATTCACAGCTCATCTTTCACCAGGCTTTTTGATTGGAGGATGGACCGATACTTTGCGGCATGGAGCGACTAAAGATAGTGTTTTTTTATTGACCATTTTTATACTAATGATTGTTGGTTTGATTGGACTGTTAATTGACAGTATTAAGAAGAGAGCAATTTCACCCTGGTTGAAGCTTTCGCTAATCTGGATAATCTTGGGCTTATTGCCCGCAGTGTTAGGTGATAGTTATCCACAAGCCAATCGAGCCTTATTGGCTTTGCCAGGTTTCGTTTGGTTGGCTGTAGCGGGTTTTAGATACTCTGTTATTTGGCTCAACTCTCGAATAAAGATTGTCTCGCTTAATCAAAAGATCTTAACTTATGCGATCCTGTTTTTAATAGCAATTAATACAGGATGTTATCTGAAGCATTATTATCAAGTTTTTGCTTTTGAATCGGCAGCTGCTTTTAATGAAGGTTATCTGGAGGCGATGCAACTTGCTTATCAGTATGAACAAGGTAGAGAAGATAAGCCTGAGGTCAGTAAAATCATTGTGTCAAATCAGTATGGACAAGCCTATATTTACGCTCTTTTTGTGCGAAAAACGAACCCTATTTGGTACCAGGGAGGATCATTAAATAAATATTTATTTGTTGATAAAATTATGGTTGCTGATTTTGAACAACCCAACACGCTGATTATCGATTCAGGAGATGATCATATTCAGCAAAATCCTGCACATCAAGTAGTAAGTCAGGGTGGTGAGATTAGATTTTTAATATACTATACTGGAGAGATGTAAAATTATTATGCTAGAAATTGAAAAAAAATTAACCAAATTCATTTCATCGCTGCCTTTGATTAGGATCAAGGACGTAAAGCTTGAGCATCCAGCAGATGTTACTTTTGGAGATTACTCTACAAATATCGCTTTGCAGTTGTTTGGTACGCTCAAGACGGAACAAAAAACACAACTTCAAGTTGATAACCCTCGAGAGTTGGCTCAATACCTTTGCGCTTCACTTCAAGATAACTTGGAAAAGTTTGAAGATTTATCTCAATGGATTGACAAAATTGAGGTTGCGGGAGCTGGCTTTATAAATTTTTATTTAACTAATAAATTCCTAGTAGATTCTTTAGCTAAGGCATTATCAACTTCTTCATTTGGAGAGTCTCAATCTGGAAAAGGGCAAGTTTGGGAGCTGGAGCATACCTCTCCCAATCCTAACAAGGCGATGCATTTAGGTCATTTGAGAAATAATTTGGTTGGAATGGCCATAGGAAGAATTTGGGAGGCAGTGGGTGTTAAAGTTATCTTTGAGGCCGTTGATAACAATCGAGGTATTGCCATTGCCAAATTAATGTGGGGCTACCTAAAGTTTGCTCGAAAACAAGATAGCACACCTATAGATTTGCAGTACTGGCACTCACATCAAAATGAATGGTACCAACCCTCCGACAATAACCAACGGCCAGATATGTTTGTGGACAAACTCTATGTTCAAGGTGCAGCCGATTTTGATCAAGACAAACAGGTTGAGGAGCAAGTGAGACAAATGGTGGTTGATTGGGAAGCTAATGATAGTGTTACTTGGGCACTGTGGGAGTTAGTGCTTAATTTATCGTATCAAGGACAAAAATTAACTCTGGATCGATTACATAATCGTTGGGACAAAGTTTGGCATGAGCATGAATACTTCCAGCAGGGTAAAGAGTTAGTAGAGGAAGGTATCCAAAAAGGAGTGTTTAAAGTATTGCCAGACGGAGCAGTGCTGACCGATTTAGAAAAATTTGGTTTATCGGATACGATTGTGCGCAAGGCCGATGGCACAGCACTCTATATCACTCAAGATATTGCGTTGACTAAATTAAAGATGGAGCAAAAGGTGCATAAACTTCATTGGGTAGTAGGTCCAGAGCAAAAGCTAGCCCTGGAGCAGTTGTTTGCTATCTGTGACCAACTAGGAATTGCTAGAGCTAGGGATTTGGAGCATCTCACTTACGGTTATATGAGCATCAAAAATCAGGGTAAGATGAGCTCACGAGAAGGTAATGTAATTTACATAGATGAACTGCTTGATCTCGGCTGTGAAAAAGCTAGCAAACTGATTAACCATGATCACTTCAGTGAAAAAGAAATTGAGGAGTTGGCTGAGAAAGTTGGTGTGGGAGCCATTAAGTATGCCATTTTAAAAGTGTCGCGCACTGCCGATATGGCTTTTGACGAAGAGTCCGCTTTAGCTTTAGATGGAAACTCGGGACCATATTTGCAGTATACTCATGCTCGAGCTAAATCAGTACTGCAGAAGGCTGATATAACTTTGCAAGAAATGCAAGAATTATATAGAGGAGAGGACAGTCTGCTTAACACTATAGGAGATAATGTGCTTAATACAACAGATGGATCGCTTCAATTATTGAGATTAATTTATCAATATCCAGACATTATAGAAAAATCAGCCTATAGTAATGATCCAAGCGTGCTTGCTACTTATTTGTATGAATTAGCAAAAACTTATAATAGTTTTTACAATAAGCATCAAATACTAGTCGATGACAATCACTTGCGAAAATATAGGTTGTCTTTAACTCATTGTGTTTCTCACATTATCAAACATGGCTTAGGATTATTGGGTATCAATGCTCCTATAAAAATGTAGATATTATTAGTTAGAAAAAAAAATGATATCAGTTGTTTTAGCTGTATATAACGAGGAAAAAAATATCAGACGCTGTCTAGAGTCTGTCAAAGAATTTGCCGATGAAATTGTAGTAGTGGATGGATCCTCAATTGATCAAACTAGAGAAATTGCCAAACAACTTGGCGCTAAAGTCATCAAAACTAGTAATAAGCCAATTTTTCACATCAACAAGCAACTGGCAATTGATGCTGCCAAGCATAATTTAATCCTTCAACTTGATGCTGATGAGGTTGTGGATAAAGAATTAAATTTATTTATTCAAGAACTTAATCAAAAGTTACAGAAACATCCGAGTTCTGTAAAAGAAAAAGCTTGGTGGCTAAAAAGAAAAAACAATTTTTTGGGTCACTGGTTAAAAAAAGGAGGACAATATCCAGATCCTGTCATAAGATTGTTTATTAGGGGAAAAGCAAGATTGCCTCAAAAGTCAGTTCATGAACAGATGGAGGTTGAAGGTCAGGTTGGTTGGGCAAATGGCCATCTACTGCATTACTCAAATCCTCATCTAAGAGATTACTGGAGAAAGTTACAAACATACACTAGTTTGGAAGCAACTAAACTTATTGAAGCTGATCAAAGTATGGGATTAAGAAAAATCTTCAACTATTTATTGATTAAACCTATTTCCACTTTTTTTAATATTTTTATTAGACACAAGGGTTTTGTTGATGGTGTTTATGGTTTGCTTTTTGCATTTTTGAGCGCTTCTCATTTTCCAATAATTTTATTTAAGTTTATTTCCAAAAAATCATAATAAGATTTAAATATGACTGATAAATTAAAAGTTTTGATAGATACCACTCCCCTAACTAATGCCAATCAAGCTCGAGGCGTTGGTACATACACTCGCTTACTTGCTCAAGAACTGGAAAAAATACCAAATATCAAGTTAGAACGCTTAACGCATAAAACTGCTCAAGGTTTTAAGCCAGATGTAGTACATTATCCCTACTTTGATCTTTTTTTTCCTACTCTTGCGCTAAGAAAAAAAGCTAAAACTGTGGTGACTATTCATGATTTGATTCCCCTGAAGTTTCCCGATCACTACAAACCAGGGGTTAAAGGAGAGTTAAACTGGAAGCGACAGCAGCTTTCGCTGAAAACAGTCAAAAAAATCATTACTGACTCTCATGCCTCAAAAAAAGATATTGTGGAATTATTAAAGATTCCATCAGAAAAAGTTGAGGTAGTATACTTGGCCGGCAATCCGGAGATTGAGAAGGCTAGCGATCCAACTATCAAAAAAGTTCGTCAACATTACAAACTGCCAGATGAGTATATTCTTTATGTGGGAGACATTAACTACAATAAAAATTTGGTGCAGTTGATCAAATCACTTAAGTTTATTCCTGAGAAATGTCATTTAGTGTTATTTGGGAAAAATTTCAGGGAACAAAATATTGTGGAGTGGGACTGGATTAAAACTCAAATTAGCTTGAGTGACGTAGCTCAGCGAGTTCATTTTGTGAATGATGTGACTGTTGGCGACAGTTTAACAATAAGTGCAATTTACAGCGGTGCCATGTGTTATGTTCAACCCTCTTTGTCTGAGGGCTTTGGACTACCGGTATTGGAAGCGATGCAAGCGAAAGTTCCTGTGGTGTCAACAAAGAACTCATCGTTAGTAGAGGTAGGTGGCAAAAATGTGATTTATGTGGGAGAACTGGCAGAAGAGATAGCTGAGGGAGTTAAACATGTTATGTTTTGGTCGGATGATGAAAGACGAGAACGAGTTGAGGAGGCTTTCTCCTGGACAAATAGTTTTTCGTGGGAAAAAGCAGCTAGAGAAACAGCTAGAGTCTATCAAGAAGTTGCTCAGACGTGATAAGTCTTACTGATGACTCACTAACTTCAAAACAGATTTTAATCAGAATAATACTCGTATGGCTGGGGTGGAGAGTTTTGCTTCAACTTTTAGTATGGCTTGCTCCTTTGTTATTGCCATATCAACCATCTTTTCCTTACTTTCAATCGGTAGAAGAGTCTGGATTATCACGAGCCATTTATTCTTGGGCAAACTTTGATGGAGTGCATTATCTAACTATAGCTAGAGATGGTTATCTATTGATCAATTTGGTTCAAGCATTTTTTCCAATTTATCCTTTGTTAATTAGACTTTTTTCAAATTATCTTAATCCAATTTTGATTGGATTGATCATCAGCAATTTTTCATTGATTGGCACACTCTTTTTTGGATTCAAGTTAGCAAAAAAAATGTTTTCTCAATCGGCCGCAGTTCATTTCGTGTTGGTTTTGTTAACTTTTCCAACTTCATTTTATTTAGGCTCAGTTTACAATGAATCATTGTTCTTAATGTTAGTATTGGCTGGCTGTTGGTACTACTTAATAAAGAAAAAAACGATTTCTGGCTTACTCATGGGCTTGTCATCTGGAGTTAGGTTGGTGGGATTGGCGTTAGTTCCAGCAATCTTCTCGAGGTGGATATTAGAAACAAAAAATCAAGGACTAACTTTTCGGCAGTTTGTTCAAAAAAAAATAATAAATAATTTAAATTTTTTAATTGGATTGCTGGTGGGATTATTTGTCTTTGGTGCTTTTATTTATTTTCTTTGGCAAAATTATTCTGACCCATTTTATTTCTTTTCAGTCCAGTCACGCTTTGGAGCCGGTCGCCAAACAAACTTAATATTACTTCCTCAAACATTCTATCGTTCAATAAAGATTTTATTAACAGCTCGACCCTTTGACTGGAAGTATTTTAGTTATGCTCAGGATTTATTGCTATCAACCATTTTTCTTGCGGGTCTTATCGCCAGTTGGAAAAAAGTTAAAATCGAGTACGCCATCTTTTCATTACTGGCTTATCTTATGCCTACTTTTACAGGAAATCTTTCAAGTATGCCTCGGTACGTATTGGTAATGTTTCCTATTTTTATGTGGTGGGGACAAATAATATCAACTAAACCTGTATGGCGAGTGATATATTATTCTTTTTCACTTGTGTTACTTGGGATTAATACAATGCTTTTTGTACAAGGGTATTGGGTGGCATAATTTTGAGTTAATAAATAATATGATAAATAAGCACGGAATTTACTTATTAATTTTGATTTTGTTAGCCGCAACAGTTTATAAAAATAGATATTATTTATTTGTGAAGCTAGATCCTCAAAAATATGAAGATAAATATGCAACCTCTCAATATGTTTTGGGAGATGCTTCAAATTATTGGATTAGTGATTCTGATCTTTATGTATATGCTGGCTATGCATACTGGTTGGGTGAGGATCCAACTACAATAAATTTTGAACATCCACCTGTAGCAAAATATTTATATGGAGCATTCTTTCATATTTTAGGAAACCCTTATTGGGGAAGCGTATTTATCTATTTACTAGTATTAATATTAATCAACTTGATAACAAAAGAGTTATTATTTAGCTCAACTTACAGAGCTCTGACGATTCTTTTAACTGGAACTTTATCGCTACTACAAGTCCACAATATTTTTAGTTATATACGTTTTGGGAGGAGCTGCTAGTGACAGATTTTTTATCCA
>CAYXBZ010000032.1:0-11122 GCA_964463605.1 uncultured Pseudomonadales bacterium | reverse complement strand
CTTGTTTGATTTGATTTCATGGATGTGATACAAATTATGGTCTGTGCAACATAGTCGCCTTAACTATATATAATTATATTAATCTAATATTATTTTAAGCTAAACAACTGGTAAGAGAATATGGCCAATCAACAAGACGTTAATACCTATCGCGCAACTCAAATCAAGGTTCTTGAAGGCCTTGAGCCGGTTCGGAAACGACCTGGAATGTATATCGGTTCAACCGATACCAAAGGTCTCCATCATTTAGTAAAAGAAATTCTAGACAATGCTGTTGATGAAGCTATTGCCGGTTTCGGCAAAAAAATCGAACTGTTTCGAAACCTTACTACAGATCAAGAAAAAGAACTTGCCAACAATCAAGATCTTGGTCCTCAATCAATAACGGTAATTGATAATGGTCGCGGCATCCCGGTTGAGATGCATGAAAAAGCTGGAGTGTCGGCACTTGAGGTCGTAATGACTAAACTTCACGCCGGAGGAAAATTCGAGGATGCCGCCTACAAAGTTTCTGGTGGACTGCACGGAGTTGGATCCTCGGCCGTTAACGCCTTGTCAGGCTTTATGCAAGTTGTTTCTAAAAGAGATGACACATATCACTATCAATGCTACTCAAAGGGAGTACCACATCACCCAGTTAGCGAAATTTCAGAAAAAGAGTTTGCCAAGCTATTTAAAAGACAGAGTCAGTCATTGATTGACAACGATACAGGAACTTTAGTTCATTTCGTCCCAGACGTTTCCATCTTTTCAACTACTTCCTTCAGTTTAGAAAAGTTAATTCAGATCATCAAGGACCGTACTTACTTAATGGCAGGTATCTACTTCACCTTTGATGACGAAGTTTCTGGATCTGAAAAACATTACTACTTTGAGAATGGTATTAAATCCTTGGTTGAACATCTAAATATTGGGAAAGATGTTCTTCACGACGTGTTCTATTGCAGCGATGACTGGCAAGATGATGACTCCAAAATGCAGATTGGGGTTGAAGCCTCTCTTCAATATAACGACTCCTATCGTGAGGCTGTTGACAGTTACGTCAATGTCATCAACACCCCAGATGGAGGAACTCATGTGAATGGTTTCACTATGGCTCTTGGAAGGGTCTTGCGAGACTATGCTGAAAAAAATGAGCTTCTCAAAAAAGATGAGAACTTTGTTGCCAGCGACATTAAAGAGGGCCTCACCGCTGTAGTCTTTGTTAAGATGGCCGCCAACGATTTACAGTTTGAATCTCAAACAAAAACAAGATTAAATAACTCCGAAGCTCAGTCGGCAGTTTATCGAGTATTTAAAGAGCAGTTCGAGATATTTCTTGAAGAAAATCCCAGTGCAGGCAAAAATATCATCTCAAAGATTTTACTATCCGCAAGAGCTAGACAGGCTGCGCGAGCCGCTAAAGATGCTGTTACTCGCAAGGGTGTTTTAGAAGGAACTACTCTTCCAGGAAAATTGGCAGACTGTCAGAGCACAGATCCTTCTCAATCCGAAATTTATATAGTTGAGGGAGACAGCGCCGGTGGCAGTGCTAAACAAGGTCGAAATCGCACCTTTCAAGCAATTTTTCCTCTCAAGGGAAAAATCTTAAACACCGAGCGAGCTCGACTTGATAAAGTCATTGCCTTTAATGAGCTCAAACAACTAATTGTTGCTTTGGGCGCAGGGATTGGAGAAACATTCGATCCAGAAAATTTGCGCTATCATCGAATCATCTTGATGAATGATGCCGATGTTGATGGCGAGCACATCACCACGCTGGGACTAACATTCTTCTACAGACATTTGCCAGAAATAGTTGAGCAAGGCTTTCTTTACGTGGCCATGCCACCTCTTTATAAGATTACCAGCAGCCGAAATTTTGAAGAGTACGCTTACACCGAAGAAGAAAAAGATGAGATTATTTCAAAACTCAAAAAGAAAAACCCTGAAGCTAAAGTTGATCTGCAACGATACAAGGGATTGGGCGAGATGAATCCCCAACAACTTTGGGACACCACCATGAATCCTGAAACAAGAATCCTGAAAAAAATCTCAATTGATGATGCTCAAAAAGCCGACATCACATTCGAGACACTAATGGGAGACAAAGTCCCCCCAAGAAAAAAGTTCATTCAAACCCGAGCTCAAATGGCTGAGCTAGATGTGTAATAGTAACTAAAAAAATAATTAATCATCATGTCAAAAACCTACATCATTGGCCATCAAAAACCTGATACCGATAGTGTTGTTTCAGCCTTGGCATTAGAGTATTTGTTTAAACAAGCACCTAGTTTCAATAGACCAAACGCTCAAGCTCTTATTTCAGATCCCGTTAACAGCGAAACTCAATATCTGCTGGATAAATTTCAAGTTGAGGCGCCCCAACTGCTAAGCTCCGTTAAGATCTCTGCCGAAGATCAAGTAATTCTAGTTGATCATAACGAAGCCTCTCAAAGAGCAAGTGGTTTTGAGGAGTCTCAAATATCAGAAATCATTGATCATCACAAAGTAAATCTAAATCTCAATCGGCCAATATTTTTGAACTTTAAAGCTTGGGGGTCAACCACCTCAATCATCTACTTCATGATGAAGCGCTTTGACAACCAATCTATAGTTCCCAGCAAGAAGTTGGCGGGATTGATGACTGCAGCTATTTTATCTGATACTATCGGTCTAAAATCTCCCACCACCTGCGAAGTTGATCAAAAGTATGCTCAGCAATTAGCCAAGATCGCTCAAATTGAAGATCTCGATGAGTTTTCTCTTGAAATCTTCAAAGCAAAATCCAATATTACTCATCTGTCTCCAACTGCGATCGTTAAAAACGACTACAAAGTTTTTGAGTTTGCACAACCCACCTTTATTGGTCAAGTTGAAACGGTAGAACAAGAGGAGGTTCTATCGCATCTAAGTGAACTAGTTGAGGCAATGGAAGAAGTTAAACAAGAAGAGCAAGTTAAACTAATCTTTTTGGCAATCACTGATGTTCTTCGAATTAACACCAAGTTAATAGTGCCTACAGCAAACGAGCAAAAAATCGCCCAAACTGCATTTGGAGGACAAGCGAACAACCAAGTGCTTGATATTGGGCCCAAGCTAAGCCGCAAAAAAGAGATCGCACCAGCAATTGAACAAGTATTAAAAGAAATCAAGTAAGTTAAAAACATGGCAGATAACGATAACAAGCAAACCCAGCCAACATCTACCGAGTCAAGAGAAGATTCCAACGCAAAGTTAGATCAAAACAAGACTCAAAACGGCAACGGCAGCCTCATTGGCAAAATCACTGAAACTGATTTTGGTCGAATTAAACATACCTCGATAGTAGGAGAAATGGAGAAATCATATCTCGATTACGCCATGAGCGTAATCGTTTCTCGTGCACTTCCAGATGTTAGGGATGGACTGAAACCTGTTCAAAGAAGAATTCTTTACTCAATGTTTAAGAGTGGTATCCATCATAACTCAAGTTATAAAAAATCAGCCAGAATTGTTGGAGATGTTTTGGGCAAATATCACCCTCACGGTGATAGCTCTGTTTACATGGCCATGGTGAGACTGGCTCAAGATTTTAATATCCGCTATCCGCTGGTTGACGGTCAAGGGAACTTTGGTTCTATTGATGGAGATAGTCCAGCCGCCATGCGTTATACAGAGGCCAGACTTGCCAAAATTTCTCAAGAAATTTTGGCTGAAATCAACAAAAATACAGTTAAGTTTACTGACAACTTTGATGGTTCTTTGCAAGAACCAACTGTCTTACCAGGCAAACTTCCCAACCTTTTGCTAATGGGAGCCGAGGGAATCGCTGTAGGTATGGCTACCAAAATTCCTCCACATAATTTAAATGAGGTTTGTCAAGCAACCATTGAGATGATCAATCAGGGTGAAGTTAAGATTGACGACAAACAAACCGAGCTTAACAAAAACTTCTCAAGTAAAATTGAACCCGACCAGCTTGCATCTTTAGTTGATTCGCTCTTAGAAGTTGATCCGCAACAAATGGCAGGTCAATTTGGAAGTGACATTACCACCGACTCAATCATGGAGTTTATCCAAGGCCCAGACTTTCCAACAGGCGCCATTATCTATGATTTTAAAGAAATTAAAGAAGCTTATGTTAAAGGCAGAGGTCGTGTTGTTATTCGCAGCAAAGCAGAAATCGTTGAAAAAAACAATAATTTTGAAATTGTGGTCAATGAGATTCCCTATCAGGTTAATAAATCTCGATTAATTGAGCAAATTGCCGATCTAGTAAAAAATGACAGAATTGATGGCATTCGCAACATTCGAGATGACTCCGACCGACAAGGTCTTCAAATCACCATTGAGCTAAAAAAAGGCTCAAGACCCAAAGTAGTACTGAACAAACTGTTCAAATACTCTCAACTCCAAACAAGCTACTCGATGAACATGGTCGCTCTCAACAGCGACGGCACTCCTCAATTAATGAACATCAAACAGATTCTCGGAGAGTACATTCGTCATCGACAACTCATGGTTGTTAAACGCAGCCTCTTTGATTTAGTTGAAGCCAGAGACCGAGCTCACATTTTAGAAGGTTTACTTATTGCCCTAAATAATTTGGATGAAGTAATTGAGACCATTCGCAACTCGGCCGACACTCCAACAGCCCACGATCAGCTAATGAAAAAGTTTGGTTTATCTGATCCTCAGTCAACCGCCATTTTAGAGATGCAGCTAAAACGATTGGCGGCTTTAGAAAGAAAAAAGATTGAAGATGAGTACGAAGAGATCAAAAAAACAATGATCAAACTAGCTAAACTACTCACTCATCCTCAGCAAATTCTTGAAGAAATTGTGAGAGAGTTGAAGGAACTGATCGACAACTATGGAGACGAGCGAAAGACTAAATTAATTAAAGGTAAAATTGGAGAATTTAGCGAAAGAGATCTCGTTCCTAATCAGTCAGCAGTAATTGCCTTAACAAAACAAAACTACATAAAACGACTCACACCAAAAGCTTTTCGCTCTCAGGGAAGAGGCGGCAAAGGCGTCAAGCTAACCATGAAAGATGAAGACAGCATTGAGACTCTTCTGACCTGTGAAACACATGATATTCTGTTGTTTTTTACCAATCGGGGTCGAGTCTTTAAACTAATGGCTTACGAAGTTCCAGAATCTAGCCGAACAGCCAGAGGTACAGCCGCCGTTAACTTACTCAGCCTAAAACAAGATGAAAAGATTCAATCTCTGTTGGTTCTTAACGAGAAGAAAGATAAAGATAAATTTATTGCTTTGGCTACTCGTAATGGGTTAGTTAAAAAATCGGCTGTTAACCGATTCGAAAATATCCGTTCAACAGGCATAATTGCCATTACTCTCAATGATGATGATGAACTCGTTCGAGGCCAAATAACAAACGGAAAAGATGAGTTATTTTTGGGCACTTACAACGGCAAATCTATTCGCTTCACCGAAACTGAAGTCAAGGAATCCAGCCGAGACACTAAAGGAGTTAAAGGCATCAGTTTAAAAAAAGATGATCATGTCGTAGCTTTCGAGAAAATAAATCAGGAAATAATTGATGATAAAGAAGCTGCCATCCTAGTAGTAACCGAAAAAGGAATGGGAAAACGAACCTTGGTAAAACAGTATCCTGTCCAAAAAAGATCAGGCTTAGGAGTAAAAGTATCAGACATTACATCAAAAACTGGAAAGGTAGCTAGCATCAGGCTCATGACAAGCAAACACAAAGAGCTTGTTATCTCTACACAAAAAGGATTAACCATCAAGCTCCCCAACAGCAAAAAGGCTTTGCCGTATCTAACTAGACCTACTCAGGGTGTAATCTTGATGAAACTACAAAAAGGAGATTGTGTTGTTACCACTGCCCTGACTGAAAAAGAAGAGTAGGGGAGAGGAGAATATCTTACCGCTTGATTATGGCAATACCTGAATTAACGCAGGTGGAAAACCTCGATGAAGAAATATTTGATCTATCAGAAATATCCGAGTTGATTTTTAATCTTGGTACACAACTGCATCAAATTTTTGATCAGCAAATCTGGCAAAACCAGCTTCAGCACTCCAACTCTTATCATAACGACTTACACATAAGTAATGCAGTTCAAGCAGCCGAGATTTTATTAGCCGCGGCTATCGATCAAAACAAAGACCCGCTGGGCATTTTACAAGATCTTGAAGCCTGGAACTCAAACTCTCAAGAAGAAATTTCACTTCATGAACTACCAACTCTTTTCAAAATCGCCTTTTCCTTACATGATCTGGGTAACATCATGGATGAATCTCTCAACTTTTTTCAAAGTGGATATCAGGCGAGTGAAGCCGAAGCCAGAAGTAGTGCAATTGCTAAGAAATTACTCTCCGGTGTAATAGCTGATAGATTCGTTGAATTCGTCCAACACCTGATCCTTGAAACAACATATGAAACAAACAACGACGTACTTTTTGCCAAAACTGTGAAAATAATTGACCAGCTAGGCAGTTCCCTCCTGTTGAGTGAGGAACAAAGAGAGCAAGCGCAACTTGGTCTGTTAGAAGAGATGACCCAAGAGCAAGGAAAAAAACCAATAATCAATCCTTTTCATTTCTTTAATTTTATTCAACACAGATCGCAAAAATTTGCCTCAAGAGGAATAATTGAAGAATTACTTTCAATCTGGAAAAAAGAAATGCCTAGAATGAAATCTGAGTCTGAACTACAGCACTATAATGAATTATTTGAGCATCAAGAAAACGCTCAATAGCTAAAAAACAGAATCAAAAAAATGTGGACTCAGCGGGGCTCGAACCCGCGACCTCTTACATGCCATGCAAGCGCTCTAGCCAACTGAGCTATGAGCCCAAACTACTAACTTTGTAGCTTGAGTATTTTATCACAAACAGCAAACTTTCTCAGCCCAATAAATTCGCTAATCAATAAAAAAAACTTTAAAAAATTAATGGCAGCGCGGCTTTTAATTTAGATATCTAAGTTTATTTTTTGATGTATAAATTAATGTTTTGATAGTTTCTGATATTTTATTATTGCTAAGTTTACCTTATGCTATGTTTGGATGAATTGATGAGAGCCTTCGTCCAGAGAAGGGGAGAGTCCTCAAGAGTTAATTGATTACTTACAACAACATCAAGATGTGTGGCGATAAATAGATTGATAAATCAATTAAAGTAGTTAAAGATGCTAATTAGCAGACTTCAATGCTGTCTGCTAAAAAATGAACCCTCTATTTCTGATCTGTTTTATCGATCTTACCTCGAGAACGAAGATCTGAGTGAAACTTTTCATGAATTTTCCTAAGCTGAGGTTGAGTAACGTGAGTATAAATCTGAGTAGTGGAAATATTTTTGTGCCCAAGCATCTCTTGAACATCCCTTAAGCCAGCGCCATTGTTTAAGAGATCTGTTGCAAAGCTGTGTCTAATTCCATGAGGTGTAAGTTTAACCGACAATCTAGCTTTTCTGGTGTATTTATCTACAACTCTTTGAACACTCCTTGACGTAAGTCTCATGCTTTCTCCATCATCAGTGATGTCAGGTTCTTTGCCAGAATATCTAATAAACACTGGATTCCAATGATCATCCCTTGATTTTAAATATTTGTCTAACCACACCACCGACCGCTCACTTAAAAAAACCACTCGTGGCTTTCTTCCTTTTCCAATCACACCGAACTCACGACGATCTAAGTCAATCTGATCTCTATCTAAACTCACCAACTCACTGACACGCAATCCAGTGGAGAATAACACCTCCAATATAGCTCTATCTCTGAGTCCCACTTTGGTAGAAAGTTGTGGCTGGGCCATCAGTTGTTCCATCTTATCTGTTGACACAAACTGCATTGGAGTTGGCTCACCCTTTGGTAAATCAATCTTTTCTGGATGAAGTACCTCAACATCATTTTTCACCAACCACTTAAACCAAGAACGAATTGCAATAATGTGATAACTCTGAGTAGTTTTTGAAAGACCGTCACCTTGGTCGGTTTCAAGCCGATTCAAGTAAACTCGATACTTGCGAAGCAAATCTTGATCAATCTGTTTTAATCGAGCGCAATTCTGAGTAACACACCAATCAACAAATCTCTGAAGATAATGTCGATAGTTACGAATAGTCAGATTACTCAAGTTTTTCTCAACTTCAAGGTGTTCTAAAAAACCAATTACCGAAAGAGTCAGTTCATTTTGATTTGACATAGAGTTCTTATTCACTTTCATTATATCGCAGCAAACTATTTCAAATGGAGGATTATTACTCAGAAAATACTCTGGAAAACCAGAGGTCTATTTTTAGCAAAGAAGGGGAGAGGTTGACAAAATCACACTATGCCTGTTTTACCCTTTGTATAGGTGTTATTTAATAATGTGTTATAACTGCACATAACAGAAATATATCTTTTGTTGCTATTTGATATATTGTTTAAACGAAAAAGAATATTACTTAAACAAAATAATATCGATCACAAACTTGACCCTCTAGAAAAAATAATTAAAACTCTCCTAAAGTGATAAGAAATTTTATTAAGTTAATTTTGAGTTGCTAGCAGCTGAATATATGAAGCTCAACAATGTAAAGTCATTCTTTTGATGCCTAAGCAACTATCATTTATGTGAAAAGCAACTTATCCAACAAAATATTGTAGATTGCATCGAAAGAACGAAAAATGTTTTCAAAAACTATGTTGAAGCTTTTTCCTGGTATATCGGGTAATATGATAAGTGATTTAAGTCATTAACCCAGGTTACTAGCTTATTAGAAGCTTAAAATCGGCTTTTTTATATTAAGCCTGATAGACTAATCATTGATTTCTAACATCGTTATTATCACACTGATATTTTTTAATATCTTTAGATATCTTTGAGTAAATTTAGACAAAGAAAACCATGGGCATTTATGAAAGAGACAGAGTCCAGCAGAAATAAAGATAAAATAAGAAAATAAAAAAAACAAATTACCTGGAGGAAATTAAGTTGGAAAATTAAAAAATGATTAAAAAAAGACTATCTTATTTATAACTAGGCTTACGTCGCAAAAGTTATATTGTGCGACATAACAGCTTTTGATAAATCACCAGCTATCAACAAAAGAGAGGTGAGATAACCCCCCTCTCTCTCTCCTTGTGACACTAGCCAAATACTGATTGAAGATATTAGCTGTTTAATTTAGCCTCCACTCCCAAGCTTATTAGCACAGTTAGCATTTTCATAATTTAAGAATTATGTATTCGGGTTTTCTTGTTTTCTCTTGTCAAATTGTACGTTCATATTTCACGCTACTAATCAAACACAAAAGGAGTAGCCTCTACTCTAAGTAGAGGCTTATCAAGAATTCTTGCAAATAGATCTTCAGATGTGTAGATGAATGTGATAAATCGCCTCAAGTGTTCTAGAGAGAAAAAGTTATCCACATCGTAACTATATCAAAGCATATCACTGCCCAACTATATCATAATATAACATTTAAGATTATATAGGACGTTATTACTCACCTCTACTCTGTTGCTTACTCTCGTTTTTTTTATCACTCTGCCCCATTTCTTTTAACGTTTTTTTTAGTTATTTTACTCAGGAAGATTTTATTTGTAATAATGTGAATTGATGATTTTAAGCTGCTATTTAAAATCAATATTTTTTAAAAACAAAACTGTGAATTCTAATTTTTTTATTCTCCCTCCCCTGTTTATTCACGCAAGATCTTCAAAAAAAATTGTTTAGATTTAGAGTGTTTCTCAATTTATATTTTATTTTGAGATAAACCAACCTACTTGAAAGGAAAGAAAACGAGGAATAAGATCGCCAACAAAATTCCCATTAATGAATACTCGGTCACTGTATTTTTAAACAATCTACCTCTAAGAAATGAGTGCAAAATTCCTAAAATTAAATATAACAATCCTGAAATGAATAATGAAACACTCCATACAGATGTGGGAATCAGTGACATCAACATAGCAAACTCAAGCAAAAATAAACTTATCACTGCTGAGTAAACCAACAAATCTTTTGCAATAAAATCCTCTAAATTAACTGACCAAAGTGACATAAAAACTAGAGGAAAATGAACTATTCCTATCAATAATCCATTTCCCCAAAATGGAAGATGAAGCGAATAAATAGTATTTGTAAAAAATAGAGAGGTTAAAAGTGTAAGGAGAAATCCAATTGCATGCGCAGCATAAAGCAACTGAATAGTGCGCCCCTTGGCTACCGAAAAGATATTGCCTGTTAATAATAGAGCATAAATTCCTAAGGCGTAAAGGAACAATACCACCACTCTACTAATAAAATTCTCAGGAAGTAAGAAATAAAATAAAGTAACAGACAAAGTAAACAAAGTTGGAAGAGGAACAATTGTAAGCCTCTCATAAAGCTGTAGATCATCAGAAAGAGCCCAAGAGGCTATTAAGTAAGTGATCAGGCTAACGGCTCCAATTCCCCAATAACGCCATTCTAAAGAAACATGCTGAAGTGCAAAAAGCAACAGGGTTAATAACAGTGTTGAAATAACAAATTTTTCTCTTCTTCTCATTTTTTGATTTAAATCGCAGCTTTAAATTGCGGCATGAACCGAGTCTACATCTTCAAGCTCCAGTAAGCTATCAATCAATTCCTGGACTTTTTGTTTGTGAGATTCATCTTCAAGTGGATAAGGAACTTTGCAAGAATAATTACCCTTCTCGTCTCGAGTAAACATGTATTTGACCGATCCAGGAGAGCCCAATGAACCTCCAGCTTTGTTGAAAGCAAAACGAATGTCGGCCGTAGTTCTATTTTTGTTGTCGGTTAAACAAACCACCAACATACCAACTCCCATAGGTCCAAAACCTTCGTAAATTACCTCTAGAAGTTGACCTGACTCCCCTTTTCCCAAACCAGCATCAATCGCCCTCTTAATATTATCTTTGGGTAAATTGATCTCTTTGGCTTTATCCAGCCAAAGTCGAAGACTCACGTTGCTGTCTGGATCGCCTGATCCCCCCTCCCTCACAGCTTGCCTAATTCCTCTGGCAATTTTACTAAACTCCTTGCCCCGCTTTTGATCTTCGGCCGCTTTTTTATGTTTGATGTTTGCCCACTTACTATGACCTGCCATAATGATCCTCTCTCTGACTATTCCTCAAAATTATATCATCAACTCTGTTTAAATATCGATGAAT
>CAYXBZ010000031.1:0-11473 GCA_964463605.1 uncultured Pseudomonadales bacterium | reverse complement strand
AAAGTTTTAACTAAAGGGATTATATCTCTCGAATCACTTCAACTCAATCGAGTACAAGTTTTGAGGGGTGTCGGGGCTAAAGGCAGTTAGAATAACAACCCTACTTCCGTCAGGCCATGGATAAATAAAATTTTCAGCGAATGGTCCAGAGTAGAGAGTGGTGTTGTTGGTGCCATCGTAAGAGACAATTTGCACTCGATCATCCTTAATGAACAGAAGATAGTTCGAGTCGGCAAACCACTGAAGGGTGTTAACGGCCAACGAGCTGTGGTAAGTGTTAAAGCGCAGGGCGGTATTAGCCACTGTTTGATCTTGCAATCTGGCAAAAGCGCTTGGCGAGGCCTTAAGAGTTCGAGGGATTTTTTGATACAGATCATCGGCCAAGAGCCCTTTATTAACTTGATTAATTTCAGCTTCCTCTAAAATCATTAAATCGGAAGCAATCAAAAAATTCTTATCTTCCTCGCTGTCGTAAACGTAGATATTACCAGGCTCGATTGTTCGAGATTCTGGCTGGGTGTTGGTAGAAGGAAGTGGTGGCACGAGCTCTGGAGCAAGAGTGGCGCTAGAAGTAGCAGTATAAAGCAACTTTTTCTTGTCAGGAGCCATATACACATTTTTAGCTGATTGGGTGGCAATCTCGATGACCTCCTCTGGAAATTCAGCTAAATATTGACGTTCGCGCAAGTACATTTCTTCCTCCCACTCTGAAAGAATTTCCGAGCGACGGAAGCTAATGTCGGGTAAACTGAGGAGGTTGTTCATTTGATTGGCGTCAACAATAACTTGCTTAAGCCGAGAGAGGATCATGAGTTGTGAACTATCTGGAGACCAGATAAAGTCAGCATTGTTCAATTCATACAGTGGAACATCAACCGCGATTTGGCGAGATGTTTTCTGAAAAGGATTAATGCTGTCATTAAGGTCAAGCACGTACAAACCATTTCGAGTTTCGGCACTGGCTGAGGCTGTGTAATAAACCAGCTTTCGTCCGTCAGGGGAAGGTAAGATATTTTCAACACCGGTAAAAGTGAGTGGAGTGAGTGAAGGGGCCACCGGGAAAAGTCGAGCATTAGTTTGAGTAACCAGCTCTTTTTCGATGACTAGCTCCTTTTTCCAAGGGGAGTAACCATCTTTTTTGAACTCAACAGAGTAAACTCCCGGTTCAAGGTAGATGGTGTCGTTGGTGGCGGTGGTGAGTTCTCCATCAACAATTACCTGCGCTCCGGTGGGAAAGGAGTTAGCGCTAAGTAAGCCTGATTCCACCAAAATACCACTTCGAGTAAATCGATAGTTCCCTTGAGCATACATGATAGCTAGGTATGAGCCGCCGGCAATTATAGCCACTGACAACAGGGTGTAACCAATGCTAATCAATGAAAGCTTTTTTTTCATAAAAATCTGAGTGAATGAGGTTTTCCTCAACAAGACCAACAATTGCTATCAACGAGAGCTATTATATCAGTTGTGAGGTTTTGAGACAGCTGAGATTTCACACTATAAAAAATCACAATATAAGAAAATAAACAGTGTAAGAAATAAACAGTGCCGCTTTTCCGATTGTCATGCAAAATAGACTATAGAGTATAATCAGACAGATAAAATTTAATCATGATTAATATCTTCTCAAACATCAATCACAACCTTAATCGCTCTATTGGCATTGATCTTGGCTCAAGTCATACTCGAGTTTGGGCTGAAGGAAAGGGACTCATTTTTGATGAGCCCACCATGATCGCGATCGAAAAGGATAGTAAAAAGGTAATTGCGGTGGGTGAGCAGGCGGCTCAAATGCAAGGGAGAATAGGAGAATCGGTTAAAGTATTTTCTCCTGTTCTGGCTCCAAAATTACTTGACGAAGAAATGCTCAAAGCTTTGTTGAAGATTGTGCTAGCAAGAGCAAGTGAGAAAGTCTACTTTTTTAGTCCCACGGTTTTGATCTCATTGTCTGGAAGTTATTATCCTTCGATGATTGAGGTATTGGTCAAGGTTTTAACAGAATTAGGGGCAGGAGAGGTCTTGCTTGTAGATCAGTCTTTAGCGGCATTAATTGGCTCAGGCGTACCGATTTCCGATGCCTCTGGTTCTTTTGTGCTGCAATTGGGAGAGGGTGTTGTCGAGGCAACCGGCTTGTCACTAGGCAAAGTAGTTGATTCTGTATACAGCCACAAAGCTGGGCGTAGCATGAAGCAAGAATTGCAACACTGGTTTTCGGCTGAGCAAAAACTTAGAGTAAGCGAGAAGATAACGCAGCGAGTGATCAGTCAAGCGGGTTCATTTGTGAGCGATCATCATCCATCAATTGAGATTACTGGTATAGATATCAAAACAGGTGAGCCACGCGAGCAAAGGGTTTTAGCTAAAGAAATGTTACCTATTTTTCTTGATTATGGACAACAGTATTATGAATTGGTCAAGAGATTGTTGGCTTCCGTTTCTCCAGATTTAACCGTTGATATCTTGGATAAAGGGTTGTTGCTTTCTGGAGGACTTTCACAAATTCACGGTTTGGATGAGTTTTTAACTGCCAAATTAAAAATGCCGGTATTTGTAGCCGATGAGCCAGACTTGGCTGTGATTAATGGTGTGGGTTTAATAATTGACCACTTAGATGAGTTTAAGCAAAGTCTAAGCTATCAAGAGAGAAGAGATTAGTTGCAGCAGTTAACTACAAAATAGCTTTTTCTCTTTGTTTCAAATTTTATTGCAACTGGTTTTTTACGTAGTTGACGAACTTTTCACCTCGGTCGGCGTAATTTTCGAAGATACCAAAACTTGCAGCACCTGGAGCCAAGAGAACTACATCTCCTTTTTTGACATGTTTTTGAGCAAAATCTAGAGCTTCTTCCATTGAGTGAACTTCTTTGGCTAATATCTGTTCTGATGAATTTTGATTTTTTTGTTGATTTTGAACTTCGTTCCACAAACGAGTGCCGTTTGCTGGAAACAGTGCCATTGCTTTGACATTGCTTTCAACGATTTTTTTTGCAAAGGGCACAAAGTCCTGATTTCGCTCATGTCCGCCAGCTAAGAGAATGATTGGTTGATCGCTAAAACAAGAAAGAGCCGAAATTGCGGCATCGGGCATGGTGGCCATCGAGTCGTTAACGTAAGTTACTCCCTTAATTTCTGCCACTTTCTCTAATCGATGGGGCAAGGGCTGAAATGACTTAATTGCTTGAGTAATTTTTGCTGTTGGTATCTGAAGCAGTTTGGCAATAACTATTGAAGGAGCTATGTTTTGCAAGTTGTGTTTCCCAAGTAATGGAATATCTTTTTGACGAATGATGGACTCATCATTGGAGCTTTTCACCTTATTATCTCTAAAGGTTAAGTAATGTGATTTAAGGTAAACTTGTATATCATTTTTGACACTATCAATCGATGATGCGGAACTGATTTTTATCTGTTTACCAGAGGAAAGCGCAGCAATCTTGGCAGCATTAGGATAGTTTGGATTATATAAGACATACTGATTAACCTTTTGATACCTTGCGATAGACTCTTTGGACTGAATATACTCGGCGGTATCACGATAATAGTCTAGATGCTCGGAGGTAATGTTGTGTATAACGGCAATATCAGGACTAATGGTAAGATGGCTGAGCTGGTGTGATGACATTTCAATCACAAATATACCTATTGATTCAATACGATATGCTTCATCAAGAGCTGGCCTACCGATGTTTCCAATTAAAGCGCTATCAAATCCGCCAACGTTTAACACGTGGTGAATCATGCTCGCAGTGGTGCTTTTGCCTTTGGTGCCGGTGATACCGATAGTTAGAGGTAAAGGCAGATCTAATAACTGTTGGGAGTTGGCTGCTTTTTTCTCTTCAACTATCTCTAGGAACAGTTGTAAATTAGAACTGAGTTTAACTCCATTTTTAACAGCTTGCTGTATCTCTGGAAGATTCTGTGGAATGCCAGGAGTTTTAAAGATAAGTGAGTATTCTTTTAGATAGTCAAAATGATCTGGTCCTAAATGGGTGGTAATATTGTGAGCTTTTTGTAGTTGAAAAGGTAAAGTGGGTTGAGCGTCAGCTAAGCCAATTTGTTTATCAGGAAAAATTTGCCTGAGAAAATTAAAGGTTGAGACACCTTCTTTGGCCAAACCAAGAATCAGGATTTTTTCTTGCTCCAGAGCGGCAACTGTTGATTGGGCAAAGGAACTGGTGTGAGAGTTATTCATAGTTACATGAATTGTATCATTTCCAGAGGCATTTCTTATTGCAACATCTGAAGAAGATCTTCATCTAGATTATGACCAGAGTTCCGCTCATCAAGTAGTTGATTGTTGATTGGCTGATTAGCTAACCAATTCTTAAGTTGATCCAACACCAGAGGTAGAGGCTCGTTTTTATCTAGGTGAGAGTTGATTGCTAGCTGGAGAGCTAATCTTACTTCTTCGTCAGTACCCACGCACTCGAGAGGTTTGTTAAGCGAGGAATCTGCTAGTTGTTTGAATATATTCAGCAGCGAAGAGTCTTGGAATAGATTTCTTGAAAATACTTGAGTAATGAGAGTTTGTGTGTCAACAAAAGGAAAAAGCATCGCAAAAACAAAGGCGCATTTAGGGCAATGATGACACCAGGTGCCAGTTTTTTGGCCAACATTACAACTTTTGAAATGAGGAAGCCAAGTTGATAGTTGAGCAAATTTTTGTGCTATCTGCAGTTCATTCAGAGGTCTTAAAAACGACAAATACTCAGCTTGTTTTGATTTGCTGTTTAAGAACTCTTGGGCATATTTTCTAAAGCTCTGCTCAAACTCAAAACTTTTTGACCATTGATGGTTGATGGATTTACCCTTGTACTTGAGATTAGGCTGATTGGCCGAACTTTCATTAGCCACTAGAATTTGCTGATGACCCTCAAGGTGCGCAATGAAAGTTGATATGAAAGCCAAGTAGGCGCTAAAAGGGGTGTGCCCATTTAGATAACCTTGTCCATTGAGTTTGAGCAAATTGGGGCAGATGGTACGTCTGGCTGTAATTTTTCTTGAGCCTTGACTAAGATTAGCCAGGCTGGCGGCGGCAGGGGAGGCCGGCTCCAAAACCAGGGTGTCATAACTCGCTTGGCTTCTGTCAAGTAGGCTGAGTGTTAATCCCGAGTCCTTGCCGCCGCCGATCGGCACCAGGTACGGAGTTTGATAATGATTATTCTCCAGAGTTGGCACAACATCCGATTGTTTATTACCTTCTATTTGGAAATTCAACAAATCAGGAGCCAAAAAATCAATCTGGTTCAGATAAAAAAACTCGCCCAGACCAACTGTAAACAGTTGATGCCACCACTTAATTTGATTGGGAGATAGCCAGCCAGCCTCGATCTTAATTGCTGGGGGACAGGCGCATTTCCAGTAGCTAGGTAGCTCGGCTAAGCCAAGTTGAAAGATTAGGTTGTTGAGAAACAACTCGGGAATATTTGTGATTTTTTCTGGATCGATGCCTGAGATGGTTACCTGTGGAGAAAAAGTAATATTTGGTTCCAGGTGAAACCGATACTCAATCTTAAGCTGAGGATCTTGTTTAGCATCAAGAGAGTAGTGATAACTCTTGAATGAAAGTTGGGGATGTTGTTGGCGCAGACTGTCAAATGTCATAGATAACTATTATAATCGTATTGCTAATTGCTTAAAGCTAAAGATTAACAACAACCAAAATGCAAATTTGGTAAAAAATATACTTAAGCCTGGTAAAAGTGTATGCAAAAATAATGAAAAAGAAGAAGAGTGCTGTTAATGGGAAAAGTAAGAGAGTACTAAAATGGCTTGAGTTACGTTATTTCTTCGGTTAAAAAATAGTTATAGGATTTGAAATAGATAAAAAGCGAACTAACTCTCAATGTTTTTTACTTAGTGAATCACGATGAAAAGAGAGCGGGTATGAAAAAATAGAGTTTATGTGTATTTAATATGTAATGAGTCTTAATTATTAACCATTTTTTGATAATGGATAAAACGAAAATAGCGCATAGAGCGGTTAATATCTTAGGTTTCCAGCTCCTTAGCAGTTCTCAAGATAGATTGCTAGAAAAATTAAAGATTCATCTATCGCAAAAAAATGATCCATTAATCATTTTTACGCCCAATGCAGAGCAGTTAGTTCAAGCTCAGTCAAACCCGAACTTTTGCCGTTATCTGAAGCAGTCAGATTTGCTTCTTCCAGACGGAATCAGTTTAGTTCTAGCCAGCAAAGTTCTGGCTATTTTTAACAAAACACAGCCTCTTGCTGCAAGAATCGCTGGGGTTGATCTTGCTTTTGAATTAATCAACCTTTCTCAAGAAAAAGCGCATTCTGTGCTTGTAGTGGGGGGAAGAAACTATCAAGAATTCGCTAAAGATTCTCAGGTGACAACAAAAGCAGATCAAAACTGCTGGCAACTTGCCGATAATTTATTCTGGACACCAGCCTATGAGCATTACTCAACAAGAACCAAGCCTGAGGAAGAATCCCTGATCAACTGCATTACCTCACTTCAACCTCAGATCATTTTGGTGGCATTGGGAGCACCTCATCAAGAAGAGTGGATTCTTGAACATCGCCAATTACTCAAAAACTCGGGATGTTTAATTGCCTTAACAGTAGGCGGTGCAATCGACATGATCTTGGGAAAATTAACAAGAGCTCCGCTCTGGATGCGCCGATTTGGTTTGGAGTGGCTTTATAGATTGATTCAAGAACCCTGGAGGTGGAAAAGACAAACTAGACTAATCAAGTTTGCTTGGCTGGTGATGAGGCAGGTGTTTACTGGATATCAGCTTCCCTAGCTATTCTCAAGTTATTCTTTTCTGACTATTCAAGCTCGCTGGGGTCAATTCCCAACAGCCATAGAACCGATTCTTTTTTATAACGGCGATCACCTCTGGAGTTAATTCTAATCGCGGGCAATTTGCCTCGTTTACCCCATCTCTTAATAGTAAGAGGAGAAACTCTAAGCAAGTCGGCTACTTCTCTAACAGTTAGTAAGTCTGGTAAATTTCCCAGATCTAATTTGGCGGCATCTTTAGCTCTACCAGTTTGACGATCATCCAAAGATGGAGCAGAAGATGAATTAATGTTACTGGTGGCCGGGGTGTTGGGCATGTGATCCTTTCAATGAGAGTAAATTAGTATATTTCAATTGTTTTTTTAATGCTTTTTTTATCTGAGAAGCTGTTTTTACTGAATACTTATAAACAGTATCAAAGGTTTTCATTTACTATACTAAAACTAGCAGAATGAACTAAACTAGGTCAATAGGCAATTTTAATTCTGAAAAATAAATATGCAGAATTTCCCTTAACATAGGCTAAAATTAGCCTATGATCTCTTAATAACTATAAATAAACAAAAATTAAATCATTGATAGCATGTTGTAATTGGTTGGTTTGTATTTTGTTCGGAGAATGATGGTTGACGCGATATTGACGACATAATTTATTCACAAAAGTATCTTATATAATTCTAGTTAGAATCCTATATTATTTTAGATTTGATAAGCTGTGGATAAAAGCTGGTTTGCTTGAGGAGATCAGTTCACCAGAATATTTTATGATAAACAATCGTCCAGTTGACTATCGCAAGATTGAAATAAACTAAAGCCGCCCCCGATCGGGGGCGGCTTAGTCTTCAAATAAGATTCTTAACTCTTACTTAAGCTCGACTACGCAACCGGCTTCCTCCAATGATTTTTTGGCTGCTTCGGCATCTTCTTTGTTGGCTTGCTCAAGAACGGTCTGAGGAGCATCCTCAACGAACTTCTTGGCATCGCCCAAGCCTAGTTCTGGCTTAAGGGCGCGAACTGCCTTAATGGCTTGGATCTTGTTCGATCCGCCTTCTTTTAAGACAACGTCAAACTCAGTTTGCTCTTCTGCGGCTTCGCCTGCGGCTGCGCCGGCTGCTGGAGCTGCCATCATGGCAGGAGCGGCGGCACTGACTCCAAACTCGTCTTCGAGTGCTTTAACCAGTTCTGAAACTTCCATTAAGGACAGTTCCTTGACTGCGTCAACTACTTTCTGTACTTTTGCTGACAGTTTTGTTTCAGCTTTGCTGTCGGCTTTCTCCGCTTTTTCTTCTTTAGCGGCGTCTTCTTTTTTGGCTTCTTTGGCTTTTTCGTCTGCCATTATTTTTTCCTCCTAAATAATTTATTAGTTATTAATTATTAATTTAGTTATCTTTGTTGGCAATGGCGTTTAGAGCGTAAACCAAGTTTCTAGGTCCAGCATTCAACACATTCACCAATCCATAGGCGGGACCCTGGATTCTTTGAATCAAGGTGACGATCAGCTCGTCTTTGCTTGGCAGTTTGCTTAGCTGCTCAACCTCATCTCTGGAGAGAACCTTGATTTTTCCGTCTTCAAGCAAGATTCCTTGTTTGATCTCCAGTTTTTCCTCCTCATCCTTAAACTCGAACAACTTCTTGAGGGCGGAGACGGCATCTTCATATGAGATTACCACAGCATTCATTCCCGTGAGAGATTCTTGTAACTGTTCATCATCAACAGCCAAATTAATTAGGGTATTCTTGGTGACGAACATCTCTCCGTTGGCTTCTTTAATCATGGCTCGCAACTTGACTTGCTCGGCGGCATCGGTACCAGAGTAGTCAACGATAGCAATCGATTTGGCTCTACCCAACTTTTCTTTAATGAGTTCAACCTGTTGTTGATTGTATTGACTTGGCATAGTTTTTTTTACAAAAATAATTACTGATAAATCAGGGTGTTTACAAAGAGGAGGGAGATGAGAGATGCACCTAGTGGGTGCGCGGTCAATCAATTCGTCCCTCGGCGCGATTTTTAATCTAGGCTAAGTTTCTTTGCCCAGACCACGCTGTCTTTGGAAACAGAATGAGATTATAGATCAAGTAGAGGAAAAATGCAAATTTCGGTTGATGCTGTTAAAAAAACCTGCCGCTAACTGATTAACCTCCTTGTGGATTAGGTTGAAGTTTTAGTTTAGCGGCAGATTAGTTACGCTCCATTTTTAAAGATAATCATTAACACTGAAATTAAACTGACTTCTTAAGAACTGAGATTTATTTGACCAAAGCTAATTTTTTTTAATGCTATACTACCTTTATGAAATTTCCCATCAATCTTCTCAAAAACAACTCAACAAAAAGAATGGCTTCTTGCTTGTTGACGATACTGCTACTTTTGGCATTTTTTAAAATTTTGCCTCAACATGCATCAGCCAAGTCCTACAGGGTGGGGCCAACCAGAATTCAGGCGGTGCTTGACGAAAATGGTGTGATGCAAGTAACCGAAAAAAGAACATACGATTTTAGTGGCAGCTTTACCTTTGCTTACTTAAAAATCAACTCAACCCCAGAGCAATCATCGGATCCCGGGAGAAGTGAACCTTATCTTTTAACTGATTTTCAACTGTGTGAGTTAAGCGATTGCTATGAACAAGTAGATCCTGTCAGAGGAGAGGCTGAGCGTACACCAGGAACTTTTTATATCAGAGAAGCCAGCAACCACTATTTTGTACAGTGGTTTTATCGGGCAAATTCCGAAACAAAAAATTTTGTGCTCAGCTACAAAGTGCAGAATGCTATTACCCGACACCAAGATGTAGATGAACTTTACTGGCAGTTTGTTGGAGATGAATGGGAGGTGAATCATAACGATGTGTTGGTTGAGCTGGAATTAGATTTTGAGCCAAAAGATCCCAATTTTGAAGACTCTCTTCAGGCCTGGCTACATGGCCAGACTGGTGGCATAGTCTCGATACCATCGGCCAACAAAATTACCTTCCAAATAGATCAGCTCAATAGTGGGAACTTTTTTGAAGGGAGAGTACTGTTTCCGGTCGACACTTTTGAAACTGGCGTTGTGGGCTCACTTACTAAAGAAGCCATCCTGGCACAGGAGCAGGGCTTCATTCGTCAGACTCAAAGAAGAGCGGGGATTATCTTTGCTCTGTCAATTGTCCACTCACTCCTCAATTTGGCAATGATAGTGATTCTGATCAGAACGATTGTGATGTATTTAAAATATGGCAAGAATAAGCGCTTACCTAGGGTTAATGCGCCCAATACGCTTTGGGAACCCCCCAGCAATCTTAACCCGGCTCAAGTTATCCAGGTGATGAACGCCAAAAAAGGTTTGGGCTCAACAGTCTTCACGTCATTGGTTTTGTCTTTAGTTCAAGCAAAGAAAGCCAAGATTGTGCGTAGTGACGAGAAGAAGGGCTTGTTGGTGAAAAAGTATCAATATGGACTGGAGCGTGTAACTGACGAGTATCAATTACAAGCATCGCAACTTGACGGAATTCAGCAGGCAGTGTTTGAGTTTATTTTTGTACTCGCTGGTGCTGGTAAAGAGATAGTTTGGTTTAATGAGCTAGTTGATTACTGTCGTCATCATCAAATTATTTGCCGGAGTTTTTTTCTCAGCCTTGAAGACAAAGCAAAAAAAGAGAATTATGATCAGGGTTATTTTGATAAACAAGTAAAAGAGCGATTTGAAAAACATCCTTGGTTATTTGCGGGCATATCGGTTTTTGGAGGTATTGGATTGGGTATCTTGTTGAATAATCAAGAAGAATTGTCAGCTTTAGCGGCGATCAACCTCACTGCCTCAATGATTTTGTTTTGTTTTATATTGGTAATATTTGGAAGCATCTCTTTGATTCTCAAAAGAACAAACAAAGGAGTTCAAGAGGCTGCTTCTTGGAAGGCTTTTCAAAGGCACTTAAAACAGTACAGTAAAACCAAGAATTATCCAATCGACTCAATTATCATCTGGGAGAAGTATTTAGTGTATGGGACATTATTGGGAGTTTCGGTTAAGGCTCTCTCGCAGTTGCCGGTTAAGTTTGATCAGTTGGATGAGCAAGCCTCAATGAGAGCACTTGGTTATTGGGGAGTAACACAAGATATTGCTGGTGGACGAGGAGTAAGTGGGCTTGATCTTTCCAATTTGTCTTCAAGTTTGACTTCAGTTGGTCAAGCAATTAACTCACTGTCAGCAGTAAGTAGTTCTAGTTATGGAGCCAGCGGAGTTGGGTCTTCAGGTGGTTCTTCAGGTGGTGGTGGGGGTGGCGGAGGAGGTGGGGGTGGTGGAGCAGGGTAGAGAAACGTGTATGTGAATTAAAAAAGACCCAAGTGAAACAAATCACTTGGGTCTTAACTTTTTTAATGAGGTAGTTAGTTGATTTGAGATCTTTTATTTTTTTTGACTACCAACAATATTCCCAAAGCAGTTAGCCAAATTGGACTGTAGACTCCTGCCCAGATAGCCAGCGAGGCAATCCCTCGACCGGTTGTTACTAGTGAGCGAACGGCTTGTCTAAAGATTACTTGAGCACTCCACCTTTCTGCAGGAACATAAGGTAGGGCAAGCTCATCGGTAGCTACATAAACTGTGACCAAACTATAATCGGCGCTTTCTTCTAAAAATCTTCTTTGACCTTCAAGCTGATCAATTTGTGTTTGCAGATTTAATAGTTCTCGCTGAGCTTCAAGCATGTCAGATACTTCAG
>CAYXBZ010000030.1:0-11619 GCA_964463605.1 uncultured Pseudomonadales bacterium | reverse complement strand
TCAAAAGACTCAATCACCGATCAACTTGGAACTGTGTGGAAAAACAAAGGCTTGATCATTGGCAGCTGCACCTACAGTAACGGCTTGCTTCCTCCAGTGAAATCTTTGCTGGATGCTTTTGAAGAAAGAAAAATTCAGAACAAGGTGTTGGGTATCTTTAGCTCTCACAGCTGGACGGGGGGAGCGATGCGCCATCTGCAACAATTTGCCCAAAACTCAAAACTTGTTCTTTTAGAGCCTCAATTTGAAACTCAGTATAAGATGAGAGTTGAAGCAGAACAAAGCGCCACAGATCTAGCTCAAGCAATGGCCGATGCATTAAAGAAATAAAGCTTTTAGAGAGATGTCTCAAAAAAATCAGAGCAAGTACGATCAATTAAAGCAGATCAAGGATGAGATAGTTGCACTAAAAGAATCTCCTTTATATGAGTACCGCACTAAGAATCGATACAAACCCGTTATTGGACAGGGTAGTCATGATGCCAAAATCATCTTTATTGGAGAGGCACCAGGAAAAAACGAGGCCGAAACTGGCGTTCCGTTTTGCGGGGCGGCCGGGCGGGTGCTAAGCGAGCTGCTGGAGTCAATCAACCTCAAACGCGAAGAAGTTTACATAACCAATATCTTAAAAGACCGGCCGCCCAACAACCGCGATCCTTCTCCTCAAGAAATAGAGCTCTACTCACCTTTTTTAAATAGACAAATCGAGATCATTCAACCCAAAGTGATCGCTACTTTAGGCAGGTTTTCGATGGAGTTTATTATGAATGAGTATGGACTAGAGTCTGAGATCGCTAAAATCAGCTTGCTTCATGGCAAAACTTTTCAAACCGATGCTGATTTTGGTCAACTGCAGTTTGTACCACTTTTTCATCCAGCAGTGGCCTTATACAACAACTCTCAAAGAAAAACACTTGAGGAAGATTTCCAAGTTTTGTCTGCTATCATCACCCTGATTTAACCAACTTTCATTTTAATTTCCACTAATTGTGATTTCACCGTCTTCCCACTTCTGAGCAAAATCATGCAAACTTAAAGATTCATCCGCTGAAAAATTACCTACTCTAGTTCTTATCAAACTGATTAAATATGCGCCGGTCTTTAGTTTTTTTCCCAAGTCTCGTGCCAGCGATCTAATGTAAACTCCCGAACCCACCTTGGCTCTAATTTTCACCAATGGGTATTGATATTTTGTAATTTCAAGTTGATGAATAAACACCTTTTTAGGTTGCAGCTGGACTTCTTTTCCCTTGCGCGCCAACTTGTAGGCCGGCTGTCCTTTGATTTTTACAGCAGAATAGCGGTGTGGAGTTTGCTCGATCTCTCCCTCAAATGATTTCAAAGCCTCATCAACTTGAGCTAGTGTAGGCTCTTGCCCTACTACCACCGTAATCTCTTCACCCTCTCTATCACCAGTGCTAGTATCTGCCCCCAACTTGATTTCAGCTACATATTCCTTATCACATTTCAACAGCTGATGAAGTTGTTTGGTGCCATTTCTAGTAATGCCTACCACCAAAACCCCTTCAGCTAGTGGATCCAAAGTCCCGGCATGACCAATTTTTCTAATACCTGTAATTTTTCTCAGCTGACGGATTACATCAAAAGAAGATATGCCAATGGGTTTATATATCGGAAAAATATACTTGTTATTCATCATTTCTCATTTTTTCACTTACTTTAGCCAAATTGAAAAAAGGTAAACACTCACAATAATTGACGCCACCAAAATACACTGCCAGTAAACCTGAATCACGAACCAAACAGAATCATTGGGGAAAAACTTATACAACCAAATTTTTTGCGGAGGATTACGGTTCTTAGAAGAAAACTGCTGATTGAGCCAATAAATAATTTCTCCAAAACTTCGCACCATCCAAAAAACAGAGCCTATCAACCAGAATAATAACCAATCTTGCAGAATCAAAACCAACAAAGCTGCCAAACTCCAAAACAAACCTAAAACCACCGCGTCTGCCCAGACAAAGGCGCCAATAAAAAATAAGTAAGGTGTTTCGCTATTGGTGATGCCCGATTTTGATTTTTTCAGTCCCAAAATAAAGGAAATGAATGAGACAAAAAGAAATCCACCTAAAAAGATATTATATAAAACGCTCATATCTGTTATTATTATAAATGAATTAAGCAATCTTCTCTTTATGCCTGAACAAACACCCCCCCCAGTTGAACCGGTTGCTGAACGAGAGCCAAGTGAAGAAATTTTGAGGCCTAATTATAATCCTGAAAACCTCCCAAATTCGCAGGAGCTAAAACTTTTTGAACAAATTGTCATCATCTTATTAGAATTCGCTCAACCAATAATTAATTTAGACGAAAGTTCAACCTTAGCAGAGGTAAGGCAAGCTTACTCTGATTATTATGATGTAGTAAAAGAACTTAATTCGTGGCGCAAGAAGTATACAAAAAAAGATCTAACAACAGATGAAAAAACTCAATGGTCATTAAGTTCTGAGTGTCAAGAATTCTACACCCATTTTTTCCATGCCGTACTTAATCAGATTCAGAAGGGACAACTATTTGCATATTTAGCCTTAACGACAGAAGATAATATTTTTGACGAGTCAACCACTCTGCGAGATGTCGTAGCCAGCAATACCGATTTTAGCAATACGGCAAAAAGTGTTATCAATCTGGGAAAAATAATTGATGATTCACATCTGATGTGGATTAGTAGGGCTAAACAAAGTAAAAATAGCGTAGATTGGAGACAGCTTGATGAGTTGATGATCAATTTGCAATCTTTTAATCTTGAGTTAGTTAATGGCAATCTGCCCATAACAGACATTGACTTACCTAAAGGAGTAGTCGAGTGTTTAATCAACGAGCTTATTACAAATTCAGAACAGATTGCAGTTGAAAGAAATTTAAGTAGTTCACCAAAACCAAAATTAGAGTTTATTTATCAAAATCAAGATAAACCCCCAAAATTAATTCTAAGGTATAGAGATTATTCTGGGGGATTTGAAGATTTAGAAATACCTGTCGGACAAACTAAGAGAAAAGGTGGGACTGGTATTGGTTGGAGGGTGATAACTCAGATTTCAACTGCTCTGTCTTCCCAAATCTCTAGAGAAAACTGGGGCATGGAAGAAAACGGTGGTCAACCTATCGGGGCAAAAATCACTCTCACTATTCCTCTCCAATCAATGCAAAAAGAGAGCACTGATACTCAACCGGTCGCACAAGAACCAACCGAGCTTGAGCCGGTTATTGCTGCTTAACTTCCCCTGATTTAAGAACTAGAACGTCAATTTTTTTGCATGCATCAATTCTTGTAGCATTACTTGAGATTTGCTACACTGATTTAACAACAATTTTACTATGCCTCCAACTCCACTTTATCAAGAACCATATCAAACTGCGCTTAAACGGCTCAACACTCATTCTGAAGCCGGTTTATCGGCGGCTGAAGTATTAAAACGTCAAAATAAATACGGTCCTAATGAAATTGCTGAAGATAAGCCCAAGCATGTGGCTTTAAAAATTTTTTGGCATCAACTAAATAACTTACTAGTTTACGTATTGGTTGCTGCCGCCATTATTACGTATTTCCTTGATCATCGAATAGATACTTATGTCATAGCTGCAGTATTGATTTTAAACACCTTGATCGGTTTTATTCAAGAGTTTAAAGCCAACAAAGCGATTGAAGCTCTCAAGGAAATAGTGGTTTCTACTTCAAAAGTTTACCGTGACGGCGAACTGATAGAGATTCCTTCGCATGAATTGGTTCCTGGAGATATTATTTTATTAGAGGAAGGAGACAGAGTACCTGCTGACGGCAGACTCATCGAGGCCAAAAATTTACGAACTATTGAGTCATCCCTAACCGGCGAAGCTTTTCCTGTTGAAAAAAATATCAGAACTATTTCTCACAAAGTCACTTTAGGTGATCGCAAAAATTTTGTCTGGATGAGCACATTTGTTGCCGGTGGCATAGGTAAATTTATTGTGACTAGCACTGGATCTAAAACCGCAATTGGGAAAATTGCTCAAAGTTTAGCAAAAATAAAAAAAGAAAAGTCTCATTTCGAAGTGAAAACTGCCAGACTTACCAAACAAATGTCGATTATTGCCATCTCTGGCGCATTGATCACTTTTTTAGTTGGATTTTTTATCAGAGATTTTACCTTTGCCGAAATTTTTACTTTTGCTGTTGCCTCACTGGTGTCTGGAATCCCAGAAGGTCTACCGGCCGTGCTTGTCATAATTTTGGCTACTGGTGCCAATCGTATGGCAAAGAAAAATGCCATTATACGTTCTCTGCCTGCCACTGAAACACTAAGTATCGTTGATGTCATTGCCACCGATAAAACCGGCACCTTAACTCAAAACACCATGACCGTGGAACAGATCAACTTAGTTGATCATGTTTTTCAAGTTGAGGGCAACGGCTGGATTCCTCAAGGAAATATTCTTGAAAATAAAAAAGTGATTCACCCTAAAGATAACGAAACTCTGTCACGACTTATCACCACTGCCGGACTATGCAGTCGAGCCAGATTGATCAATAAAGGAACCGAGACAAGTCCTAATTACTCCGTAAGTGGCGACCCCACTGAGGGGGCGCTTACCGTTTTAGCTTATAAAGCTAGTTATAAATCAAGATTGGAGTCTATCAAGATTATCGATGAACTCCCCTTTAATCAAGAGGCTAAGTTTAAAGCGGTGATGGCACAAGAAGAAAATAAGAGATTCATTCACGCCAGTGGCGCTCCGGAGTCTATTATTAAGCTCTCTAGCAAACTTCAAAAAAACGGAAAAGTGGAAAGCTTCTCGCAAGAAGAAAAACAGGAGTTTTTAGATCAGGTTAAAAAAGCCTCTTCACAAGCTATGAGAACTATAGGCTTGGCTTACAAGCCATCTGAAAAAGACAGGCGGAATTTATCTCACGAAGCGGTTAACGAGTTGATCTTTCTTGGATTTGTAAGCATGATTGATCCTCCAAGAAAAGGTGCGGCAGAAGCCGTCTTGAAAGCCAGAAAAGCTGGCATTCGCGTCATCATGAAAACGGGCGATCACAAAGAAACAGCCTTAGCTATTGCTCAACAATCTAACATCATTGATCAAAACACAAAGCCCAACAAATTTCCTCTTTCATTAACCGGTGAAGAGTTAGAAAAACTCAGTTCAGATGAGTTCAAACAAGCAATCAATGAAGTGAATGTTTTTTCTCGTCTAACCCCAGACATGAAGTTAAAAATCTTAAGCGGTCTTCAAGATCAAGGGCACAATGTTGCCATGACTGGAGACGGAGTAAATGATGTTCTAGCTCTCAAGAAAGCCAATATAGGGATAGCGATGGGTAACATTGGCACCGATGTAGCTCGTGAAGCAAGTGATATTGTTTTAGCAGATGATAATTTTGCTTCACTAATCGATGCCGTTGAAGAAGGTCGGATTGTTTTTGACAACACTCGCCAAGCTAGTGCCTTTTTGGTAACCACAAACTTTGCCGAAGATATTATCATTATCTCCTCGGTTATCATGGGGCTACCGTTGCCTTTACTTGCTTCACAAATTTTATGGCTTAACTTAGTAACTGATGGAGTGGTGGATATTGCTTTGGCTGCTGAACCAGGGCACGGTGATGTTCTTGATCATCCACCAAGAACAACAGAGGAGAATATTTTATCTAAAAAAATGATCAGTTTCCTTGCTCCGATTACAGTCTTAATGGTGCTACTATCAATGTGGATCTTTATTACCTATCTTCCTCAGGGATTAGACAAGGCTCGAACAGGAGCATTTTGCGCGATGTGTTTTACTCAGCTGGTTAACATTTTTAACATGAGATCTTTAAATTTATCACTGTTCAAGATTGGAATATTAACCAATAAGTATATCGTGGCTGCAGTGCTCTTTTCATTATTTTTGCAGTACATCGTCATGTCTCATCCATTTTTTATGGATATCTTTAGGTTTGCTCCGCTTAGTACGTGGGAAGTGATCAAAATCGCTCTCCTCTCATCCCTGGTATTATGGATTGGAGAAGCTCACAAATTGGCTCGAAAAAAAGAGTATCTATAATTTTATTTGAGCCAATAACTCATCAATCTGAGCAGTAGCTACACAAACCACTTTGTCGGCTCCACCGTAGTAAACAAAAAGAGTCCCATTCACTATTACCGCACCACAGGGGAAAACTACATTGTCAACGTCTCCAATTCGCTCAAACTCTTCTGTAGGACGAAGAATTGGGTAGGTACTTCGATAAAGCACCGTACCCGGATCATCTTTATCCAGTAGCATGTATCCTACACGATAATGATGATCAATGTCTGATACTCCGTGATAAAGTAACAACCATCCCTGTTCCACTTTTAGAGGAGGACCAGCAATTCCTATCTTGGCTCCATCCCACCAGTTTTTTCGAGGCATAATTGATTGTTCTTTTTCAAGCCACACCTCTTCTTGCTGCAGCTCACTTAAATCATCAAAGTAATCGATGGCAATTTCTAGACCTTCAACTCGATGAAAAATAACATACTTACCATTAACTTTTTCCGAAAGCAGGCAAGAGTTTTTGTTATCAATTTCAGGAGAAGAGATAACTTTTGGCTCGGACCACTGCCAGTTATGATTAACAAAATCCTTTACAGCAATCGAGGAAATCGCCACTCTCGGTGGCCTAATTCCGTCATAAGCTGTATAAAGCAAAAAGAACTCATCGCCTAGCTTAGTGATACGAGGATCTTCACAGCCCGAAAGTCTACCTGCCTCAGCCTTTTGTTCAAAAGGCATTCGAGGTACATAAACTGGCTCGTGATAACGTTGAAAATGAAAACCATCATCGCTTTCAGCCAAACCTAGGGTAGATGTATTATCAGGAGATTGAGCTCGATAAACTAAATAAAACTTCCCATTTTCATGGATAGCCGCCGGATTAAACACCGAGTTAGCTTCCCAAAAGTTTTCGGAGCGAGGAGTTAAAATCGGATTGCGATGATATTTTGTGAGAGAAAAAGTCTCTTTAAAGGGATTGGCTAACATGTGATCCATCAATTCCTTGAAATCTAAAGTTGCCAATACGCAATGGTTGTCGGTTGCTCCATAATAAATCAGCAATCTGTCCTCTTCAATTCTGGCAGAAGTGGGAAAGATCACGTTGGGAATCAAGCCCTCAAGTTCATACTTCTCTTGAGGAATTAAAAATGGAGCCATGGTTCTAGCTACTATCTCTTGAGGGTTGTTTAAATCAAGCAAGGCTGCCTCAACTCCAAAAATTCTTTTATCTTCAGTGTAGTAATTTTGAATATGAGCATAGACTAATAGCCAGCCGTGATCTGTCTTGACTGGAACAGCTCCCACCTCAACTTGATCGTTGTCAATGCGACACAGATTTATCGAGTTCTCATCAAGTTCTTGATACCACCTTTCCCAGTAACCTGGTGACCAAATATCTTCAATCCTATCAAACTTAGCTAAACCAACTGATGACGGGGGGTTGTCGGTATTTGGAGTTAAAACCGCTAGATATTGGCCTTTCACTTTTTGCGGAAAAAGTGTCATAGCTTTAGCATTAAAATGAGTAACTAGATGTTTCTCTTCAATTGTTTTTAGATCTTTTGAGATTGCTACTGCCACTCTGATACCATCGGCCGAAGGAGGATAATTAGCCAAGGCAGTATAGAAAATGTAATACTTACCATCAATTTTTGTCACCCGTGGATCTTCACAACCATATTTCTCCCATTCGTATTCAGGTTTAATCAACTGTACTCTATCAGAAAAGTGTACGCCATCTTTACTTTTTGCATAACCTATAGATGACAACATCATCCTATGCCCATGATACTCAACTTCTTTAGAAAGAGCACGATAAAGCATGTGGTACACTCCTGATTCATCTTTAATCACACTTGGATTAAAGGTTGCCTCGGCCTCCCATGCATTCTGCTCAACAGGTGAAAGCAGAGGATTAGCGGTTGATCTTTTTGCTTGCTCTATTTGTGGTTTTTTCATTTGAATTACTTTCTGGAACTACTCTTCTTAAAGGTTGATGTTTTGGTTTTCTTTTTTTTCTTGTGTTTTTCTAGATCAATTATTGTTGGATTAACATGGGGAGCTCCAGTTGTTTTCAGTTGATGTAAAAATTGATCCAAGTGAGCAGTTGCTACGCAAACATATGAATCTGCTCCACCATAGTACACAAATAAACGATCATTCAAGATCACAGCCCCACATGGATAAACCACTCCCGCTTTGAAGCCGTCATTTTCATACCACTCGTCAGGCTCAATAATCGGTTGACGAGATCGATACAGTACCTGCGTAGGATCATTTAAATCCAATAGCATTGCCCCCACCTTATAGCGATGTCCCTCTTTATCATCGATAGCTTGATAAATCAGCAACCAACCGTCTTTTGTTTTTAAAGGTGGTGCTCCAGCGCCAATTTTGCGACTGTCCCACCACATAGCCGATCGAGGACTGATTTTGTACTGACCTCTTAGATATTGACCTTGGGAAAAATTTAAGTCATCCACAAAATCAATTAAAATATCGGGGAAAATTCGATGAAAAACCACATATTTGCCATTAATTTTTTCGGGCAAGATGCAGGCGCTCTTATCAACCACTCCAGGAGGTGAAATCAAAATCGGATGAGTCCACAACCAATTGTGATCAAGAAAATCCTTAAGGGTAATCGAGGTCATAGCAATTCTTGGTTCAGAGTAACCGTTGTATGCTACATAGGTCATATAGATTTTATCCCCAATCCTAGTTACGCGGGGATCCTCACAACCTCCGCATCCAGCCGAAACAAACTCCATATTAAGTTGGCCTGGAGCAACAGTGCACTCAAAAGGTTGAGTTGGTTTGTAAATTGGTTTATCAAATCTCTCGTTGATGGTTAACCCATCAGAACTGGTAGCATATCCAACAGAAGAAACATAGTCATATCCCTGAGCCCTATAAAAAAGATGGACTTTGCCCGCATCGTACAAGGCAGCTGGATTGAAAGTAGTAAATGATTCCCATGAATTTCTTTCATTGGGAGCAATAAGAGGATTTTTACTGGGTCGCTGCAACTGAGATTTTTTACGTAAATTAATTTGTTCAGTGATGCGATAGTTGGGGTATGCAGTGGCCCACACACCTTCATTTTCAACCACCCAATAAGCCACAAATTGATTTTTGATTTTAAGTAAGTTTAAGAAACTGATTGGCTGACCAACACACATATCGCCCATCTGCCAAATTGGATCGGAATGTCTCCAAATAACCTGCGGATCATCACCTTTGGTAAAACCCACTGCTCCAACTGTGTACTGTCCATCTTGATGATAATGATAAAAAACCAGCACTCCCTCATCAGTTGTAAAAGCATTTTGAATAACTAACTTATTGGGATCAATATTTTCACTACCGGGAGCAATGTGTGAGTGATAACGATCATGTAAAAACTCTTTAAGTTTTTGCTGAAGATGCGGATACTCACGAACTTCTTTGGCACTTGGCTTATGAGTTTCAAAGATAAATCCGTTTTCGCTGATGGCGGCTCGCTCTACTTTGCCGGTTAACTCACTAGTAACAAGTATGTAAACATTTCTTTTGTGCTCACAAACATAAGTTTTTTGGGGAGTAAACTTCTTTTTTTTATTTGGAAAAAGGTTTAATACTTTCTTCATAGATACAACAAAACAACTCAACCAACTGCGATGGTTTATACTTTCTTTAGTATATAAGAAATACTTGGTGGTTCAAGGCTATCAAAATATACAGAATGACATCAGAAAGTTGAAAGAGTCGTTTGACTTAAAATCACAGTTCTTCAACTATTTATTCATGTCTTTGCACTCAATCACTTCTCAACCACTTCAATGAAACCATAGCCTAGCACCCGTGTTGCTGCTGAAATCACAATCGATATCAACCAGAAACCTTTATTTACAAGCATATTGATACTACTTGGAGCAAAGCAGTCAGAGTTTCTTAATAAATAATAACTCGCAACTGCTGTGATCGTTATTCCCAGGGTAATTACCTGTTTAACAGCCGATGAATCTTGTCTCAACAAGATTTCTACTGCAAACAATAATGCAAGTTGCAAGCCTAAAACAATCCAAGGTAAACTAATTTTCCATCCAGAACAATCGATGGCTGCGCCTTGAACTCTTCCGTCTTGTTCTGCCTCAAGTAATGCTTGCTCCATCTCCTCAGCTGTCGGCTCTTGATCTGTTTGGTCACCCAACACATCGCCAACCTCTTGAAATCCAACTGCCGGTCCACCAGTCCCAGTGCCTAAAGCCGCTCCGAGAATGTCTCCTGTACTTACCTCATTGGAGTTCGAACTCTGATTATCAACATTGTCAATTGCCCTCACCACAAAGTAGTAGTTGCCGGCAGTTAAGCCTTCAACGGTAAACTCAGTGATATTGCCCACTCTAGCTGCATATATGTGGCTGCCCGACTCGACTCCATAAAGAATAATGTAATCGATAGCATTCTCAACCTCATTCCATGAAAGTGAGGCTGTGCCTTCTCCAGTTGACTCCAGAGTTAAGGTTGGAGCGGCAGGAGCGGTGCGGTTAATTGTTAAGTCGATGCTAGCCGATTTGCTGTGTCCAGCGTGATCAAAGGCTGTTACAGTTACCTTGTAAACACCCTCCTGAAGATCACGTATCGTTGTTTCAATGGTGTCGCTGCTCACATTTTTGGAGTGTTTATCATCACCATCTCGCAGATCCCAAGTAACTTTATAATGAGCTATACCGATGTTATCGGTAGCCTTGTCCCAGGATATGCTTGAAGTTGAGCCGCTAGTTGGGTTGGGATCGGCTGAGACATTAAGTGGACCTTGGGTGAGGTCTGTGGCGTCCCAGCGCACTGTGTAAACTCCTGTGTCAGAGGTTTCATCAATCTCTGACTGGTTTTTTGCTTTATCTATTGCTCGATAGTAAAGGCGGTTAGTGCCTTCAGAAGGAGCATCTAAACTAATTTGTGTACCTTCATGTTTTTTCCAACCTGTTTCACTATCACTATTCCATTGATATTGAATAACATCAACCTCAAAGTTGTCGTTGGCAGTTAAGGTGAGAGTTGGTCTTGTAATGTACCAGTTACCAGAGCCGTCTGCGTCTTCCGGATCAATAGTGACACCGATCTCAGGAATAGTAATATCGTAAATAATATTTTGCACTACTGCTGTAGTTTCTGGATTGCCAGCAACATCAGTGCCTTGAGCTTTAATGCAGTAGCTTTCTTCAGCTGAAGGAGTCCAGTCATAGCTCCAAGTAAAATCAGACTGAGCTGAATCAGAATTTAAAGTTGTGATTTCTGAGTACTCTCCACATGTATCTGTGTCTACATCAAAAAGAGCAGCTGAGAGTAAAACTTCAACTATACCATTTTCATCAGTAGTATTGCCCTCAATGGTGATTGGCCCATTATGCCAAGTGTCACCTTCGGGATTGGTGATGGTTGAGGAAGGAGGTGTGTTGTCAACTGTAAACTGCGCAGAGGGTCGGGTTCTGTTTCCAGCTTTATCAAATATTGAAGGGCGAGCAGTATAAACACCGTCAATTAAAGTAGTCGTGTCGAAAATAAATCTATAATTGCCTTCACTCAAATCTTCTGCACTGCCTTGGTAGC
>CAYXBZ010000029.1:0-11645 GCA_964463605.1 uncultured Pseudomonadales bacterium | reverse complement strand
TAGAGTGTCACGTTGACATCGTGAAGGTCACTGGTTCGAGTCCAGTACTGCCCACCACTTGTTGGCACAATATTACCTTTGGAAAAACTTAAGCCAGGTGTTATAATTGTGCCTCACTAAAAAATATTAATTATTAAATTTACAATCAGTGGCCAGATACAGCAAAAGAGAGTACGTAGTTGCTAATCATAAAATCAACTTTCCTCAAATCAGAGTATTAAATGAACAGGGACAAATGGTTGGCGTCATGTCTTCAAGAGAGGGAATTGAGTTGGCCAGAAAAGAGGGGAAGGATTTAGTTCTTGTAACCAGAGAGGCAACCCCTCCAGTCACAAAAATAATTGAGTTATCAAAGTTTAAGTATCAGCAACAACAAAAGCAAGCGAAGGCGAGAAAAAAAAGCAGAGCGCAAGAGTTAAAAGAGGTCAGATTTAAGATGTTCATGGGTAACAATGATGTTGACGTTAGAAAAAAAAGAGTTAAAGAGTTTCTAGAAGAAGGCAACAAAGTACGAATGAGCCTAGAGTTTAGAGGAAGACAAATCTCAAAAAAAGAGTTTGCCTATAAATTATTCGCTCAAGTAATTAACGAAGTTCAAGATGAAGAACTAGGCAAACTAGAAATTGAACCAAAAATAAACGGACGAAAACTTATCGCTCAGCTTACGCCAGTTTAATCTTCATCAAATAAACTAATTAATTGAGTTGTCGAGAAATAATCGGTAAAGAATATTTATGCAAAAGATCAAGCAAAAAACCAGAAAAGGCGTTAGCAAGCGCTTCAAGATCACCGGTACTGGCAAAGTACTACGCAGAGTTCAAAATTCAAGACACTTGCGAAGAAAAAAGAGTAAAAAGGCAATTCGCAACTACCGAACCTATGTTGAGGTGCAAGGAGAATACGCTAAAAAAATTAAAAAAATGCTCGGACTAGCATAGTTCGCTATTTAAAACCTAAGAGAAAGCACTTATGGCAAGATCAAAAACAAGCACTGTTCGCAGAAAAAAACACAAAAAAATTCTTAAACTCGCAAAAGGGTTCACTGGAACTAATAATCGTCTATTTAAAAGGGCCCACGAAGCAGTACTTCATGCCGGTCAATACGCTTACGCAGGCCGCAAGCTGCGCAAGAGAGATATGCGCAAACTGTGGATTATCCGCATTAATGCTGGTCTTACAGCCGCTGAAACTGATTTAAACTATTCAAGATTTATTCACGCTCTTAAAGAAAACAATATTGAGATTAACCGCAAAATGTTAGCCGATCTAGTTGTGAACGACATCGACGCCTTTAAAGAAGTAGTTAATCAAGTTAGTAACTAAAACATGATCACAAAATCTTGGCTTTTCACCTTCTTTTTTGTTGATAATCCCAAAAAGGCGGTAGGCTAAGTTTCAATTTAATTAAGAAATTTTCACCCCGCCACCAAGCGGGGTTTTTTAATGGTTAATAATAATTATTTTAAGAAAAATGAGAAGACCAGAAAATGACCGGTGTGCCTTGACTCAATTGGGAAGCTGTCCCTCCAGTTGTAATGTATTATCTATTGCAATTAATATGATCCGCTGGCAAGGAATAACTCCAGAAGAGGCTGCCGAACAAACAGGAGAGGATCTGTGTCCATCAGGCTGTAAACCTCAAATAGAAAAAGGGAGAAACGAGCTAGCTTCCTTAGGATTTGGGCAAAGAAGAAGGGAAAATTGGGATGGTCTAAAAAAGTTAAAGTAATTTTCTTTGTTATATAAAATCATGAAAGTATTCAGCCATTGGTCAGTCACCACTAATAAATGTTAGAATAAACCACATGAAAAAAGACAAAAAAACTAATAAGTCCAACCAAACCATCTCCTCCAAACTACAAGTCTTTTTAGACGAAGCCGATAGAATCAAGAAACAGCTTAGACAGGAAACACTTAATCAAGATGAGCTAGAGCAAAAGTATCTAGGAAAAAAAGGGTTATTCACGCAATTATCAAGCCAAATTACTAGTATCCCTAAGACTGACAAACCTCAAGCAGGCAAGGTTCTCAACCATCTCAAAGAAGACATTTCTGGTTATATCGAGCAGTTGTCTGGGGATGATGGTCATTCCGGTCCTCACACAGATTTAATTGATCTCACTCTTCCAGGTAAAAAGCCACAAATTGGACACCTGCACCCCATCTCGCAGGCCATCAATGAGATTACCGATATTTTTCAGAAGATTGGTTTTGTTCGAGTCAGATATCCTGAAGTGGACTGGGACTGGTACGCCTTTGGCAGTTTAAATATGCCCAAGGACCATCCTGCTAGAGATGAGTGGGAAACCTTTTTCGTTGATCAGCCAACCCATTCTAAAAAAGGAAAAATGGTTCTCACTCCCCACACCTCCAACGGCCAAGTGCGAGAGATGGAGCGAGTAGGGGAGCCACCCATCAGAATGATCAACATTGCCCGCTGCTACCGCCGTCAACAAGATGTGACCCACACTCAGATGTTTCATCAGTTTGAAGGACTGGTCATCGACAAAGACATCAATATTCAGCATCTCAAGGGCACCATCGACCATTTTGCCAAAGAGTTCTATGGACCTTCTGCCAAGAGTCGCATTAGACCGTTTCACTTTAAGTTCACCGAGCCTTCTTTTGAGGTAGATTTCAGCTGCCACATTTGTGAAGGCAAAGGCGTTATTCCCGACCCCAACGATCCCAAGAAAACAGTTACTTGCCGCTTCTGTAAATCAGGCTGGCATGAAGTTGGTGGAGCCGGCATGGTTCACCCCAACGTTCTCAAGGCAGGTGGCATTGACCCCAATGAGTACACCGGCTTTGCCTTTGGCTGGGGAATCGAGAGAAGCTACACCCTAAAAGAAGGCCTAAATATTGACGACATCCGTCTTCTTTACAGTGCGCAGATGGAGTTTTTGCAGCAGTTTTAAATTACAACTTTTATCGACAATCGACAAAAATCAAAACAATCATCTTATGAACATCCTTATTCCCCACAAATGGCTACTTGAACATCTCAAGACCAAGGCTAAACCGACACAAATTCAGGAGTACCTGTCTTTATCAGGACCCAGTGTTGAAACCATTCATGAGCAGGACGGCGACAGTGTTTACGACATCGAGATCACCACCAATCGCCCAGACTCACTCAGCGTTCGAGGTGTGGCTAGAGAGGCAGCCGTGATTCTGGAGCGATACAAAATTCCCTCAGAGCTCAAACCTTTGGAGTTAAAAGTTCCAGAAGAGCCGGAAACAGAGAAGCTACCACTGCCGCAAATAAACAATGACGCTTCTTTGTGCCAGAGAATCATGTGCGTGGCCTTGAGTAATGTTCGCTCAAAACCCACTCCTAAGTGGATGGCGCAAAGACTGGAGCAGGCCGGCTTTCAAACTCACCATAGCATCATCGACATCACCAACTATGTTACCCACGAGATTGGTCATCCCTGCCACGCTTTTGATTATGACAAGATCATGGAGCTGGGGGGAGTAATTAATGTGGAGGAAGCAAAGCCGGAAAAGCCGTTCACTACTCTTGACGGAGAAGAGCGGGAAACGGTCGGTGGAGAGATTGTTTTCACCAACGAGATCGGCACCATCATTGATTTGCCCGCCATCATCGGCACCGCTAACAGTAGTGTGGATGAGAACACCAAGAACGTTCTTTTTTGGCTGGAGGATCTAGATCAAAAGAAAGTCCGGCAGGCCTCGATGGCCCATGCCATTCGCACGGTGGCCGCTCAGCTCAATGAAAAGCAGTTAGACCCCTATTTGGGAGAGGATACCCTCAAGAGAGGCATTCAGCTGTATCGAGAAATTACCGGCGCCAAGATGGCCAGCAAAATCTTTGATGAGTTTATTGAGCCCCCGTCTCCCAGCCCAATTAAAATTGAGTATGCTCAAATCAAACGTTACTTAGGCTTGGAGCTGAAGGTTGATTTGATCAAGCAAATCATGACCAACCTGGGTTGTGAGGTCAGTATGAGTGCCAAAACTAAAAAGGGGCAGGATACCGTTTTCACCATTACCCCTCCAAGTTATCGGCGCGATCTGAGTATTCAAGCAGATGTAATCGAGGAGATTGCCAGAATTTACGGCTACCAAAACATTCCCAGTGAGTTAATGACTGGACCTTTGCCTGTTAATCCACCTCAAGATATTGATTTTAACCTTGAACGCCTTGCTAAACAGTTTTTAGCTAACATCGGCTGGCAGGAGATTTACTCTTTGTCTATCGTGAGCGAGGAGTTGGTCTCGCAGTCTGATTATCAGCAAGATGAACATCTCAAACTGGCTAATCCGCTGTTGGTGGAGAACACCTATTTAAGAAGATCGCTGATTCCTTCGCTGCAACAGGCGGTTGACCAAAATCCTCAAATTAAGCAGCTATCGGTTTTTGAGTTGGCGGCAGTGTATCATCCGCAAAAAGGAGATTTACCTTTAGAGGAAATGCGTCTGGGAATGGTTTCGGCTAAGTCATACCGAAAGGCGAGGGGAGACCTGGAGGCTTTGCTGAAGCGGTTTTACATCAAGAAAGTCACCATCAAGCCGGTTGATCAAGAAAATGGTTCCAAGAGCCAGTCAGAAGCTCAAAAAAGATATCTTCAGCGTGGCCTGATCATCATTGAGCAGGATGGCCAAGAGCATCAAATAGGCGACGTTTACGATCTTGAAGGAAATCGCGTTGGATTTGAGATTGAGTTGCAAAAACTAACCAAAGTTGCCAAGAAACATCCGGAGTATCAACCGATTCCGGCCACCAGCCCCATTATTGAAGACTTAACCTTTACTCTCAGTCTAGGCACTAGAGTAGGGGAGGTGATGCAGGCAATTAGGGAGTCGGATGAGTTAATTAAGCAGGTGGAGCTCAAGGACAGCTATCAACAAAACTATACCTTTAATTTGGCCTATCAACATCCAACTGATAATTTAAGCAGTGAGGATTTGCTGCCTATTAGACAGAAGGTTGTGGAGACGGTTGAGAAGAAGTTTCAAGCGAAGCTGGTGGGGGAGATATAAACTATTGGTAAGAAATCAGAGATAAGGTGAAAGAACAACAACATGTTCCATTTGGTCAACTGCATCGTTCTTTGATCAAAACACTTTTTTTTCTGCTGATTGTTTTTATTCCTTCTAATCTGTTTCTTGTAATTTCAGAGGGAGCAGCCTTTGTTTCAGGATTGCGAGTTGATTACCTCATTCCAAAACTGTACTTTTCGCTGGTCTTGGCTCTGCTGATGTTAGCTACTCATGTGGTTTTTGTGGTGAAAAATAGGGGTTTTAGGTTTTTGCTCAGTTCGCTTCAATCAAAATTTTTCGCAAACAGGTGGTGGCTGGTGGTTTTATTGTTTGTTGTGAGGCAGTTTTTTACCGCTTTACCTACTGTTTCAGTCTGGTTTTTAGTTCAATTAATGATTGTTGGGGCTTTAGGGGCGTTTCTTTCCCGGCAGCGCTGGCTGCTGGAAGGCATGTTTTTTACTTGGGCAGTGTTTGTGAGTTTGCTGATTCAGGTGGGATTGGCGCTTTATCAATTTATTTTCCAGCAGCCACTTTTACCCTATTATCTTTTTGGAGAGTCGCGCTTTGAACCTTATTTCAGAATCAGTCGGCAGATGTTCGATGGTAAAGAGAAAATTCTAGCTTATGGCAGTACGCCTCATCCCAATGTACTGGCGGGGGTTGGGGTGATTTTTTTGATGATTCTCAGTCTTAATCTGTGGAAGAAATATCAAAGAAAAATTTGGTCTTCGTCGCTGCCGCTAACAATGATCAGCCTTAGTTTTGCCGGAGTAGCAGTGTTACTGTACACCACTCAGTCTTTATCAGCCTTGCTGACCTTGGTGTTTGCTGTGATTTTTGCTGCAACCCAGCCCCTGCTTAAGAAAATTAAGACTCAAAAAATGGCGACCTGCTTGATGTTAGTAGCTTTGATCACGATGCTAATCGTTGCTCCTATTTATTTGTCATTTCAGGCACAACAGCAGCCAACAGAACCCTCAATTACCAGGAGAGCCCAGCTTAACCAAGCCGCTAACAATATGTTTCAAGAGCGCTGGCTTACCGGCGTAGGCCTAAACCAGTTTACTGTTCATTTAGAAGATTTTGCAAACAACAAAGAAATAGTCAGATTTGTTCAGCCGGCTCACCATGTGGGCTTATTGTGGTTGGCTGAAGCAGGATTATTGGGGGGAATCTTGCTAGTAATAGGATATTTGCAGATGACTCAAAAGCAGCGATTTCAATTGGTGATACTGCTGATAATTCTAAGTCCGATCATTACTCTTGACCATTATCTCTACACAATTCAAATCGGGCAGTTTGCTGTGATGTTATGGGGTTGCCAACTGATCTCTAGTCATCATCTGGATCAGGGGTGGGAGTAGGTGTGATCTCATCATCCTCATCTGGATCGGGTATTGGGGGGGGTGTGGGTGGCTTCGGGACTGCGGTTGGTTTTGGTTTTGTGGTTGGAGTTGGAGTTGGCTCTGGTTTTTCCCATGGCTCGCCGCCGGCCCCAATCTTAACTACATTACTTTTTGCTTCCTCTCCATCTCTAGAATAAGCCCGAGCATAAAGCTCAAACTGACCTTTGCCCAGCTTGATTTTGCCGTCATAACTGCTGCTTTCAACCGTTTCTCGCCTGTTGCCATTAACGAAAATCTCAATCTTCTCAATGCCACGATTACTACCAGCACGCACTCTAACCTCAATCTCTTCCTCCTTAAACTCATCCTTATCTTTGGGACGCTCCAACTTCACCGAAACATCCTCTTCATCACCGCAGTACTCGGTAGGCACATTGTAGCGGGAATCATCTTGGCCCTCCAGCCACTGATCAATTCCAATCTGCCAGCGATTAACACCGTCTTCGCTGAGCGGGTCTACAACCCTAAGATCAATAACCTCGCGCTTATCATAATCACCCTTAGCGACCATAGCCTGGGTGGCCAACTTATTCTCACCTTTACAGGTGCGAGCTTCGTAGTGAATTGGGTCAGGCAAAGAAGGCAGAGTGCCGCGAATTACATACTCCATTTTTGAAGGGAAATCATCATGACTGGGATAACCTGAAAGTGCATCCACCTCTACCTGTTCAACCTCGTCTGGTACCTCCCATTCAGGAGTTTGATAACCTGCATCCAAAGCTGCAAAAATCGTCTTGCGCCAAATGGGAGAAGCACCGGTCACACCAGAGGCAACGCGCAGCATCGAGCTATTGTCGTTGTTGCCCACCCACGTACCCACAATCACTTCTTGACTCCAACCGATGGTCCAGTTGTCGATCATATCGTTGGTAGTTCCAGTTTTGACAGCGATCGGCCTACCCGTATTAAGCAAGGAGTTAGCACCAAAAGCAGCGGTGCGAGCTCCATTGTCAGATAAAATATTATTGATAAGGAAAGACTCTCCCTCAGACATCACTCTACGACCAGTCACCGGTCGATGCTGGTAAATATTTTTACCCGACTGATCTTCAACCGACAAAATCGAGACCGGCTCAACCTTGATCCCTCCATTAGCAAAAGAGCTGTATGCTGTTACTAGATCCAGCAGTTTTACCTCGCCACCTCCCAGAGTTAAAGCCAAACCAAAACGGCGCATATTTTCTGGGGTAGGGGCGAGCGTTTCTAACCCCATGTCGTAAGCCAGGGTTAAAAAGTCTTCCACACCTACCAAAGCCAGAGCTTTGACTGCCGTGACGTTGAGCGAGTTCCCAAGAGAGTTGCGAACACTAACCGGCCCCATGTAGCCGCCAGTGTAGTTGCGCGGCGTGTACTGTTTTTCATTTTCATTTCTGCGAAAGTCGGTGGGAGCATCAACCAAAAGTGAGGCGGGCGTGTAACCTTTGCGCAGCAAGCCCAGATAGGTCACCGGCTTAATCGAGGAACCTGGTTGTCTAAGCCCACTGCTGACTACATTAAACTGACCACCTTTATCATTGTTAAAATAATCACGGCTACCCACCATCGCCAAGATTTCCCCAGTTCGCGGATCCATCATCAGAGAGGCACCATTGGTGATGTTCAAGTTCTCAATTGCCTCCACTTCTTCAGCCACAATCTGCTGCGACTCTTCTTGTAGAGCCAAATCAAGGGTGGTGGTTACTTTTAAGCCACCGCGTTCAACCAACTCTTCACCATACATCTCAGATAGTTTTTCTTTCACATAAAACACAAAGTGGGGCGCCTTGATCTCAAGGCTGCCGCGATCAAACTGCAGATCGGTCAGCTCTTCCAAAGCCTGATCATACTCTTCAGCATTAATGTAGCCATCCTCACGCATTCGATTCAAAACACCTCTGGTCCTCATTTGCCAAAAAGGCTGGCCGTCTTCATCCACCTGACCGCTGAAGGGAGAGTAAACGCTAGGTCGCTGAGGCAGACCCGCCAAAAAGGCTGACTCCAGTAAAGTTAGTTCATTGACATCTTTATTAAAGTAAAGTTCTGCAGCCGAGACAGCTCCCCAGGCGGTGCCGCCGTAGGGAACCTCGTTTAAGTACATTTCTAAGATTTCATCTTTGCTGAAGGTACGCTCAATTTGAATTGCCAAGACCAGTTCCTTGAACTTACGCGAAGCAGTGCGCTCGTTGGTTAGGAGTACGTTTTTAACCAACTGTTGGGTGAGAGTAGAGCCGCCAACAACCCGACCTCTGCGGAAAACGTAGTTATAAGGAATGCGCAGAACCGTCATCACATCAAAACCGCTGTGTTTATAAAAGTCTTTGTCCTCGATAGCAACGGTGGCATCTCTTAGCTCTTGAGGAATGTTGTCAATTTTAGTGGGAGTGCGCCTTTCATCACCAAAAACGTCAAACAATAACTCACCATTGCGATCATAGATTTTGGTACTGAAGCCGTCGCGACGAACCACCTGACCTGGTTGGGGCAAATCTCGAGAAAAGTAGGCAAAAGCGCCAAAGAAGCCAATGATGCTCAAGACCACCAAGCCAAAGATACTGATAGCCGCCAAGCGAATTAGCTTAACTCGCTTGAGTTGCTTTTGGGCATCAGTAAGGCGGCTGTTGGCGGATGGTTTGTTGGATTTTGAACTGCCTGACCTGCCAGCCATCACTTTTTGCCAAGTACTGGAGCGGCGAGAGTGGGCCTTCTTGGTAAAAAGACCTGTAGCAGCAAAGTAAAGGCGCTGCAGCAACTCAAACAGCCAGACAAAAGGCGAGGTAAGAGTGTTGAATAGTTTAGTTAGGTTGATTTCCATGATCGTAAGAGTGTTCTTGATTATATTATAATACTATCTGTTATGCCTGAAAGTGAACAATCTCATTTGGATCCTGAACTTATTAATCCTAAACCCGCTAATCTTATCGAGCGTATTAGAGCTCGCATGATTGGAAGTAAAATTAAGGTCGTAGATTTACCTTCACAAACAGATGATTTAGCTGATTTAATAAGAATTATTGATCCTGAACAACAAGCTGTTGAAGAACAAATTGTAATTCATGATCAAGCCTCACCAAATGATCTAGTTGACTCAATAAATATTATTGATCCTGAACAACAAGCCCCAGAAACAACAGCGGAGGAAGAAGCGATTGAAATCGGAATCGAGCCCTTCATAAGACTTGCAGTAAGCGCTCAAGAGAACCAGGAATCAGCTCAATCATTTATGCAAGTTATGAGGTCAACTACCCCTGAGTTATTAGGAGACGCGTGTCAACGACCCAGCTACACCGAGAACCAATGGTACCACTTCGATGACTTGAGACAATTAGCTGATCGATGGAATTTGCCGCTTATGCTGATTGTTAAAAATCAAAATCATTATCTGTTGCTACTGAGTCTTCCCGAAAAACATGGCGATACTTATCAAGCGCTAGTTTATGATCCATTAAAAGGTGGGGAAGAGTATATGGAGTTGCCCAACTGGGACAACTCTCTTTCTCCGGCCAATCTAACAGAAAACTGGATTTTCTTTAATGATTCTGGCTATCAAGCGGCAACTGCAAGAAACTATAATTTAAGTTTGTTTGGCGATGAAGACTTTGCAGGAAATTTGGAATTACATCAGGCAAAAAATACTAGAGTTCAGTTTGACGGACACAACTGTGGACCTGCTTGTTTATACATGGCGGCTCTCAGATGGGCAGTACAGCCAGACTGGAATGAGTTCAAATTTGCTGGCAGAGATCAACTAACTAACGATACAGGCTTAACAGTTTTAACTAGAGAAGAAATTCTAGAAAATATTGATCTTGGATCTTAATTACTCCAGTTGTTTGGCCATTTTTAAACCACAATTTCATAAGCTGTCATTTTTCAAAGTTTATTTGTTATGACATATCCGAACTATTTTATATGTTCGGGTTCGTTTTAGAACTTGCAGTGAGGGGAAGGGGTGAAGAGAGTTAAAGCCCCTCAAGAATTACTCTTGTCTTTTCTTTTTTAAAGACACTATGCTCAAATAAAATAAACCACTAAACATAAAAGTATAACCAGCAAACTGAAGTAGTTGAGGCAAATAAGCTAGATAAACCTGTTCAGTCTCACTAGAAACTAGCCAACCATTTTTCCAGCTGTTCTCTAAAAAATGCTCCAACAAACTTAGATTTGAAAATCCATCAAAATTAATAGCAACCCACCCTGGATCATAAGACTGAGAAAGCGATAGCCATCCATCCTGCTCATCAACACTCTTCAATTGAAGTTTGTAAAAACCCGTTCCAAATTTATCAACTCCTTCTATAATTAACGCGTCTTGATCTAAAACTTGCTCGCCACTATTTAAACTTTGAAGAAAAATACCCTCAATCCACTCAAGAGGGAGCGAAGGTGCTATAAGATCAATGCCTTCAAGCTGATTGGCCGCATGCTCTCCACTCAATGATCTAGTATTAAGATTAATACTGTACTCTCCATCAAGAGACTGAAGACTGCTAGGGAGAAAATAGCTTTGAGTATATTGAGATTCAGGAGTCAACTCATCTATTACTGCTCTTCGCCTTTCAATTTCTTCCATGAAAAACTTTAGCGATCTCCCATTAAAGTTTCGTCCTGACAGATTTAGCCAATAATTTTGGCTCGTACGAGTACCAGAAAATTTTATACCCATGCACAAAGAGCCAAAATTTTTGGTTTCAAAAAGATAGCCCGACTCTGTTTTACTAGTATTAACACTGCCGCGCTGAAAAGGATCGCAGTTGAAACCTTCAATGTGAGGTAGTCGGATGGGATAGTGATTAACTTTTAGAGATAGTGATATCTGATCTACTTCTTTATTGAGAGGGAAGGCTCTAGGCATCATTGTGTCAACCCAAACATCGGCGGTAATATTACTTGCAATCGCCTCTGATCGATCAACTTCAACCGTTCCATTCTCAGTTACAACCAACTTTGCATCAAAGTATTTTAGCGGCACCTCCTCACCGATAATCAAGCCATCAATCCAGACTTCTTCTGTCTCACCACTATCAAGGGAAATATACTGGCCATTTAAATCAATTCCCAAAGACTCAATTTCTTGAGTTATTTCAACCTCAATCTTTTTTGGTCTTGGAAAATCTACTGCCACATTATTTGCCTCAATAAATCCTGGAGATTTAAAGGATAAAGTTAACACATTTTCAAGATAGCTAATTGCCGCAGGCCCAGCATAGACTCTTCCTTCCGGTAAGCCATTGAAAACAATCTCTCGATACAAAT
>CAYXBZ010000028.1:8922-11946 GCA_964463605.1 uncultured Pseudomonadales bacterium | reverse complement strand
CAAGTTCCTCATGCGACAGCCTCACAATTTGCAAACTTCTCAATGGAACGCCGCGTGGCTTAAAAAAAACTGCGCTGGGTTTAAAACAAATTCTTTTTCTGGAGCGTGGTCTTGGCATTTTAATAATTATTTCTTTTTACAAGTTTAACATATTTCACAGCAGCGGCTGGAAAAGATTTTCCAGCCGCTGCCTGATTTCAGCTCTTAAACGGATGAGCCATTATTTTGCTTCATTCTCCAGAGCTTTAATTTCCTCACGAAGTGCCTCCAAATCATTGGAGAGCATCTCCTCCTCTTCTCTCATAGCCATCAGTTGGTTTTTGAGAGAGACAAATCCTCCCATTCCAAAGCCCATTCCTCGACCCAAGCCCATACCTCTCCTGCCTCGTCCAAAACCCATTCCCCATCCACAGCCATATCCACAATATCCAGCACCTCTACCGGTCATTGGACCTTGTCCTAAAGGTCCGGTTCCGTCAAAATTTGGCATTTTTACCTCCTATAGTTACTTGATAACTGCTAACAACAAGTTGATACATGTCATTAGTAATTATGAATATATACCCAAAACTACTGTTTGTCAATACTTCACTCATAATTTGATATACTCATATTTATGATTCAATATCTTCAAGCCTTAGCTCACGTCTACAAAAACGGTAAAACCAAACAAACTCGAGGCATCCACCCCATCAAAAGCATTTTTGGCTATCAGATGCGCTTTGATTTGCGCCGCGGCTTTCCTATTCTGACTACTAAAAAGATGCCGTTTAAGCTGATGGCCAATGAGCTACTTTGGTTTATTTCAGGTGACACCAACATCAAGGCCTTGCAAGAAAAAAAGATTCACTATTGGGATGGCTTTGCTGATGAAAATGGAGATCTCGGCCCAGTTTATGGCTATCAGTGGCGCAAGTGGCCTGACTATAAAGACGGTCACATCGATCAACTAAAAAATGTAATTGAAGAGATAAAGACTCAACCAGACTCAAAGGCGATGTTGGTTTCTGCCTGGAATCCAGCCCAACTGGACGAGATGCGTCTCCCCCCTTGCCACACCTTCTTTCAGTTTAATGTCACCAAGAACAAGCTGCGAATGCAGTTGTATCAGCGCAGCGCCGATGCTTTTTTAGGCCTACCGTTTAATATTACTCAGTATTCTTTGCTGTTGATGATGGTGGCTCAAGTAACAGGACTGGAAGCTCGCGAGTTTGTTCATACCATCGGCGACCTACACATTTATACCAATCACCTAGAAGCAGCCAAAACACAACTTCAAAGAAAACCAAAAAAACTGCCTCAGTTGAAGATTAATCCTAAAATCAAGGATATCGATCAATTTACAGTTGATGACTTTGAGCTGGTAAACTACGATCCGCATCCACATATTAAAGCGGATTTGGTGATTATTTAAGAATAAAAATCAAACTCTCCTTCATAGGTCTTTTTTAGGTCGCTGTCTAATGTGGCTATTCTAGTCACGCCTTCTAATCTTGCTTGTGCAATCAAACTACAATCAGCAAATGACAGCTTAGAGTCAGGCTGAGTTGAAAACACCTGATGGGCTGACTGCCACAACTGAGTTGACAGCACCGACAGCTTAACCAATGGCTGGCTGTCAAAAAAAAGATCCTTTGTGACCTGATTAACGAACTGCAGGTTGTTGGTGCGCAAAAGCAACACGGTGCAAACCTCTTGTGCCACCAAGGGATTAGTTTTTGGCTGCAACTCTCTTAGAGACCACAGCAAACGAGACGCTTTCTCATGCTGCGAGTTGCTCTTTTGATACGCCGCAATCAAAACATTGGAGTCAATTAGAAATGCGTTATTTTTCATCGCGGGAGCTATTGAGATACATTAGTTCATCATCTGTTTGATTGGGATGAAGCATTTTCCCCTGAAAAGCGTACTTTTCTGCATGATCAGCCAAAGACAGTTTATTCTTAGCCCGAATTGCTAGAGCCTGCTTCTGCACAGACTCAACAAAATGCTCTCGGATGATATCTGCCATTGGCACAGCCAGTTCCTTAGAAAGAAGCTTGAGATCCCGATAAACTTGCGAATCCAGTTTAATTGGCAAAACTTTCTTTTTGTTGTCTTGTTTTTTCATTGTATATACGATTTTAGCAAAACGTATATCCCTGTCAAATGTGTTAAAAGAATTAGAAGAACATTTCATGTTCAGCTACTGTATCAGGCCTAACTGAAAAATAACTGAATCCAATAATAATGAGGAGGTCAAGCTAATGAAGACATATCTCTGTACAGTTGATCGTATCCGGTTGCCATCTTACTTGTAGTAAACAACTGCTCAAACCTTTGCCTGCACTCTATTCTTTTTATCTGATCTACCTTTTTTATTGATGTTTCTAGAGATGATACGGTTTTTTGAAATAATTTATCTTGCTGTACCTGTTGCCAATCTTTTCTGCTGACCTTGCTGCTGTCTTTTTCTTCAGACTTCTCTGGCTGATACTTAACCACCCATCCACTCTTTCCATCTTCAATCACTTCGGGAATTGCCCCTCGGTCAAACCCCACTACCGGCGTGCCACAAGCCATTGCCTCAATCATTACCAAGCCAAAAGGCTCTTGCCAAGTTGAGGGCATCAGCAACGCCTTTGCTTTGCCAAACAACTTTTGTTTGGCTTTGACATCCTTCACGAAGCCCACATACTCAATCTGATCTCCATCAATCTCCGGCTCGATCATCTCTTGCCAGTATCTATCCTTGCTGTGCCCAGCGTAATGCTTGCCGGCAATCTTGAGTTTCATGCCCAGCTTTTTAGCGGCAGCAATAGCATAATGAACGCCCTTAGGCTGAATAATCCGGCCAGCATAAAGCAAATAGTCTTGCGGATGATAGTTCGGCTGATAGAGATCTGGATCAAGCCCGTGATAAACATTCCCCACCCAATTGACTTGAGATGGCGGCAAACCGAAGGTTTGCCGCTGAGCCATCGAAAACGAAATCCAATTCAAATAGGGATACTTTGGAAAGATGGCCCTATATCTGGTTAAAAA
>CAYXBZ010000028.1:0-8822 GCA_964463605.1 uncultured Pseudomonadales bacterium | reverse complement strand
CCGCGAGCAGCCAACTCCTCTTCGAAAAGAGTGAGGTCCGCAGTCATGTTTTTTACCTCTGCTCCTTTGAGTAAATCATCCACAGGCCCAGGACTAAATAAAGTCACTTGATGACCAAGTTTAGACAAGCCAGAAGCCAAGCTTAAAGCTAATTGACCAGGTGAAAAAATAACATCAGGCAAAATCTGCTGATGCATAAAAATATGAGGAACAACCAGAGCTATCTTCATAACGCTCTAGATTATATCAGGGCTAATAGGACCAGTTGGCTATTCTTCATCCTCATCCAAGAAACTTAGATCAAGTTCATCGTCCAAGATCAGCTCATCATCTCCATAGTAGCCATCTGAAACCGTTTGTGGTTGAGTTTTGTGTACTGCCATCTTTTGTCGTGTAATTTATAAGTTAAAAAACTAGCGCTCAATTTTTACACCTACCATATCAATCTGATCAAAATCTTCTCGAATTAAATCCCAGAACTTTTCTGATACCTGCTGGGAGTACTGTCCGTAAACCGTTCTGCCCATAGCCGAACATAGCCGACGATCCCAATCGCGAATCACATCCAAAACCTTCTCTCCCACCCTATTAAACTCATCTTGAGCCTTTTCTTTATTTTCCTTATATGCCTGGTGAGATTGCGCGAACTCCTCAAACAACTCGCTCTCCTTTTCTCTCATTAACTTATAAAATTTTTTGTACTTAGCTTCTGCCATTATGTCTTTCTTGGGTTTCTCCCCCATCATTTTTTTACAAGTATAACTGATGCTGTTGAATATATTCCAGTATTGACTTTGGAAGCAAATCTATCACCGATTGGGATATTTTTAATCGCTTCCTAACTTCTGTTGATGAAGCCTCAACTTTCTTGACTCCCGCAAGGGGCACCATCCCCGTGTATAAGGGTCTCATGGAAAAGTTTTCTCTGGGGTAGACATAAACCAAGTGGTTGGAAAGTATTTTTTGATAACCATCCCACAAATGGAACTTCTCCAGATTATCCGAACCCAAAACCCAAGAAAATTGGTGTGACGGATATTTTTTGACCAACTCTTCTAGAGTTTCTGCTGTTTGACTTATGCCCTCACGCTCTAGCTCACATTTTTCAATCCTCACCTTAGATTGATACTTCTCTGGTAGCTGTTTAATCGCTAGCTCAAGAAGATCAACTCTTGTCTCTGCTGGTGACATCTGCTTGTCAAAGTCGTGCACCCCAGTTGGTACCAGCCAAACCTCATCGGCCAATTGCTGTTCAAATAGGCTAGTAATTATCTGCAGATGGCCAAGATGAGGAGGGTCAAAAGCACCTCCAAAAAGAGTTATTTTCATAAGAGTAATTATTTCTAGTACATCGTCTCAAACAAACAGTTGACCCCTGCATTACACATTGTGTATAATGTAAGTATTAACTGATAGGATCCATAGATAGAGCAATTATATGATAAGAACTCAAGTGATGTTTACTCCAACTTTAAAGAGCCAAATCAACAATTTTGCTCGTGAAAGAAAGATCTCTTTTTCGGCTGCGGTTAGAGAACTAACCACCCATGCTTTAAAAAGCTCCGGACAATCAGGAGACGATGTAACTCGCATGCTGCTAAAACTTGCAGACAGCGCAACAGAAGGTCCATCTGACCTAGCAGCTAACGATTCTTATATTTACGGCAAAAAGGCTTCCAAATGAAAGTCTTCATTGACTCAGATGCTTTTTTAGCTCTAATGAATAAATCAGATAATCTCCACTCTAGAGCGACAGCACTACTTGCAAAATTGCAGCAAATCGAAAATGTGGTTTACATAACTTCATGGGATGTTATTGATGAAGTTGCCACCAAAGCAAGTTACCGACTGACCAAACAACAAGCAATTAATTTCTTAAAATATGTTAAAGATGTAGCAACTATCATCGTCTATCCTGATGCAAAATTGTCAAAAGAGGCTCAAAAAATTTTTACCACCACCAAATCAAAGAAGGTATCTATGACTGACTGTATGAGCATGGCCATCGCACAACAAATGAAGCTTGACGCCTTCTTTTCGTTCGATAAACACTTCCGTCAGCAAAACTACACTCTGTTAGAAGATTATCTGTCTAGCTAAAAAATTATTTTTTGGCAGCCGTTTTACTTTTTTTCTTTCCTTTTCTCGTTGTTGATTTTGGCTTGCCTTTCCCTCTCTTCTTTTTCCTCTCTTCTCGCCTTTTTTTCTCCTCAGCCCACTCTTCTGGAGTAACCTTTAGACCTTCTTCCGGTTTTTTCCAGCTGGCCCAGTCACAATCTGGATAGCGGCTGCAGCCATAAAAGCTTTTTCCATAACGAGTAGGTTTAATGATCACATCGCCCTCTTCACATAACGGACAGCTGTGACCTTCTAAGACTTCAACAAACGGCTCGGTAAACTTGCAGTCAGGGTAGCGGCTGCAACTTCTAAATTTGCCATAGCGGCCAATTCGAAGAACAATTTCTCCGCCCTCTTCCTTACCGCATTCAGGACACACTTCTCCTGTTTTCTCGGTGGGAATCTGCATTCTGTCGGCATTCTCAATCACCTTTTCAATTTTGCCGTCTAACGGCTCCCAGAAATCGGCCATTACCTTGCGCCACTCCTTCTCACCTCGGGCAATTCTGTCTAGATCTTCCTCCATCTCAGCCGTAAAGTCGTAATCCATAATCCCATCGAAGTGTTTAATTAAAAAATCGCACACAGTGTAACCAATGGGAGTTGGCTCAAAAGATTTGTTTTCACGCTTTACGTAGCGCCTATCCTGAATCACCGAGATGATACTGGCATAAGTACTTGGACGGCCAATTCCGCGTTTCTCTAGTTCCTTCACCAAAGAGGCATCATTATATCTAGGCGGAGGCAGAGTAAACTTCTGTTGAGGGTTAATGTCCAAGTAATTCAGCTCTTGGTCTTTCTCAATTTCAGGTAGCAGAGTGTCCTCGCCTGTTGGGAACAGTTTGCGCCAACCAGGAAACTTCATAATTGAGCCGGTGGTGCGCAAGTTATAAGTAGTGTTAGCATTTTTGGGATTGACCGCATCCACCAAAATTGTGGTTTGATCATAGACTGCGGACTCCATTTGGCTGGCTACAAAGCGCCTCCAAATTAGATCATAAAGCCTGGCGTGTCTAGAACCCAATTTTGCTCCCTGAGAGGGCACTTGCTCCTGAGTAAGTTTAACGTCGGTAACACGAATAGCCTCATGAGCTTCTTGAGCATTTTTTGATCTACTTTTAAACACCCTCGGTTTTGAAGGCAGATATTTTTCACCGAACTCACTTTTGATGTGACTTCGAGCCATCTTAATAGAATCAGCACTCAAGGTCATAGCATCAGTTCTGTGATAAGTGATCAATCCTTCCTCGTACAACTGTTGAGCCAGCATCGTGGTTTGTTTGGCCGAAAAGCCTAAAGTATATGCCGCCGTTTGCTGCAAAGTTGAGGTAGTAAAGGGAGGCCTACTGGACTGTTTTCTTTCTTTGCGCTCGATATCTGCCACCTTATAGTTGGCGTTTTCCAAATCTTGAATGGCTGGCTTTGCTTTTTCTTCACTATCAATTCCGTGTTTTTTGCCATTAATTTGGTGGAGTTGAACTGCCAAGACTTCCAATGGCAGATCTTCCACAATCTTGCCCTCAACAAAAATATTCTCTGGCAACTTGCTTTTCTGAGAATTTTTGCTGGAATCAACCGCCACCTCAATCTCCCAGTATTCTTCAGGTTCAAAAGCGTCCCTCTCCCGCTCTCTCTCCACGATTAGGCGTAAAGCCACCGACTGAACTCTACCGGCAGACAAACCGTAGCGAATCTTCTTCCACAAAACAGGCGAAATTTGATATCCCACCAAACGATCAAGCACTCGGCGTGCTTGCTGGGCATCTACTAAATTGCTGTTAATGTCGCCTGGATTTTCAATGGCCTTAACAACAGCAGTTTTGGTAATCTCATTAAAAGTACAGCGCAGATACTGCCCCGGATCCTCGGCCCCCTTCTCAAGTAGTAGCTGCTGGACATGCCAGGCAATTGCTTCCCCTTCACGATCGGGGTCCATCGCCAGATAAATCGTGTCAGAGCCTTTGGCTAACTTTTGCAGCTCCTTGACTACTTTACCTTTACCTCTTGGAACTTGATAAGTAGGTTCAAAATTATTCTCCAGATCAACCCCCAGCTTACTCTTGGGTAGATCTCTAACATGACCCACCGATGCTTTAATCTGATAATCTTTTCCCAGGTAACCAGCTAATTTTCTAGCCTTGGTTGGTGACTCAACAATTACAAGTTTCATAACTTTCTTTCATTTTTTTGTTAGCAACAGTTTAACAACTTCAATGCGTCATTATAAACCACAACCCATGTTAATAGACAAGTAAGATCTATTTTATTAACTGATTTTTGCCCTCAAATCTTTCTTTAAGGACCATTTGTTTGCTTCAAGTTCTACCATTCCTCGAATTTCAAGATCAGTTAAACAGTTGGTGGTTTCGGTTTGATTTAAGTTAAGTTGATCTGCCAACTCTCTATTTGTTAAAGGCATAATCATCAAGGCTTGGACAACCGCTCTTTGGCAAGCATTAAGCCTTAACAGATAAGCACTAAGTTTTGAATCTGGTTCCAGCTGTTTTTTTAAACTATTGGTCTCTCTTCCCTGCCAATTTTTCGCTGATAGATTGTTTAACACTTCAAGACCACTGCCTACCAACATCGCCCCTAAGTTCAACATTTGCTTCACCCCTTCATGGTACGGACTGGTCACTGGGCCAGAGACGGCGAAGATATCTCGCCCATAATCTAGAGCAAAATCTACGGTAATTTGAGTCCCACTTTTTACTCCAGCCTCGGTTACCACTACTCCCAAACTTAAGCCTGCAATAATTCTGTTTCTTCTTGGGAAAGTTCCTTTGGTAGCTCGAAGAAAAGGAGGATATTCACTGATAAATGTTGCTTTTTTTGTTGCTATCATTTGATTAATCAATCGGTGTTGACTGCCTGGATAGATGTGATCAAAACCGTAACCCAATACACCCACCGTTGTTCCATTTTGGCTTATGGCAGTTTTTTGCGCCTCCACATCAACTCCATACATAAATCCAGAAACTATGCACGCATCATTAGCCACTAATTCTTGAACAATTTTTTGTGTTACCATTTTTCCATATGCTGTCATTTTTCTAGTTCCAACGATAGCAATTGGAAGATTGCTCAACAAACTTAATTCACCTTTGACAAATAAAATGGGAGGTGGATCATAAATTTGTTTTAATAAATTGGGGTACTCGCTTTGAGTAATATCAAGCACCGAAATATCTTTTGACATAAGCCACTTCCAATATGACTCTATTTCATACTCATTTTGGAATTTTTTAATTGATCTACCAAGTTCATCTGAAAACGACATTTTTGACCAAACATTATTTTTATTGACCCAAAAATCAGACCACGATATTCGGTTTTTATTCATGTAGTTAGCAATCAGAAAAAAGGTGCTAGGACCAACTCCATCAACAGAAAATAAGGCCGTCCAGTATTTTTTATCAGTATCAGAAAGCCCAGAACAACCATTCAATAGCAATTGAAGTTGGTCATTTTGTACAAAACGTCTTTCTGATGGAGGAAGTAAGGTAGTGTTTGCTTGGTTCATCATCAGTTATCAATTTATCTTTGAAAACTGAAATTAACCGTAGGAAAATGATAATTGCTCTATATTAGATCAATTGTTACAGCCGAAAATTACTTTAACCATCTCAAGATTGCATCTACCACTGGGGCCGCTTCTCTAGACCCCTCTTTATATGGAATGGTGTCATCACTTTCTGTCAGTGCCACCAAGGCAATCCTTTTTGGAAATCCGTGCTTCTTAACTAATTCGAGCCATTGTTGAAGCTCATCAAGAGTAAATACTTCATTCTCTTCAAAAATTCCCTCTTGCATCTGCTCGATCTTTATCTCAAGATTTCTTTCCAAGTCGTCTAGATTAACTGTGGTATTAGCAACAAACCAACCATGAGTCCGTCGCCTACCACGCTCATCTTGACCTCCAAATTCACTGGTGCCAGTCTTACACCCAACCGCTCCCTCCTCAAGTAACTCAAGCGCATTTGAGTTCTCCAAAGCAAGTGGATAGTCTTGATTATATTTAAACAGCAAGGCACCAGTGCCTCCGGGCTGGCAAGCAGCAATCATTCCTCTTACAGTCAACTCAATTGATCTTTCATCCAATCCTAAATTTCTGCAACTCTCTGCCGACCACTCATTTTTACCATCATCAACAACCAACCTTGGCTGACACAACTCTCCTTTTTTTGTAAGTGTTTGAATCATCTGAGCCACTTGTAGCGGTGTTACTGCCATATCTCCTTGTCCAATACCAAAGTGATACGTATTTCCCAGGAACCAACGCTCTCCCATCACCTCTTCTTTCCAGGCGGGATCAGGTACCAGCCCCCACGCCTCACCAGACAACTCAACATTGGTTAATTCTCCAAAACCAAACTCCCGTGCCTGACGAGCTAGATTGGTAGGGCCTGTCCATTCTGCTGCTTTATAAAAATATATGTCATTACTTCTAGCAATTGCTCTAACTAGAGCGATTTCTCCATCGGTAGCTCCTCTGGCGGTATAAAGCCAATTGGCATATTCATAATCATTTACTCTCAAAACTCCTTCATCTAGCACAGTCTTATATTCATCAAAAGCGTCAACTTCAAGACCAGCCACTGATGTGACCATCTTAAATACCGACCCAGGAGGATACACCCCTCCAATAGCCCTATTAAAGAACGGTTTTCTTTCATCTTGAAAATATCGACGAACTTCCAGCTGTCTAGCAGCCTCCTCAGTCTCATTAAGAACCGTTCCTCCAAGGTTGTTGCTGTTAAACGAAGGTGTACTTACCAATGATAAAATCTGACCTGTATCAGCGTCTAAAACTATAGCAGCCCCAAGCATCTCACCCATAGCTTTATAAGCAACTTTTGAAAGATATGGATCTAGGCTTGTTTGAATATCAAATCCGGACTGTGGCTCAAATTCGTTGATCAATCGCTGCTTTTTTCCGAATGTGTCTATTTCAAAAACTTGGTATCCATCTTTGCCTCGCAAGATCTGATCGTAGCTCTGCTCTAAACCTAGTTTTCCCACCCAGTCCCTAACTTTCAGTTGACGATTATTAATCAGCTCCTGAGCCTCTACTGGGGCTAGATAACCCAACACATGAGCCAATTCTTGTGGATAGAGATACTGACGACGCAACTCATAGGTTACTCGCCAATCTTCCTCTGCCATCAACTTCATCGCTGTGTGTTGATCTACTCGATTCTTTTCTGGATAAAGATCGTCAGATTGATTGTGATAATATATTTTTTTGTTATACACCAGAGGTTGAAAATATCGATCTAAAAAAACACCTCTTTCAGCCGGAACAACTTGATGAAAATATCGATTTGCATCAGCAAGTTGTCGATAATAAGAGCCTTGCACTAACTGCAGATGAGCCAAGCGAGATAAAAGTGTAACAATCACAGCTAAAAAAACAAAGGATAATACCCAAATTTTTTTATAACAACTTTTGTTAAAATTTTCTTGAGCTTCTCTTAAAATTAATGAGGTCGATGAATTTTTCTTATGCCTTGGAGAAGAAAAAGAGATCTCTTTCATGTTCGTTTTTCCTTCTTAAAGACTCTTAACCACAAAACTACCAAAATATAGCTTATGATTAATTGAGCAATTAAAACAAAGTTGGCAGTGATGTTTAACCACCAAAGCCAAATAAGATTCTGTAACACTACCACCAAAAGAAAGCTTCGTTTTTTTCCTCTGACAACTGTGCCTCTGATAGAAATTGCCCAAGCCGAGACCAACCAAACAAGTAACGTTGCTAGCCAAGCCCCATGATAAAAAACAGCCATTAAAAAACTAAAAAGTAATATCAGCAAAGGTCGAGCTAGTTTTTTTTCTTTGATGCTGTCAAGCCAAATTAAAGCAAGCAATGTAAACAAAAATGGCAACCCTATTACTCTTTCAAAACTCAGCAAAAAAATCAGAGCAATTATCTTGAGTAATTGAATAGCTATTTTTTGAAATACTTTTATCATTGGTTAATATCTCTCCTCAATTTTTGCAAGTTTGCTGACTGTTTTGTTGTTAATTTATTAATCACTGATTAAAAAAATCCCTCAAATTTCGCCACTGTGTTGTATCTCAAAATCAGTAAATTCGCCAATTATATTCACCAATTACAAACGAATCTCCACCAGACTTGCCTGATAAAACGACACATACTGTTCCAACACCGCTGTTTTCACCGCCGACGACTCACCAGAAATAATGCTTCTTATCTCTCCAACAAACAAGCCTCCCTCAACTCCTCTTTGACCAGCCGTCAACACCCTCTGCCCTATTTCTATTTCCTCATCAATGGGAATTTCTGTAAATATCACTCGTCTTCCATCGCCTCTGACAATCCCTTGTACTCCCGATGGTGTTTCAGCCAAAACCAAGGCTGCATCTTTCTGCCAAAGCAAACTTACTACCGCCACATCATTTTTTTTCTCTTTTATCAAGCCAATTAGGGTACCTTCTATTAACACCGCCGATCCTTCGATAATTTCCATGTCTCTGGGGATACTCACTACTGGCTGAGCAAATGAGAGAATGGGTTGAGTCAAAACTACTCGATTAAGAGTACGATCGGTGCTGTTGAGCAGTTGGCGCAACTGTTGATTCTCTTTTTCAAGTTGATCCAATTCTCCCAACTGCACATAAGTTTGAGCCAGCTTTAACTCCAAATCTTGAACTCTTCTGGCAAGTAGTTGTTGTTGGCG